>JBDNIE010000242.1:0-5098 GCA_041688425.1 Halioglobus sp. | reverse complement strand
GTGCCCTTATCTTTTTCTTTTTCGCATCTCGTTGAGCGTGAACGTATCCTCGGTCAAGTGCCGTCAGGCACTATTCAGTTGAAGGGGTTGGCAGTGCGCGTGGATCACGCAGATGTCGTCCTTGCACAGCCGCCTCTGGTATCGGTGGTTTTGAGTTCGAGTGAATCTTTGGACGCCGCGCAGGTAGATCAACTCAAAGCGATCATCACTGCAGAGTTGGCGCAGCCGATTCAACTTGAAGTGCAATCGAATATACGACGCTGAAGCCGTTGCACACACGGTGGAAGTCGAGCGACGCGACAGGTGGCGTTACAGGCATGTGGATTTGTAGAGAATGGACAAGATGATATCTAGAGCACTAGGTTTCGGCATAACCTGTATCGATGCGGGCTATGTAAGCGAGGGTGTGGCCAGTTTTTACATGATGGAGGAGGGCGATGAGGTTGCTGTGCTGGAGACGGGGACCAGCCATAGCGTGAAGACACTATTGCAAGTGCTGAAACAATCAGGTGTTGAGCCCGGCAGCGTGCGCTATGTCATTCCCACGCATGTACACCTGGATCACGCGGGGGGCGCCGGTGCAATGATGGCGGTGCTGCCGAACGCGCAGTTGTTGATTCATCCGCGAGGCGCAAGGCATATGGCGGATCCCTCGCGCCTGATCGGGGCGGCGTTGGAAGTTTATGGCCGGGAACTCTACGACACTCTGTATGGCGAGGTTATACCTGTTGATGTCGCTCGTATCCGTGAGATGGATGATGGCGAGACGGTGCTACTGGCGGGGCGAAAACTTGAGTTTCGCCATACTCGGGGCCACGCGGAACATCATTTTTGTGTTTGGGACGAGGTGAGTCGCGGTTGGTTTAGTGGTGATATGTTCGGCGTTTCTTATCCATGGTGTCAGTTTTCTGAGGTGGACTTTGTATTGCCCTCCACGACGCCCAGCCAGTTTGACCCTGTGACCTATTTGGAATCGTTGCAAATATTGAAACGCTATTCGCCACAGCGGATGTACCTGACCCATTATGGGGAGCTGGCCTACTCTGCTGAGAAGTCTGAGCTGCTCACGCGTCAGATTAAGGCCTACTGCGAATTTGCCGTTGTGGATTCGGTCAATGCCATTGATCTGCAAAAGCGATTGACCGATTACACGTTGGAACTTTTCTACCAGATCGGCGCGAATGGTGACGAGGCTCAGATAAGAAATCATCTGGTGTTTGACATGCAGTTGAATGCACAAGGCTTGCAGATGTGGCAGCAACGCATTGCCAATAAGTGATCAATGCCACCGTCAAAGAAGAGACGATCCATGTTTAAGATTAGACAGGTACACGATGCGATCTCACCAGAGAATCAGTTAGCGCTAGCGGCCGTACTGAATATTTATCAGGAGGCCTTCGCGTATTATCCGCAGTACGCGGTGAGGATTGTGGAGCTATTGAAGTTTACGAGTGAGCAGGGTTTTGATGTTATTCTGCTGGTCGCTGAAGGCCATAAAAATCGGGTGCTGGGATTTGCGCTCAGTTTCTATTTTGCGCGTGAGCGCTATGCGTATCTGGACTACATTCTCGCCAGTCCAAAAAGAAATACGCGTGGTTACGGCACGGCGCTCTATGAGGCTACTTGTGAACTGTTGCTGCAGCGCAAATGCAAAGGTCTGTTCATGGATGTGCCCACGGATGATGAGGGGCTACTGGTCGATAAGTCCGAGTTACAGATCAACCAGCGTCGCCTTACTTTTTATGAGCGCTTTGGTGCGCGACCCGTGATCAATACGCTCTATGAGCGCAGCTGGAATAAGGCAAACCAGGGTTTTTTCACGTATCTGGTCTTTGATGATCTGGAACTGGGTAAAACTCCGGCGCGTAAGGAAGCGCGCAAGATGGTTGCGAATATTTTATTTGCAAAGGCCGGTATCGAGCAGGACGACCCCAAGCTAACACTCATATTGGACTCAATGCAGGATGATCCGATCAAACTGCGGGAGCCTGTTTATATCAAACCGATTGTACACACGGCCAATACCAATCAGCGAACGCTTGAGTTTGTCAGTACGGGAGACGCCAACCAAATTCATCATCTACGCGAGAAAGGGTATGTTGAGCGACCGGCGCGCGTGCACGCTATCCTGAAAGGTTTGGCCACTATTCCCTTGCAAGAGTTCAAGCTCAAGTCCTTTCCTGAAAAACACATTACCGCAGTGCATAGCCAGAACCTGCTGAATTTTCTCAAGCAGGGCGCCCAGCATTTGGAAAGTGGACAACTCCTTTATCCTAACGTCTTTCCGGTGCGCAGGCCCGATCGCGTGCCCAAGTCCTGGGAGAGTCAGGCCGGATATTATTGCATCGACACGTTTACGCCGGTTACCGCCAATGCCTACACGGCTGCCAGAATTGCGGTGAATGCTGCACTGACCGCCGCCGAGCGCGTCGCGAAGGGGTCTTCGTTATGCTACGCACTGTGCCGCCCGCCTGGGCATCATGCGGAAGCACGCGCTTTTGGTGGATTTTGCTATTTCAATAATGCAGCCATTGCAGCGCATTATCTCTCCACGTCGGGCAAGGTGGCATTTCTTGATATCGATCACCACCATGGCAATGGCTCCCAGGATATTTTCTACCGTCGCAGAGACGTGTTGTTTGTGTCTATTCATGGTCACCCTACGCTGTGTTATCCGTATTTTGCAGGCTATCGTGATGAGAAGGGTGAGGCCGATGGGTTGGGTTTCAATCGCAATTTCCCACTGTATCCCGGCGTAAATGACAATGCTTACTGTGAGACGCTGACGCAGGCTATCAGTGTAATACGGCGCTTCAAGCCGGACTATCTGTTGTTGTCGCTGGGCTTTGACATTATGGCAGGAGATCCTACGGGCACCTTCAATGTCAGTGCGCGTGGCATGTATCGCATCGGGAGAATGTTGGCGGAGCTTGGCTTGCCATTGTTGATTGTTCAGGAGGGAGGATACTCACTGCGCAATTTGCGCCTGGGTGCAGCGGAATTCTTTAAGGGTGTTAGCAGTGGTGGTGCTACTTGAACCATGTATTGAATGCTCCGCGCCTTTGCCGCAGTTTGCTTAGTTTAGTTTAGTTTAGTTTCGGTTAATAAATCATCGGTAACGCCGTGATCTTAAGTATACATAGCGCACCAGTTCGGTGCGCGACTAGCAAGTCGCGCCCCAAAGAGTGGCGTTTGGTAGACGTTGCGAATCGCGTTGCGCCTTTCCTACAAGGCTTTAATCCTATTTTTCTTCGCGCGCACGCATTCTTTTGCGAGCGGCCACAGTGTATGATTCTCGCAACGCCCCGCTTAGACCGATGAGCTGTCGCGCTGTCAGTGATTGCCAGCGCGATCTTTATTGCGAACATACGCAAAGCTCGGATTCGTTCATTCAGAGACTGGAGAGAAATATGTACAAAAATTCTGTTAGAAATTTACTAGTGGCATTGCCGCTGCTGGCGCTCGCTGCCTGCAGTAGCACACCCTACACGCCGGTGGCGCAGCAGGGCGATCCTATTGACGCAAATGCGTACACGAAAAAGGTGGACACTTTCGTTGTCCTGCTTGACACGTCAGGTTCCATGAAGGCGGAAGATGGTGGGCGTCCACGTATGTTTAATGCTGAAGATTGGACAGCCAGCTTCGGCAATGCCGTTCCACCCATGGATTTTCAGTCTGCAATCATAACGTTTGGTAAAGGCGCAACCGGTTCCTGTATCGGTTACGGTATTGCATCAACCCTTTACGGTCCTGCCACCTTCGACGCGGCAGGCTTTGCCAAGGCGCTAGGCTCGCTGGAATGTGCCGCCAGTACCACACCAATAGCAGAAGCTATTGACGCAACCACGACGCTTCTTGCAGAAGACACCGGCAAGACCGCCGTTATCATTGTGAGTGACTTTAACTGGAACGATCCCGATGTCGTCATGGCCTCACTTGCGGAGCTTAAATCACAGCATCCGAATAACATTTGTGTGCACACTGTAAAAGTCGGTAGCGACATGCAGCACGATGCCATGATCAGCAGTCTCACTGATGCTTCCGGGTGTGACAGTGCGGTGGCAGCCTCTGCTGTTGCGTCAGGCCCAGCGTTGTCTACTTTTGTTGCCAGCACCCTGCTAACGCCAAAAGTGTTGGAGTACACGGCCCACACCGTTTCTGCCGAAGTGCTGTTTGACTTCGATAAGTCCGTGCTTAAGGACCAAGGTAAAGTGGAGCTGCAAAAACTTGGTCAGATAATCATGGGCCAGGGCATGTCTGTTGGCGACATCGACGTAGTCGGTCACACTGACAGTGTGGGTAGTGATGCCTACAATGAGGCGCTATCGGTGCGGCGTGCGCAAGCGGTTAAGACCTTTCTTGTCGGTGGCGGCATTTCTCCCGGCATCATCGATGTCATAGGTATGGGTAAGCGCGAGCCGGTTGCCAGTAATGATACTGCTGCGGGTCGATCTTTAAATCGTCGAGTAGATATACTCGTCGGCGCTCAGAAGCCCACAAAGTAACGCGCAGTTAGTAAGCCTCATACTCTGCTGCCCGATGTGCGGGTAGTAGAGTATTTTTTTGTCCTCTGTTTTGTCCGTTTGCTGTTGCGCTGCAGAATTATCCTGCGCGGCGGAGCAAAAAAAGACAACGCTCTGAAGGCCGCCCCCAGCTTCCTGCCTCGTACAGTCCCAGACCAATACCAATCAGTTCGCCGCCCGAGTGCCGCTTCCGGGTGTAAGGCGGTACCATTCGGTAAGTGTCGAATGGTACTGCTTTAACTTTTAGCGGAAGGACCCAGGCGTCAAAGCGAGCAGAGATTGAAGTGCCCGTCTGAGTCCATGGAGGGTGGGGCGGCCCTCCGTTGGGGCGGCCACCCGCGAAGCGAGCCGATAGGTGTGTATTCGCGGCGTGTCCCGAAAAGCGCTACTCGGTTTGGCGCCGGTCTCGAGGCTAAAGGACGTTGCCATCCCAACACTCATTTCGAATTTGTCGCATGACAGTTTGTCGTGTCAGCGCTTCTACCAGAAAACTATATTCTGGACTTTATTCAGTAGCGACTGCGGCCTTTGAGGACAAGGTGCGCGAATTCGGATAGGCTGCTCCCTATTACACG
>JBDNIE010000241.1:0-5106 GCA_041688425.1 Halioglobus sp. | reverse complement strand
CACGGGAAGTTATGCGACAAACGGTATTCCAGTACATAGAAGTGGATTACAATCGAACCCGCCGACACAGCTTCAATGGATTTATCAGCCCAGAGGCATTTGAGGCATCTAAAGTCGCTTAGTGAGGTGTCCACCGTTGGTGGGCAGGATCAGTCAACTATTTATCGGGGTGATTACCGGTGGCGTCATGGGACGTAGGACTACTTCCGTTCAGGACAAGACGATGTCCGTGGGTTTCCCTGCAAGAGCAGCCACACAATAAATAGTTTTGTCGATACAATCGAAAGCGCTTGCAAACATTCCTTCGCCGATTCTATGATTGCTGGCAGTTCCTCCATCATGGAAAGAGGAAAAACAGTACAGCCCAATATCTTGCATCGAAGCTGTAGAAGAAACCCAAAAACTATGGCTAGTTACTTCTCGGCAAAAACGACTGAAAAACATAATAAGGATAAAAAGGGTAGGGGATATGGCTTGGTACAACATTATAGACAACACTTCTGAAGCATTCGTCAATCGGAAACAATGCAAGGAAATGGAAATTTCCGCCAAAAAGTATATCGACGATACAAAAACGCTTTCCGATGAATCTTTAAACAGAATTACAACTTGGGAAGAAAAATATAGGGAGGCTTTCGACAAATTCAAAACATCATCTTCTGACATTTGGCAGCTAATTCGAAAATTTGAGCAAGTTGAGTGTACGAATGATAATCCGCTACTTGTTGATGAATCCGTAGGCGTTTCATCAAATTCTGTTAAAAAAGGCGACTTTTCTGTCTTCAATCTAGAGTCACTCGCCCTAGCATCGTCTGGCGGCATCGCAGCGATGGGTGCTTTTACGGCAGTTGGAATTTTTGGGACAGCCTCCACTGGCACTGCTATCGGCTCACTTACAGGAATATATGCTAGTAACGCGACGCTAGCATGGTTTGGCGGAGGGGCGCTCGCTGCCGGAGGCGGCGGAATGGCTGCCGGAACTCTCGTTCTAGGTAGCATTGTCGCGGCACCAATTCTCTTTGCAGCTGCAGACCAAGCCAATAAGTACTACGAGAAGAACAGAAGGGCGACAGAAAAGTACTTATCGGATGCGACCAATGCTCACCAAGTTGGCGTAAAAGCGCAACAACGAATTCATTTGATAGCCGCTCGCATCCGGTCGAAAGTTGACTTTCTTGAATATATTTCAACGCAATATCGGCTCCAGCAGGGAATAATTGCGGAGTTATTTCAAGAGTGCAATGGGACATTAGAATCCCAAAACCATTCAAACGTCTTTACATGTTGCTTAGAAAACGTCAGAAATTCCGAGCAGGAAGCTTTACGAGTCCTTTCCACTCCATTATTTGAAGCTGACGGCCCCCTTTCAGCGCCAATAAAGGTAGAGCTTTATGAAGTGATACCGCTTGTTACAAAAACAAATTGGACAGTTTAAAACACTGTATCTAATTCTGTGGAGCTATCTTCCCGAAATAATGCCCACATCGAGGAAAATCCCGAGCGGGGCATCAGTGAAGTCATGGTGCGAGTCGGGGGGGGGGCGCGGGGAACAAAAGAGAGAAATCTGTGCGCTGGTTATCAGGCAGGTCCATCGTTTTCTGAATTATGTTCTCTGTGAAAGAAAGGTTGAGTGATACTGTATGACGTTATGCCGACAATGCAGTTACTTATTTTTTGTACAACTCGCTCATTGCCCCTGATAGACCTGCCAAAGGAGCCTGATGCTGCGCGTCCAACTGTGATTACAAGAAATCTATAAGGAAGACCTATGGGCTCTCCAAGCCACATCGGGGTAGAGCGAATAATTTCGGGAGTCAGGGAATGATCGAGTTTTTAAAACGTCTTTTTTCGCTCACTGCAGACACTACGTATCGCAAACGCGCGGGTTTTCGGCACTTGGATGTTGATGTGGAGGCGGACAAGATGCGCCTCGAACATCACGGCGGTAGAGATGGCGCGCGCGAGGTTCCTGCGACAGATGCCACGCGAGCAGGCACAGTAGAGGCAGAGGTCATGGAGCTGGGGAAAAATCTGCTTCAGGAAAATGTGCAACATTACGAACAGGAGTATCAATCCTACTCCGCGCGGCTGGCCGCATTGACGCCGCAGGGTATGTTGAGCGATGCCAGTCTGCAAACGCAGAGCCTCCTGTCGTCAATAGCAGAGCTCCCGCAACGCCATGCTGCGCACCTCGCGTACCTACGCGACAAGGTCGCAAAGGCGCAAAAGGAGCTAAAGCTGTTCCGGCACGACAATGGACTCGAGGAGCGTGACGCAAACTATCCAGACTCCAAAATTTTCCAGATTGGATTCATGGTAATCCTACTCGTGGGAGAATCGTTCCTCAATGCCGTGTTCTTGGCCGAGGGAAATCAGTTTGGCTTGCTGGGGGGGTGGACCGAGGCTGTCATGATTAGTCTCATCAACGGGCTTTTCCTGGGCGCTATTCTTTATTGGGCTGTGCGCTGGTGTATATGCTACAAAAAATTGGCAAATTTTTTTGGGGTTGCAACCGTATTACTGGTTGTGACGGGCGCCATTTGTTTTAACCTGCTCGTAGCCCATTATCGAAATGCATTAGGCGGTGAGTTTCCGGAACAGGCTGGAGCGATCGCGTTGCGTACGTTTGTCGAAGCGCCCTGGGCGCTTGGGGACTTTAAGTCAGTTATGTTGCTGTTATTTGGCCTGTTGGTTTTTGGTTTGGCGGCTGTTGATTGGTCGCTAATGGACGATATTTATCCAGGTTATGGCCGCATTACCCGCAAAAACATCGCCGCCCACGGTGAACTTGCTGGATTCCATCACTGGTTGGTACAGGAAAAGCTACAGGGACTCCGCGACGAAACTGACGACATTATTTCCAAGCACCTGACACTCGCTGCACAGGCTGCCCACGAAGATTTGCGGGTTCTTGATCGAATGAAAACACTAAACTATCGAATGATGGAGTCGATCGACAATATCGAATCGGGTATCAATCGGTTGTTACATGTTTATCGTGAGGAAAACAGGTCGGGCAGAGAGACGGACCCGCCAGGACACTTCCACAATGACTGGAAATATAACCGTGAAATCAATTTCCATGCATTGCCGGCAGCCAGGGAGATGCCACCCATTGGAGAATTCACGTCAGTGCTCGAGCCACTCCAGCAGGAACTTACTAAAACGTACAGGCGATCACTGCGGACATTAAATGAGATGAACGGATGAGCAAGCGGATTCCCTATCCACACGGCCCCGGCCAACCCAAAAGTGGGTTATCGTCAAAAGACTGTATCGGCATAGCATTGATCATTGTAGCAATTCTCGCTACCGCCGGGGTGGGGTACTGGTACTATACTGCAAGCGAATCACACGTTGCCTATGACAAAGGTACATACTGCCCAGACTCCGGCCCCTATGCTCGAATCGCGCTGCTGATTGACCTGACCGATGAAATGTCGTTCATACAGGAGCAAAAGCTTAGGCACTTTATTCAGTCACTATCTGACGAAAGTCGTGAAGACTCAGTACCTCAGCACGCGATGCTGAGTGTTTACCTCCTGAGTGAAAATGATGCCAGCGCCATCCCAACTCCTGTTATCGAGGTTTGTAATCCGGGAAATGGTGAGGGCATAAACGAGTTTACCGGTAATCCCCGCCTGGCAAACAAGCGGTTTACTGAGCGATTCCTCGACCCGATTGATACTACCATCGGAAAAATCGTCTATACGGACCCTGCTAAGACATCTCCAATCATTGAGTCCATACGCGGAATCGCTGTTTCAAATTTCGCCGAGGAAGCGGAGCCGGGCTATGAACACCGCCTGATCGTAATTTCAGATATGCTGCAGAATACGCCCAAAACCTCCCACTACAGAGAAGGTCAGATACTAGAAGAAGCAACGCTGAGGGATTTAAAGTCAGATCTACAGTTCGTCGACAGGGTGGACATCAAGGTCATTGCCCGCCAGAAACAAGAACGCCTGCAGGGTAAAGCGCTGGTTGAGTACTGGCGGAATTACTTTCGAGAGTCAGGAACCAACCTGACAACAGCTGAACGCTGGGGAGAATAGGTAGCCGATATGTCCGCCGTCAATGCGCAAAAAAACATCAGTGACTCGAATCGCTTCCTTTGGTTTTTCCTGACAGGAGCAGTACTGATGCTTGTTTTCAAGCTGCTTTTATCAGTACCGCAGTTTGTTGTGACCCTCCTCCCGGCGTCAATCATGGCATTCTATTTTGCCCAGCTGGCCAGAGGCCATCATGAGACCAACCGGCCGGAAAGGGCTGGCGATAACATTTACTATCTGGGATTTCTTTTTACATTAGTCAGTCTTGGACTGGCGCTGTTCGAGTTTGGCGTCAATTCGGAAGAAAAAACCGGACTGATTGCAGATTTCGCCATTGCGCTATCTACTACGATTTTCGGGGTATTAGGTCGTGTTTGGTTGATACAAGGGGATAAGGAGATCGACGAGTATGAAAAAGAAGCCAAACTCCATGTAGCGGATGCCATCGACGAATTGCGTAAAGATCTGGAACGCTCGCGGGAAACCATGGTTGAGTTCGCGTCCGTGACCCGGCAGGTGCTGGAGGAGAACCGGGACGAACAACGAAAGCAGATGGACCAGGACCGGGAGGCATTTGAAGAGCATTTCAGGAACACACTGGAAAAAATGGGCGAGGTGCTTTCCACGGCAGTCACCACGGGCTCTGAAAAGCTGAGCGAGGAGTTGGAGCGTCTCGCCACTAACATTTCTGCACAAGTGGGTGTTTTTACCGGGAACGTTGAATCACTGAATAGCGCAAGCACGAAATTGTCTACATCATTGTCGTCGGCCGTCAGCGCATTTCAGGCAATGCCCGACCCCACAGAGCTGATAGAAGAAAAGCTACAGGCTATTGTTCGTCCGCTCGAAACAGCCAGTAAGCGTATGGTCAGCATTTTGCAGAAGCAGCAGGGTTGGGCAGAAAAATCGGCAGAGTGCGTCAATGAAGTTGTTACGTCACTGGATGCCATTGGGGTGTCAATCGCGCAGGTGGGAGAAAGCAGTAACGACTTCATGGCAAAACTCAAAAGCCCCGTGGATAGCGTGCTGGATCGGGTAAGCCGTGTTGAGGTTG
>JBDNIE010000024.1:0-6515 GCA_041688425.1 Halioglobus sp. | reverse complement strand
GATTAAAGCAGGCTTGGCCGGAAGGCTGCCGCCACTGGGACGAAAGGCTGTTTATGCCGTGACGAAATGTTGTACATGATGTTGAGGCTGGGGATGTGTGCCCACGAAAACGGGCGACGCGTGCGCGGATGCAACTACCACTTTGCAGGTGATTGTCGGGGTGAAATTGAAAGATGAAATCGAGGCGAAATCAGTTGACTAGGTCGCCGCCTAGCTCTGGTGCGGAAACCCCTCTTTTGACAACAACTTGTCTTTTTGCCAATGGCGCATTTAATTTGCTTATACTTTAATGTCGCACCACTAATAATAATAAGGATGTGTATGGATAGTTCGGCGAGTATGCGACCCATAATGGCACTACTAATGTCGGTTTGTGCTGCCCAGTCTTTCGCACAATCCGGAGTCCCGGAGAAAAGTGCTAACTTACAGTGGCACAGTCTCCTCGCATGGACGCATTCGTGGGATATGGCTGATGCTGTTACCTATATGCCGGACGCCGGTGAGCGGGATACCTGGGGGATTGATACATCTCCACGGGTCGCTAAGGTTCAGGACCGCGGGACTGCGGCTATGCCGTTGTTGCGCGATCAAGGGATGTGGGGTCAAGTGTTTACGCTGCCAGCGTTCCCTGGCCCCTTATACACGCCGACCGATCCTCGATTTTCTGGTCGGCCGTCGTTCTTCGCCGACCCGATGGTCCACCTCGGCCCCGACCTCTACAACGTGCACTCTATCCTGTCGCCGGTGATCGACCCAGAAGACCCCAAGACATTTTTCGCTGCGCCCGACGGGTACCAGCCCCCTTACTGGATAGCGGTATTGGCTCACCCACCGGTGGGTGAAGCTAGCTTGGAGGGTATGACCTCGCTGTCTGCTGTGATGGATTCCCATCGAGGAGTCACCGGTGCGGGACCCACGGTAGGTGGCACACTTTATGGCGATAATTGGGGTGTAGCCTATTTCGGTCCGCAGCCTCCTGCGTTTTTCTGGCCGGGTATCGAGCGCGCCTATCAGGCTGAGACGGCGCTGGTCGTAGTGTTCGTCGGGTCTGGAATTGACGGATCCTGGATGGAAGTCAGCTGGCGCGAGGGCGACGAGATAAAAACACGTCGAGATACGATCACTCTGGGCGCGCAACCTGACGGCGCGCCACTTCCGTTCGAGGAGACTTTCTTTGGGTGGGCAGAGACAATGTGTATCAGCGCCATGGGCATCAAGCTTGGCACGACTCTTGAAGCTGAAATCGATGCACTGCGTACTTAGTCCTCGCCTTTTATTCCTGAGGGTTGAGAGTGCCTGAGCGACCTTCCACATGCAAGGATACAGGAACATATACTCAAAGGCGGTGCGGTAGCGCGTCCGGCACCAAGCCTGTAACTGCCGGCTGTCTCGATTGATTTGTGGCATACCAATACCGACCTCCGCCACACTGGACAGCAGCTTCCCCGGCAGATCGGCCATCCGCCCATTTTTAACCGAAGTTAACGGCGGAAAGTTAAGCAGCTAGCGCTAAGTTCTGACGCGGTGTTATGCCACCAAGACCTATATTGGGCACTTCGTTGTTGCAACTCCCGAACCATCGTGTCGTGTACTCCGGCCCTTCCGCAATGCCGTCAAACAGGGACTAATGGAGGTAATCGTAACGGGCAGTGCGATTGCAGCCAATCAAACCCCCACACCCGAGCTTACGCCTCCAGAAGCTCGATAAGATCTCGTTGCGGGGTCATCATAAACACAATGCGACGCCCGCCAAATGCCACAGCTGGAACTGGTTTACTGAGAGGGAGGCACCCCTTTTTCCGAAAGCGCGCTATCTCAGCGTCCAAATCATCGACTTCGAAGCACAAATGGTACAAACCTCCCCGTGTGGTGCCCACAAAGCGACTAACTGGGCTGTCCTTGCCGATGGGCTCTACTAGCTCAATAGTTGTCCCATTCTGTAATTCCACGAAGCACACCGTCACCTGTTGAATGGGGTCTGAGACGGGCTCGGAGATGCTCAAGGGCTCAAAAAGCGGCTTACAGAACTCTTCCAGGTATTGCTCGATGTCGGCTACAGCATAGCCAATATGATGAAAGCGCACGTCTCGTTTAGCTCCTGGTCGGTCCGCAATTTTTACGGCGTTTCATAAATTAGTACCCCACGGGCGGCAGCGTCAGGCAGTGCAGACATCGCTGGCGAACAAAGGCACCCGACGAAAATGCCCTCCCCTCAATATATCCGGGTTCATAGTCTCGCGCAATTTCCACATATTACGCCGCCATTGCAAGTATAGAAAATGTAGACGGGGTTTAGCTGCCAGATTGCCTGGTCCGTCTCGAAGAAAAATCGGGACAGACCACCAAAGAAAAATCGGGACAGACCACGATTAAACTTCGACGGTCTTGGGGGAAAGGTGAATCGTGGGCTGATGAAACCGTGGTCTGTCCCCTGTTTTCGCCCTGTTTTCGTCCCCTGTTTTCAGGTGCGACGGCCAGCAACATCGCGACAACCGCCATCGGCCAAGGTGCTTTGGCGTCTGGCGTTAGCGCGACGGCTGTAGGGCAGGATACTGCAGCTATTGGAGATTATTCATTGGCCTCTGGTCAAGGTGCTTTAGCCTCTGGCCTAAACTCTTCTGCAGTGGGCCAATCGTCTTTAGCGTCTGGAAGTAGTGCTACGTCGTTGGGTCAAAGCGCGAGTGCCTCAGGACGCAAGGTTACTGCAATTGGACAATCGGCAAATGCATCGGGCGATTACTCAACGCCAGTAGGGCAAGGTGCCGCCTCTTCTGGTGAAGGCTCCACTGCGCTTGGTTTGAGTTCTCGAGCGGCGGGTGTAAATACACTTTCGCTCGGTAATGGGGCTTTTTCAAGTGAAGCAAACTCCGTTGCTTTAGGAGCCGGGTCGGTGGCCAGCAGAAGCAATACTGTCTCAGTCGGTTCCTCATTCATGCAAAGAACAATTAGTGATCTGGCACCAGGAATTGAAGACACGGATGCCGTAAACGTTAGCCAGCTGGATGATGCAGCTCGGGTCTCTAATCGTGGTATCGCCGGGGTAAGTGCTCTGGCTGCCCTGCCTTCGATTGAGCCAGGAAAAAAATTCAGTGCTGGCCTTGGAGTGGGTTATTACGAAAATGAGAGCGCCATTGGAAAAATCGGGACAGACCACGATGAAAAATCGGGACAGACCACGATTAAACTACGACGGTCTTGGGGGAGAAGTGGGTCGTGGGCGGATGAAACTGTGGTCTGTCCCCTGTTTTCACCCTGTTTTCAAAAACTAGTCGAACATAGCGCATGCAGAAGTCATAGGCATAACAGCTTGCTCCAGATTGGCCGGCGTCAGATTGGCCGCGCTTTGCTCCAGTAAATTACCCAGTGTGCGTGCATCCTCAGCTGTCATGTCGCCATCGCTGACAGCGTTGCTAATGGCACCATTAGCTTGCTTAATCAGTACCGCTATCTGGCGTATATCGGTATTGATAGCGGCCAGTTTTGTTGCCTGATTTAGAGTGCTGGCATTGGCGCCGCGCGCCTCGGCAGCGCAGATCGCATCGCGTGCCAACAGGTCCAGGCGGATAGGTTTGTAACGCGCAATACCACCCGTGATATCTGCTGTTAACTCCGGATACATGGCTTTGCCCACAGCGCGCCGTATGGGTGAATGGGCGACATAGATGCTGCCATCAGGGGCTACGATGCTCATCGCGAGTGAATCTTCTCGTCCTTCGGCAAAGTAGCGCAACTCACCTGTTTCACGATCCAGTAGACCCATGCCCACATGCAACATAAGGTTGGCACCTAGCAATTTCTTGCCACCGCCAATTCCGATCACCACGCCATTGGCAGTAATAGTCGCTGTTAAGGAATTGGTTTGTTTGTCGACGTTGGCATAACCATCAAACCCGGTCAGCTTAGCCGTCCATTCCACAGCGCCACTGTCACCGCTGTCGACCAACTTGATCACGTCGTTGGCGGTGACGGCATACAGCTCACGATTATCCGGTGACACTGAGATAGAGCCGACCAGCGGCTCTCCAACATCCACTCGCCACACTTCATTCAATTCATTATCAAGCGCGATCACATTGCCAAGATTGTCAGACACATAGACACGTTGGCCGTCTGCGCTAAGCGCCGGGGTTGATCCGGTGCCGCCCTGAAATGTTGCGCGGTTTGTTATCTGGAATTCGAGGACACCGCTGCCATCATCAAGGTCGTTACCAAGGTCGTTAACCAGGTCGAGGGCGTAAATCGCGCCAATTTCTGACTTTCCGTCTTCGGTGCCATCCTCTGCATCTTCCGCGGTGGCGGCGATATAAATCCGACTACTGTCAGGGGCGATACTGAAAAAGTTGGTCACCACACCACCACCGCCATAGAGGTAGTTTACCGCCGAGGAAAAAAGGCTTAAGCCACCATCGGTCTTACCAAAAGCGGCATCCATCAGTGGGTCGACTTTGTTAATGATGAACCCGGGAACCTTCGTCCCTGTGCCGCTAATGGCAGGCGCGCCAGGTATTTGTCCGATAGGGGCTATCAGTTCGCCGGTCTTTCTGCTGAAGGCAAATAGCTCTCCTGCTTTGGACACTGTTACCAGTGAATCTGTCGCCGGGTGATAGTTGAAACTATGAAGTTTAGCGGATGAATTCTTGCCGGGCTTTAAGGGAGGAAGACTTAAACCGGTGGCCGTACTCCATATCGTTGAACCGTCTGGTCGCAGGGCCATGGCGCGGGTATAGCTAACGACATAGAGAATTTGAGATCCCGGGTTTTCCGGGTCGTTCAGTATGAAAGGAGGGCTGCTTGATTCTCTATCGCTGTCGGGTGGCAGCACCCAACGTCGCTGGCCAGTTTGGGCATCGAGAGAAACCACAGCCACACGGTCGCCGTGGTAGAACTGTGGGCTAAAGTATAGATTGCCTGCATTATCAAAGACGGGTCCGTTACCGACGAAGTAAGAAGGCTCTGCAACCCAGTCGAGTTCAAACATAGGGGCGGCGGCGACCCAGACATTATCTGAATTAAGCGCGCCAACATGTATAGCATGAAAGGCATCCGGCTCGGGTATGACATCGTAGCTATGCTGTCCCGCAGAGCGAGCGCCAACCGGCTTCCAATGGGTTTTCTCCGGCGGGCCAAAAACCTTGGGGTTATGGGGGCGCTCTTCTTCAATGAAGGTTTTGAACAATACGAAGCCAATAGCGGTGATCAGTGCCAGGCTGGCAACCGCCTTAACGCTCGATTTCATTCGAGTTCCTTTTTACTGGACCACCCATGAACAGTGTCTCTTCCCAATTTCAACCGTGATCTATTATAGTGGCCGCTAAAACAGGCATGGAAGCATATTCGGCCATGTTAGTTTTTTCGTTATGAGAAGAGCGTGAGATGAAAGTAAATCGAGTTCAAGCCGACCTCTTCAAGCAGCTGATATCGGAGCTAGAGAAGGCAGGGGTTAGTTCCGAGCAGCTGTTTTCCAAATCCCGCTTAAGGGGTGCAACGACGTCAGGTTCCGGGGAGGCTGCGCTTGCGGGTGCTGAATCGTTGGCGCTACTGGAAACGGCAGTGCAGCTTACGGGTGATCCCTGTCTAGCAATACGTCTGGGGCAACAAGTAGGCATTGCCAGTTACGGCAGCTTTGGTTTTGCTTTAATGAGCTGCGCCAATCTGCGAGAGGCCGTTCAGCTTTTACTTCGCTATGGGCAGGTATTGTTCGAGCCTAGATGGACATCGTATGAGCATGAGGGTGGCTTATTTTTGCGCGCAGACATAAGGCTGGGCACTGCCGCACAGCGACAGCTAGTAACCGAACTGAGCTTCGCGCAACTTTCTACAGTGGGAAGTTCTCTGTATAGAAACCAGGTAGAGGGTGCCGAGATACATTTGAGTTATTCCAGGCCTTCGCACTCAGCTTGCTATAAAGCTGCTTTTCCCGTGTCGGTGACCTTCGACTGTGAACACAGTCAATTGTTTCTGCCGGCGCAGGTTCTCGATACACCCGTCAAAACGGCAAATCCATCTGAGCATGTGCTCTTTCATCAGCAATGCGAGGAGATGCTGCGCGGGCTAAATAGTGCCCAGAAAACCACGACCGATGTCCGTCGTCTGCTGATCCAGTCTGCCGGTGAGTTTCTCGACATCTCGCAGGTCGCAGAGCGCCTTTATGTTAGTGAGCGTACCCTGAGGCGCCGCCTCGAAGCTGAATCTACCAGCTTCAGAGCAACCCTCGAGCAGATCAGGGATTTGCTTGCCCGGGAGTATCTTACCGACACGGAGCTGACTGTCGCCGAGATAGCGCATCTGCTGAACTATAGCGACACGGTGAACTTTCGGCGGGCCTTTGTGCGCTGGAACGGCGCAACGCCGAGCCGGTATCGTCAACAGTAGATCGTGCAACCAGGTGTGTAGTGTTTGGCCGAATATGCTTCTCCTGGATCCATTAGGGCAGAGTACTGTGCAGCGGGTGTGGGAAGGGACGTTTGAGCCACCAATGAAAAAATCATTACCCTGTGACTGTGACTGTGACTGTG
>JBDNIE010000240.1:0-7032 GCA_041688425.1 Halioglobus sp. | reverse complement strand
TGATCAATGAAGGTATCGAGGAAATTCAGTGGCTTGCCGCGATCAAGCCCAATATCAGTGGCGTAGCCGAGTACCGGAACGATCAGCGGGAGTATCTTGAGCTTGCGATACTCAGCATCACCCTCCGTGGGCTGTCCGATAAGGCCGGTAAAGCCCTGCGTCTGGCCGAGCTGTTGCACCGCGTTGTGCCTTACCCAATGTTGTTACTGATTCAGAATGGGGATCAATTGCTGCTGACCCTGGCCCACAAGCGCTGGTCACAGAGCGAAGCCGGAAAAGTAGTTATAGATGGTGAGCTGGTCGTGGCTACGTTGCCTCCTCATGGTTTGGTCGCGAGTAGCGTGGTCGATTTTTATCACAGTCTGGCTTTGAACAAGCAACCCCAGAGTCATCTGAACGCCCTCTATCAAGGTTGGATCGACAAGGTGGATGCCCTGAAGGCCGCCATGAAAACCGGTGCGTTCCGTCCGGCGACTAACCCGGAGCAGGCGGCTAAGCGCCGCCAAGCCCTTCAGTCCTGTGAGCTGTTGGAGGCCGAAGTCAGTCAATTGCGTAGCCAAGCGAGTAAGGAAAAACAAGTATCCCGTCAGGTAGAGCTGAATCTTGCCCTCAAACGCGTACAAGCCGAGCTGAACAAACAATCGGAGGCGTTGTGAACACCTGCAAACCTTTAGGATCCGCCTGGGATCGGCTCTTGTTCTATATACGCGGTTTGCATATACTCGGCGACAATACACCCGCCAAGCCTATGACTGCTCCGGCAGCCACGCTCAAATCGCGCGGGTTTTTAATTTTTGGCGAACAATGGGGCATGGCATGATGCATTTTGCCAAGCCAGCCATCTCGGTAGCCGATCAAGTGGCGTTGCTCCAAGCTAGGGGGCTACGGATTCAGGATGAAACGCGTGCCGCGCTTTTTCTTGAGGCTGTCAGCTTTTTCCGCCTTACGCCCTATATGCGTCCATTCCAGGTCGTCGATGATCTTGACCACCGCTTTCGACCAGAGAGCGGCTTTCTCCAGCTAAGCCAGCTCTATGATTTCGACCGCCGGCTGCGATTGTTGGTGATGGATGCGCTCGAGCGTGTCGAGGTGGCGGTGCGGGCCGCACTCACCAACCATCTGGGTCCAGCCCACGGGGTGCATTGGTATCTCGACCGTAACCTATTCAAGGATAATTATAATCATTCGCGCTTGGTTGCCACCATCGCTGGCAAACAACAGCAAGCCTTGCAGGATTATCACCGTGAAGTCGACCGTATTGAGAGGCTGGCTCAGGCCGATAATGCCCACAAGGCTCTTCTCAAGCAACGGCGCGCTCAGGAAAGCTATCCTCGGCATTATTCTCTCACTTATGATCAGCCGGCTTTGATGCCAGGCTGGGCGATGCTGGAAGAGCTCACCTTGGGTGAATTGTCGCATCTTTATAAGGGGTTGGCCCGAGATAGTGACAAAAAGGCAGTGAGTCAGAAGCTGGTTGTGCCCGTACCTTTGTTGGAGTCATGGTTGCATACATTGACCATGGTGCGAAATATCTGCGCACACCATGCCCGATTGTGGAATCGAGAGTTGGGGATCAAGCCAGAACAACCGAAAAATCCCAGTTTTAGCTGGCCTTTGTACTTGCGCCAGGGGAGTCAGCATACCCGTATCGCCGTGGTGTTAGCGATACTCCATCATTTAATGCAACAGGTCAGTCCTCACACCAGTTGGCACCAACGTTTGTGTGAGCTGTTACACGAATTTCAAGACATACCCAGGCTGGCTATGGGGTTGCCGACTGACTGGCAGACCGATCGTTTCTGGCAGTAAAACAAGGAATTACAACGATGCAAAAAATTGACGAGCAAAGCCCGGAGGCATACTCCGCAGATCTTGTGGCTGCCAATATTGAACAACTCAAGGCCTTGTTCCCGGAGTTGATCACCGAGGGCCACAACGGCGTGGCCGTCAACGTGGATGTGCTCAAGACGTTGGTAGGGGACCAGACTGCCACCGATGCCGAAGAGAAGTACGGACTAAACTGGCACGGCAAGCGCCGGGCGCGTCAATTGGCGCTGGCGCCTAGCACCGGCACTCTGCGCCCTTGCCCGGATGAAAGCGTCGATTGGGACACCACCAAGAACCTGATGATCGAGGGCGACAACCTCGAAGTGCTTAAGCTGCTGCAGAAGAGCTACGCCGGCAAGGTCAAACTGATCTATATCGACCCCCCCTATAATACTGGCAAGGACTTCGTGTATCCGGATAGTTTCCAGGACAACATCAAGAGCTATTTGGAGCTGACTGGGCAAGCGGAAGGCGGACAGAAACGCAGTAGCAATACCGAATCAAGCGGACGGTTTCATACCGACTGGTTGAAGATGATGTATCCACGCCTCAAGCTTGCATATAACCTCTTGCAAAATGGGGGGGTCGTTTGTGTGAGTATTGACGATAATGAGATGCCACATCTTCGTATCGTGCTCAATGAACTCTTTGGTGAGGAGAGCTTTGTGGCTTGTTTCGTTTGGCAGAAGCGTATTTCGCCTGACAATGATGAAAAGCATGTCACGGCTACCCATGATTATGTCTTAACGTATATGAAAGCGAGAAGCGAAAATATTGTTAAGGGGTTTGATCGAACTGCGGAGCAAGATGATAGATATACAAATCCAGACAACGATTCTCGGGGTCTTTGGACCTCATCAGATTTAACGCGGCGTGAGTATCGGGAGCAAGACTTTTATGAGATTGAACTTCCAAGTGGGCGGAAGGTAAAGCCTGCAGCAGGTCGCAGTTGGAGCGTCCCCCCACAGAGCTACAGGGAGCTAGTTTCCGACAATCGAATTTGGTTTGGTCCGAAAGGAGATTCCATGCCTAGAACAAAGCGTTTTTTAAGTGAAGTGTCGAATAGGGTTGTGCCTGTTACCTGGTTAACTAAAGAGTTATCTGGGAACAACCAGAGAGGCAAACGGCAACTTAAGGCGCTCTTTCCCGAAGTAAATGACATTTTTGAAACTCCGAAACCCATAGAGCTTGTTCAGTCGCTGACACGGATGTTTTGTGACAGTGATGATCTCATTCTTGATTTCTTTGCTGGTACAGGTACTACAGGGCACGCAGTTTCTGAGTTGAATGTTGCGGAACTTACATCGCGCAGATGGATTCTCGTGCAGCTTCCAGAGCGAACTCAAAGGTTGGGTTTTGATACCATTGCTGAATTGACTAAAGAGCGGCTGCGTCGAGTTGCAACAAAGATCAGGGCTGAAAATCCAATGTTTCCCGGTGATACTGGTTTTCGCGTATTCAAACTCGACCACTCCAATATTAGAGCCTGGAACCCTACTCCTGAAGATCTGGAACTTATGCTGCTCGATCATCAAGACCATATCATTGACGGCCGCAGTGAGGCAGACGTGCTCTACGAACTGCTACTCAAATTGGGACTAGATCTGTGTGTCCCAATCGAGCACAAGGAGATCGCCGGCATGACGGTGCACGCAGTAGGAGGCGGCGTGCTATTGGCTTGTCTGATAGAGCAAATTTCCGGTGCCCAGGTGGAGCCCCTGGCCCTAGGCATCGTCTCCTGGTATCAGGAGCTGGCTCCTGTAGGCGACACTACCTGTATATTCCGTGATAGCGCCTTTACCGACGATGTGGCTAAAACCAATCTCACCGCGATCCTGGAGCAGCATGGCATCCAGAATGTACGCAGTTTGTAGGCGGGCCAATACATGAAGCTACATTTCGAACCAGACCTCGATTACCAGCTACAGGCTATCGATGCCGTATGCGACCTCTTTCGCGGGCAGGAAATATGCCGTACCGAGTTTACGGTGACGATGAAGACGCCGACTCAGTCGGCTGATGATTTGTTTCCCGGTACCCAGCCAGAGCAGTTGACCCTGGGTATGGCAGAATCCGACCTGGGCGTCGGTAACCGCCTGACGCTGCTGGACGATGAGTTGCATAAGAACTTAGGGGACATCCAGCTACGGGGTGGCCTTCCACCGTCGGGCTCATTGATCTCTGGCGATTTTACCGTGGAGATGGAGACCGGTACCGGTAAGACTTATGTTTACTTGCGCTCGATATTTGAGCTGAACAAGCGCTATGGATTCAGCAAGTTTGTGATCGTGGTGCCCTCAGTGGCAATTAAGGAGGGTGTATACAAGACGCTGCAGATAACTGAGGACCATTTCAAAGGACTCTATGCTGGGGTGCCATATGACTACTTCTTGTATGACTCTAGTAAGCTCGGAGAGGTACGCAATTTTGCCACCAGTTCCAATATCCAAATAATGGTGGTCACGGTCGGGGCTATCAACAAAAAGGATGTAAACAACCTCTACAAGGACAGTGAGAAAACAGGGGGCGAGAAGCCGATCGATCTGATCCAGGCTACGCGTCCAGTACTGATCGTTGATGAGCCGCAGAGCGTGGACGGCGGTCTCAAGGGCGCCGGTAAGACGGCTCTGGACTCAATGAACACAATCTGCACCCTTCGCTACTCAGCTACGCACGTAGACAAGCACCATATGGTGTTCCGTCTGGATGCCGTAGACGCCTATGAGCGCAAGTTGGTCAAACAGATAGAAGTGGCTTCGGCCACAATTGAGGATGCCCATAACAAAGCCTATGTGCGGCTCATCGCTGTCAGCAACAAGCGCGGCACTATAAGTGCCAAGATTGAACTGGATATCCAGGCCGCTGGAGGAATACGGCGGAAGGAAGTCGTGGTCCAGGATGGCGATGATTTGGAGCAAACCAGCAAGCGGGCAATCTATGCCGACTTCCGCGTTGGAGAGATCAATATAAGTAAAGGCGAGGAGTTTGTGGAGCTGCGCTTTCCCGGTGGGGAAGTATTTCTAGCTCTAGGGCAAGCTCACGGTGACGTGGACGCACTCGCCATACAGCGTGAAATGATCCGCCGCACTATCCGTGAACATCTGGATAAAGAGAAGCGTCTGCGGCCCTTGGGTATCAAGGTCCTATCCCTGTTCTTTATTGACGAGGTGGCGCGCTACCGGGCCTATGGCGCCGACAGTAGTCCGGTAAAGGGGGCCTACGCCAGAATATTTGAAGAAGAGTACCGTCGAGCTGCAAAGCTCCCGGCCTACCAGAGCCTGTTTGATGAAATTGATCTGGATGCCGCGGTAGAAGACGTGCACGACGGTTACTTTTCGATTGATAAGAAAGGTGGCTGGAGTGATACCGCCGAGAATAATGCGGGGAACCGGGAGAATGCCGAGCGGGCGTACAACCTGATCATGAAACATAAGGAAAGGCTCTTATCCTTCGACACTCCGCTTAAGTTCATCTTTTCCCATTCCGCTTTGAAAGAGGGGTGGGACAACCCAAATGTATTCCAGATCTGTACCTTGCGCGATATCCAGAGCGAGCGTGAGCGCCGCCAGACGATTGGACGTGGCTTACGTTTATGTGTGGATCAGAGCGGCGAGCGCGTTCATGGGTTCGAGGTCAACACCCTGACGGTGGTAGCAACAGAGAATTATCAGCAGTTCGCCGAGGCTCTGCAGAAAGAGATTGAGATGGATACGGGTATCCGGTTTGGGGTGGTCGAGCCCCATCAGTTCGCTGCCATTGCGGTAGTAGATGAAGAAGGCGAAGTTGCTCCGCTGGGCATAGAGCAGTCCGAGGCGCTTTGGAACCACTTGAAGGCATCCGGTCATATCGACGCAAAGGGCAGGGTACAGGATTCCCTTAAAACTGCCCTGAAGGAAGGTACTTTGGATTTGCCCACGGAGTTCGAGTCGGAAAAAGTACAAATTGCCGACGTGCTGCGCAAAATTTCCGGGGGCCTGGATATCAAAAATGCCGACGAGCGCAAACAGGTCCCTCTACGCAAAGATAACGGTGGAAAGGCTATCTATCTCACTGAAGACTTCAAGATGTTGTGGGATCGTATTAAGCATAAGACGACCTACCGAGTGCAGTTCGATAATGAAAAGTTGGTAGCGGACTGTATTGGGTCGCTGAAAAAAGCACCGTCCATCGCAAGGACGCGTCTGCAGTGGCGCAAAGCTGATATTGCCATTGGCAAGGCCGGTGTGGCAGCTACGGAGAAGTCCGGTGCAGCCACTGTGGTTTTAGATGAGGCAGATATAGAACTACCCGATATTGTGACAGATATGCAAGATCGCACTCACCTGACGCGCCGCACTATCATCCGCGTTCTTACTGGCAGTGGTCGCCTGGATGACTTTAAGCGTAACCCTCAGCAGTTCATTGAGTTGGCCAGTGACATCATCAATCGATGTAAGCGGTTGGCGTTGGTGGACGGCATCAAGTACCAGAAAATCGGCGAGCAGGAAGTCTATGCCCAGGCGCTGTTTGAGCAGGAGGAGCTGACCGGTTACCTAAAGAACATGCTGCTGGATACACAGAAGTCGATATATGAGCATGTAGTCTACGACTCCACAACTGAACGTGATTTTGCAGATGCGCTCGAAAAAAACGATGTCATAAAGCTCTATGTGAAATTACCTGGTTGGTTCAAGGTCCCTACACCTCTCGGTAGCTACAATCCGGATTGGGCTGTCTTGGTTGAAGATGAAGGCGCTCAACGGCTGTACTTTGTTGTGGAAACCAAGAGCAGCCTCTTCACTGATGATCTGAGGGATAAAGAAAGTGCCAAAATCGAATGTGGTAAAGCGCACTTTGAAGCCCTGGGTGTTGGAGAGAACCCGGCGCGTTATACGGTGGCACGGTCTGTTGATGATCTGCTGATTAAAGTTGCGGATGCGTAACACGTTTGGCGGCGCGGCTACAGTAGGTGTTTTCGGAGAAAAAGGTGGAACTTTGCGGGGAAATAGTGGGCCTTACAGCAGCAACAAGGAAGCTTTTAGATATTGACTACTCAGTCCAGCAAGCACCCCATTGGACCTTCAACGGTAAACTACTCAAAGATATTTATGATGAGACCTGCAGCGGCGAGGATCAGTAGGGGGCTGCAGAGTGCCACGAGTACGGATGCATGCAAGCATCCAAAAGAGTAGAAGTAGATTTACACATAAAATTGATTATGCGGCG
>JBDNIE010000239.1:0-12830 GCA_041688425.1 Halioglobus sp. | reverse complement strand
TCGCCGTGGACGAGCACACGTGCCCAAGACACAAACATTATCAAAACCCGTACAGTATTTTCAAGTCAGGATCTTTTTCAGCAATCAGTCGCGCCAGGTCCACCATCACCTTGCATTGCTTCCAGGAGGCATCATCCTGCATTTTGCCCTCGACCATCACGGCGCCACTGCCGTCGGGTAGTGCTTGTAGTACGCGTTTCGCCCAGGTGACCTCGGCTACCGGCGGGCTAAATACGTGCTTGGCAATGTCGATCTGGTTGGGGTGAAGTGACCAGGCTCCGACACATCCCATCAGGAACGCATTGCGAAATTGGTCTTCGCAGGCCACCGGGTCATCGATGGCGCCAAACGGTCCGTAAAAGGGCAGGGCGCCGACACTGACGCAGGCATCCACCATGCGGCCCAGTGTGTAGTGCCAAAGATCCTGCTGGTGAGTGGCACGCGCGGCATTGGGATGCTGTGCATCAGGATCGTCACGCACGAGATAGCCAGGATGGCCGCCACCGATACGGGTTGTTTTCATGCGGCGCGATGCCGCCAGGTCAGCAGGCCCGAGGCTCATTCCCTGAATGCGCGGGCTGGCATTGGCGATCTCTTCAACATTTGCTACGCCCAGTGCTGTTTCCAGCAGGCAGTGCAATTGGATGGGTTTTGTAAGTCCCGCTTTGGCTTCCAGTTGGGCAAGCAGCTGGTCGGCGAAATGAATATCCCAAGCGCCCTGAATTTTGGGCAGCATGATGACATCAACCTTGTCGCCGACTTCTGTGACAATCCGCGTGATGTCATCGAGGAACCACGGGCTGTCCAGGCTGTTGATGCGAGTCCACAGCTGTGTGTCGCCGAAGTCGTTGTCGCGGGCGATCTGGATAAAGCCCTCGCGTGCAGCAGCCTTATTATCGATAGCGATGGCGTCTTCCAGATTCCCGAGCAGTATGTCGACACGCTCAGCAATCACGGGCGCCTTCTCGACCATCTTGGGGTTGCTGGGGTCGAAGAAGTGGATCATGCGCGATGGCCGCACAGGAATGTCGCGCAATGGCTGAGGGGCTCCCAATGCCAGGGGTCGGAAAAAATCTCGGGGGCTGCGCATGTGTATCTCCTGTGGTAGTTCGTACTTTCAGTGTTGTTTGATGTTGGTTACAGATGGTTATAGCAGCTGTCGAAGCGTCTCATACTCTTCGTAAAGGTTCATATCCTGTGCCTGTAATTTGACCAGCAGGGCTTTTTCGCCGCCGAGTCGCTCGATCCCGGCGTTGCCAAATTCTTCCTGCAGCCGTTTGTGTAACCAGTAAGACTGATATCCTCTGCGCCGCGCTGACAACCGACCCCCTGATACTAGTTGTTGGTAATGCTTCTCCAACACATCGGCCAATGCGTCTATGCCTTTATCTGTGGCGGCGCTAGTGGACAACACGGGCACCTGCCAGTCACCGTCCGGGTGTGTTCTGTTCAGTGCCGACTCCAGTTCTGACCGGGTACGCACGGCTACAGCGCCCATGTCTTCTTTATTAACAACCAGCACATGCGGCACCTCAAGAATCCCGGCTTTCAGAAACTGTACACTGTCACCTGAGCCGGGCTGCGCCACGTAGCAGGTCGTGTCGCAAAGACGAGCGATATCGACTTCGCGTTGACCGACGCCCACTGTTTCGATCAGTACGATATCGAACGCCGCCAACATAACGATACTCATAGGCCAGACTTCAGCGCTGAGCCCGCCAAACTGGCCTCGATTAGACAAAGAACGGACAAAGACATCATCGTCATCTGCGCTTGTCTGTATGCGCAGTCGGTCGCCCAGTAACGCGCCGCCGCTAATCGGGCTGGAGGGATCCACTGCGAGAACAGCAACTCGATGGTCCCGCTGACGCCAGACTCTGATCAAAGCAGCGCTTAATGTTGATTTGCCTGCGCCCGGAGGGCCGGTTATACCGATCAGTTGTCCGCGAGAATGCTGAGGGTCGTTTTGCAGATTAGCCAATAAACGCGCCGCGCTTTGTCGAGATTTCTTTCGCCTGTCGTCGAGTAGGTTGAGTGCTGCGGCGATCGCATAGCGCTGGCCGTTGCCAATGGCAGCGACTAGTTCCGGAGTGTCGGTGACTTCAGGCCGGCTCATGGCATCGCTCAGGCCAGCGGCTCCAAGCCGTTGGCCTCGCGGATGATCGTGACCATGGTATCCATAATGGCGTTCATATCGACATCCTTGGGGGTAAACACGGCTTTCAGGCCTTTATTCCGCAGGCGACGTGCATCCTCTTCAGGGATGATGCCTCCGATCACTAGCGGTATGCTGGAGGCGCCAATTTTTTCCAACTCGTGAGCGATGTCATCGACCAGCTCCAGATGGCTGCCCGAGAGCACTGACAAGCCGATCAGGTGCACGCCTTCTTCCTGCGCAGCACGGGCAATCTGTGCCGGTGTCAGGCGAATACCCTCATAGACAATCTCAAAGCCGACATCGCGGCCCTTAACAGCAATTTGTTCCGCGCCATTACTGTGGCCGTCCAGCCCTGGCTTGCCGATTAGCAGGCGCAGCGGTCGGCCCAGTTCTTCGCCCGTTTGATGCACGCGCGCGCGCACCTTGTCGAGTGCGTCGGAGCCGCCGTGATTGATGGGGGAAATATCGATGCCCGTCGGTGCCCGGTATTCGCCAAACACCTGCCGCAACACTTCACTCCACTCACCGGTTGTTACACCCGCGCGAGCACATTCGATAGACGGCGGCATGATATTGTTGCCATCGTTAGCTGCATTGCGTAACTGCAGCAAAGCGTCATCGACCTTAGCTTGATCCCGCGCTGCACGAAATGCCTGCAGCGATGCGATCTGGTCGCGCTCGGCGCGTTCGTCCACCTTCATAATGCCGGATTCATCACCTGCGGTAAGTGGCGACTCCGCAGACTCCTGAAAGCAGTTGACGCCGACTATCTGCAATTTGCCGCTTTCGATATTGCGCATGCGGCGCGTATGACTCTGTACCAATTCGCGTTTGACGTAGCCGTTGTCGATACAGGCGACCATGCCGCCGTGGGCCTCTACCCGAGCCATCTCTGCGTTTGCACCCTCAATTAGTTCCTGCACTTTTGCTTCAACGACGGGCGAGCCATCCAGAAGATCGCCGTACTCCAACAGGTCGGTTTCCAGGGCCAGCACTTGTTGCATGCGCAGCGCCCACTGCTGATCCCAGGGACGGGGCAGGCCCAGTGCCTCGTTCCACGCGGGCAGTTGTATGGCCCTGGCGCGAGCGTTCTTTGACAGCGTGACCGAAAGCATTTCCAGTACGATACGCTGCACATTATTTTCGGGTTGCGATTCAGTCAGTCCCAGTGAATTGACCTGCACACCGTAACGGAACAGGCGCTGTTTCGGGTTGGTCACACCATAGCGTTCACCTGTCAGTGCCTCCCACATGCGGCCAAAGGCGCGCAGTTTGCAGGTCTCCTCGACAAAACGGATACCGGCATTAACAAAGAATGAGATTCGACCGACGACGTCGGGGAAGCGCTCTGCCGGAATCTGTCCACTGGCCTGCACCGCGTCGAGAATAGCAGTCGCGGTACTCAGGGCGTATGCCAGTTCCTGCGTCGGTGTGGCGCCAGCTTCCTGCAGGTGGTAGCTGCAGATGTTGGTGGGGTTCCACGCGGGGATATTCTGTACCGTGTAGGTAATGAGATCGGTGGTCAGTCTTACTGACGGTCCAGGAGGGAAGATGTAAGTGCCGCGCGATAAGTACTCCTTCAGTACATCGTTCTGGGTAGTACCCTGTAACTGTGTGGGATCCACGCCCTGGCGCTCTGCGACTGCAACATAGAGCGCCAGCAGCCACGGTGCTGTCGCATTGATCGTCATCGAGGTGTTCATTTGCCCGAGAGGAATCGTATCGAACAGTATTTCCATATCGCCGATGTGATTAATGGGCACCCCTACTTTGCCCACCTCTCCGCGTGCCAGCGGATGATCGGAGTCATAGCCGGTCTGCGTGGGAAGGTCGAACGCGACGGAGAGTCCGGTTTGTCCGCGGCTCAGGTTGGTTTTATATAATTCGTTAGAAGCTCGCGCCGACGAATGCCCGGAATAGGTGCGCATCATCCAGGGGCGGTCGCGTTTCACAGTGTCCTGGCTCACGGGATAATCCTCAGCGGGGGCGGCGCTTTATTAGCAGGCGTCGCTCAATTTCAAAAATTTTATCAGTGATTTTTTCTTTGCCCAACGCGCGCTTTTGATCTTCCTTGATAAATAGATCGGCACCGTGTTTCTCCAACGCAGCGGCTGCGCTGATATTTTTCACACCAATTAATTGCAGGGTGACTACGCCGTAGCCGTCGGCACCCGACGCGTCCTGTGTGGACAAAACTCGCGACAGCGCACCAACAGTGTCACCGGCAAATGCAGGTTGTGTATGGTATCCCTCAGTAAATCCCAGTTCCCACACCGCGTGCTCGCTGACATCGCGACTGGCAATGCCGTCCAGCCAGGCAAATACCAGTCCGCCGTATACGATAGGTTCGCCACTCATCTTGCCAGACAGCGATTGTGAGAACAGGCGGTCAAAGTGCAGTGGGTGACTGTTACCAACGCTATAGGTCAACGCCATGTGCTCTTCGGTGATGGTTCGGCCATTGGCATGGACAATGATATCGCCGGATTCAAAGTCTTCAAAATAGGTATTGGGACCGGTTAAACCCTCAAAATCGGCGCAGCTGGTCAGTGGAAGCTCAAGGCCGGGCGACTCGTCGCCCGGAAAGTCGACAGCCACATTCGGTGCGGCCGTAGTGGGGGGGCGCTCATTGCGCCAGCCGACCATGATTTTACGCTCATACTGCAGTACTACGGCATTGTGTTGGTTAACGCCGACCGTGCGGATCAGTGTGATTCCCGGTTTATCCGGGCCGCGGTCTTTACGCTCCAGGACCTTAGTAAAGCTGCGCAATGTATCGCCCGGATACACGGGTTTCAGAAACTGTACTTGATAGTAACCGAGATTGGCTATCGCCTTTTCTGAATCATTCTGTACGCCCAGCGACAAGGTCACATTAAAAACCATTTGAGGGCTGGCCAGCAGGTCTACAAAGCCGTGCGCTCGCGCGTATTGTGTATTCAGGTACAGTGGATTCGCCTGCATAAACGTGCGGGCGAAATCCAGCATGTTACTGGCGGTGAATGTAAATCCGCGCGGGTGCTCAAATACCTGCCCCGGCTCCAGTTCGTCCAGATAACGACCGTACTGAGGATGGCGTACTTTGCCGAGGTCCACCGCAACGTCGGCGGATATTTCGCCCTGGGGTGTCAACGGCAATGAAATACTCATGCCTGCTCTGTTCCAGCTGCATTCTCGACCAGTGAACGCGCGATCACCTTCATAGCCAGCGTTTCTTCGGCGCCTTCAAAGATAGACAGAACCCGTGCATCGACAAAATAGCGACTCACTGGGCTCTCCTCGGCATAGCCCATACCGCCATGAATTTGCAGCGCTTCGCGGGTCAGCCACTCAGCGGTTTTGCAGGTAAACAGCTTGGCTGCGCTGGCTTCCATATCTCCCGCACCGGTATCCATCAGTTCCGCGACATCGTACGTGATCTGCCGACAGGCCAGCAGCATGGCTGCCATGCGCGCCAGCTTGACCTGGGTAAGTTGATACTCGGCGATGGGTTTGGCAAAGACCACACGATCCTTCGAATAGGAGATGGCTCTCTCGAACGCCGCGCGCATCAAACCCACGGCACGCGCCGCGGTTTGGATGCGGCCACCGGCAAAACCGGCCATCGCCGAGTAAAAGCCCTTACCTTCACCCTCGGTACCGCCCAGCATATTGGCAGCAGGTACGAAGAAATCATCGAAAAACAGCTCAAACGAGTGCATGCCGCGATAGCCCAAGGTGGCAATTGCGCGGCCTGTCAGTTTGCCGCCGGACTCTCCGGTCACTTCAAATGAATGTCCGTCGCTGGAGGGTTTCTCGACGAGGAACATGGAAAGGCCGCGGTGGCCCAGTGACATGTCAGCGTTAGTGCGAGCCAGCACCAGCAGAACACCAGCCTTACCACCAAAGGTGCACCAGGTCTTGGCGCCATTGAGGGTCCAACCGCCTTCTGTGGCGGTTGCGCGAAGTCGTACTCCAGCCACGTCAGAGCCGTAATTGGGCTCCGTTACCGCGACCGCACACAATGGCTCGCCGACGGCAAGCTGCGGCAGCCAGTGCTGTTTCTGCTCTTCCGTGCCGCCCTTGAGCAGGGCGCGAGCCAGAATTTCAGGTCGTGTGATCAAGCTCCCAGCGGCACCCAGTGAACCGCGTGACAATTCCTCGGTGACCACAATCATGCCCAGCGTGTCTTCCTTGTCGTCCTCCTGCAGCCCGCCATAACTGGCCGGGATGGACAGGCCGAACATACCCATTTCCTTGAGTGGCTCAAGAATGGCGTCAGGGATGATCAGGTCCTGGCGGTGCACTTCCTCGGCCAGGGGTGCTACTACATCGTCGGAAAAGCGCCGGAAGGTATCGCGCATCATCGTGTGATGCTCGCCCAAACGGTCTGGCCCGAGATCGCCATCGCGGTCCAATACCAGCTGTCCTATAGCGGCGATATTTTTCGCTGCCAGTTGTTGTTGTAGGAACGCCGCGGCAGCGGGGGCTTCCTCGACCGCGGTAATAGCAGAGAGAGTGAGACCAAAATCTGCCGGTCGGGTACGCAGACGGTTCAGTGTATTGGTAACGGCTTCTGCGCAAAACAGGGTAGCAAGCTGCGCCGTGAAAGTATTTTGTTGCGGTGACTCTTTGATCAAAGTCTGTGCGTGCGCCACGGCAAATTTGGCAGCCGTACATTCTGACCAGCTGACGGATAGGTCATAGGATGCCAGCTGGTGTTCATCCAGAAGCGCGGGTGACACGCGCTCGCCCTCAAGCGTGCGCGACTTGATGGCAGACAGCGAACGGTCGATTAATTGCAGGGTCGCAGCCAAAGCGGCGGTGGCCTGATCGAGCTGCTGCCCGTCATTCAGGGAAACGTCTGACATGATTGATCCTACTCTCTGAGATTAAATATGCCGTAATGGGACATTGCAGGAACCCGCACGACCTGAAACGGTTTAATCATTCAAACCGTGAATGTTAGAGCGTTGGCCGCTATTAGACAACCGGTACGATCAGTGTGTGCGAAGTTTGGTGCTGTGGCAGACGCCCGCCGTGGTATACGCTCGCCAAAGCCATTGGATCAGCAGCGATTCGCTTGCCCGGGTGCTACGGGCTTCTGTATCCTTGGCGGCCAGCACCGCAAGCGCATTAATTTTTAAGCCGAGGAATACATCATGACCATCAGGCCCCGCCGCTCCATACTCTACATGCCAGGCTCCAACCCGCGCGCGCTCGACAAGGCGCGGTCATTGCCGGCTGACGGCTTGATACTCGACATGGAAGATTCCGTGTCGCCCGATGCCAAAGGGCTGGCACGGGAGCAGATTGCTGCGGCACTGGAGCAGGGCGGTTATGGTCGGCGCGAGCTGATTGTCAGAATTAACGCCTTATCAACGGAGTGGGGCGCTGCGGATATCGCGGCCATTAGTGCTTTTCCCACCGCGCCGGACGCGGTTTTAATTCCCAAGATCGACACCGCCAAGGACGTCATAGCGGCGATCTCGGCCTTTGAAAAGGCAGGCTGCCCCGACAGCGTCACCATGTGGATTATGGCGGAAACACCACTTTGTATTCTGAATATCGCCGAAGTTGCCGCCGCGCACCCGCGCCTGGCAGGTATTGTAATGGGTACGTCTGACCTGTCCAAGGATACGCGGGTGCGCCACACACCCGATCGCCTCGGGTTTATTACGGCACTCAACCTCTGCGTCTACGCCGCCCGCGCGCATGGACTGACGATTATCGATGGTGTGCAGCTGGATTTGCAGGATGAACAGCTGCTGCAGCTGTCCTGTGAGCAGGGTCGTGACCTGGGCTTCGACGGCAAGAGCCTGATTCATCCCAACCAAGTCGCTGCGGCCAATGCCGCCTTTGCGCCCGACGAGAAAGAACTCGCCGCCGCTCACGATATTATTGCCGGTTTCGAAGAGGCAATGGCACAGGGTAAGGGTGTGGTAGTGATCAACGGTCGCCTGGTCGAGAATCTGCATGTGGAAGAGGCAAAACGCCAACTGGCGCTGGCGGCGGCGATTGCTGAGATGGGTTGATTCAGCAAAACAACGCTGTAAGGTCAGCTGAGCGCAGCGATGTTTGGTGCGCTGTCTTTGTTATTATGGAGTGGTAAGCACGTAACCTGCGAGGCCGACGCTAAACCGAGTAGAGCTTTTCGGGACGCGCCGTGAATACGTACCCATAAACAGGGGCGGACTCTCCCTTTAGGCTCGCTTCGCGGATGGCCGCCCCACCCTTATGCCATTGCTAAATATACAAAGACCGCAGTTCCGTATCCTCAACACTGTAGCGCCACAATTCGTTAAACAACTCAAGATGTCGCAGCGTAGAAGCGCGTGAGGCGGGCTCAAAGAAAGCATCGTGATCGCTGCCGCCTGGTTTGTAGAGCACGCCGTCGCGATCTCGGATTACCACCGTTTCGTTGTTCCATTGCGGATGATTGGTAAGCTTGCGAATCCTGACTACGCTGGGCAAGCGACGCGCCAGCTGCAGTAGACGATGCCCCCGCCCGAGTATCGCGCGGGCATCGTTGATCAGGATGCGCACTTCAGCCTGTCGGCTGTAGCGGGCTAGCGCACTGACTGCATCCACCAGCCCGGCGTTATCAAATGCCGCATAGTCCAGTTTCGGGCTTTGTATGCAGACATGCCGCGACGCGCCTTCGCACAGTCCAATAACATAACGATCGAAGGGGCTGGGAAAGTCTATTCCGGTTGCGAATTCGTTAAACGACATCAATACACCCGTTTTCTAAAAGGCGCTCAAGCACCTCTGCAGTATCTTTATCCCTTAACGCTTTGTCCAGATTTGCACCTACTACAGCAACGCGCTTGCACAGTAATAGCATGGTGGGAAGTGCGCCCAGGGCGCAGCAAAAGCTCTCGCCATTGGCAAATATGGTTAAATCTTGGGCGTTTTCTATCCACGCCAATTTAGCGTGGGGGGAGAGGGCGATCGATCTGGCACCCTCTGCGAGCAAGGCCAGCGCCTTTGCGATGCCCTCGTCGTCAATATCAAGCTCGTAGCGCGGTTCGGTAACCAGCTCACCAAACCAGTCGTATCCGGTAGCGTGATCCAGCGCCTTGCGTAACTGTGCCACCGCCTGTTCGATATCTTTGGTCGCTATTTCGCCAGCGCGCGCGGCGGGCAGTCGCCCAGCATCTTGAAAAAATTCTTCGTCAGTCATCTGCGAGAGTAATTCGTCTGTGCGCCGCGATAGCATGTCGCTAACCCGTGGCGCCCGAAATCCGATAGAGAAGGTCGTGCATTCGCCCTGTGCAATGCCCCAGTGAGCGACACCCGGTGGCACATAAAGTATGTCGCCGGGGCCAAGTAGGTACTCTTTCTCAAGCTCGAAGTTGCGCAGGATGCGCAGTTCGTCGTGCGGCATTAGCGCTGTGGTGCTGTCGCACTGCTGGCCAAGCCGCCACAGTCTTTGACCTTCGCCCTGCAATAAAAAGACGTCGTAGTTATCGTAATGTGGTCCGACGCTGCCACCGTCTGATGCGTAGCTCACCATCACATCGTCCATCCTCCAGCGTGGAATGAAGTCGAACCAACGCTGTAGCTCTGCGACTTCTGGTGCATAGTGGTCGACCGCCTGTACCAATAAAGTCCATGGCGCATTGCGCACAAAATCGGTTTCCTCAAAAGGACCGTGAAGCAGCGCCCAAATATCCCCTCGCTGCTCTACTATGCGTGACTCTATAGAGTCCTCCAGTGCCAGCCCAGCCAGTTCATCGCTGCTCAGAGGTGGTCTGAAATTGGCTCGGATATTCCTAATTAACCGCGGCTTGCGCTGCCAGTATTCCGCGAGGAATACAGCCGGATCTAGATCGATCTGCCAGGCATCCGTCATGTTGCGGCTACTTTACTGCCCGAGCCTGTGCGCTGGCGTTGCCGATATAGTTTGCAGGCGTCAGTGCCAGTAAGGCGTTACGCGCTTCCTCCGGGAGATCCAGCGTGGTCACAAACTCCTGTATTACTTCACGGCTCATCACCTGGCCACGGGTTAACGCCTTGAGTTTTTCGTACGGCTGTTCAATACCGTAGCGGCGCATGACCGTTTGTATTGGTTCGGCAAGTACCTCCCAGCTGTCGTCAAGGTCCTGGGCAAGGCGCGCTTCGTTCAGTTGCAGTTTGGCGATGCCTTTGAGGCTCGACTGATAGGCGATAATGCTGTATCCAAAACCAACACCCATATTGCGCAGTACGGTGCTGTCGCTTAGATCACGCTGCCAGCGACTAACCGGGAGTTTAGTCGCCAGATGGGTGAGCACGGCATTTGCCAGGCCCAGATTGCCCTCTGAATTCTCGAAATCTATCGGGTTGACCTTGTGTGGCATGGTAGAAGATCCCACCTCACCAGCGACAGTCTGCTGCTTGAAGTAGCCCAGTGAGATGTAGCCCCAGATATCGCGGTTAAAATCGAGCAAAATAGTATTAAAGCGCGCGACTGCGTCGAACAGCTCGGCCATATAATCGTGTGGTTCAATCTGGGTTGTATACGGATTCCAGCTGAGGCCAAGACTGGTCACAAAGCGCTCAGCGTTCGCCTGCCAGTCCACCTGCGGATAGGCAACCATGTGTGCATTATAGTTGCCGACTGCGCCATTGATTTTACCCATGTATTGCATGCTTTCGACCTGAGTGATCTGCCGCTGCAGCCGGGCGACAACATTGGCCAGCTCCTTGCCCATGGTGGTCGGACTTGCCGTTTGGCCGTGAGTCCGCGCCAGCATCGCAACCGATGCTGAATCGTGAGACAGGGTCTTTAAAGCCGATGCAATATCGCGCATCTGTGGCAGCAGTACTTTCCGTACACCCGCTGTCAGCATTAACGCGTGAGACAGGTTGTTGATGTCCTCCGATGTGCAGGCGAAATGCACAAACTCGGCGACGGGTTCCAGTTCTGCATTGCCAGAAAATTGCTGTTTTACAAAATACTCAACGGCTTTAACGTCGTGGTTGGTTGTGCGCTCAATCTCCTTGATACGCAGCGCATGGGCCTCACTGAAGTTCGTGACAATATCTTCAAGTTTGCGGTTTGCAGCCTTGGACAGTTTGGGCACTTCGGCGATGTCAGCGTGAGCAGCCAGGCACTGCAACCAGCGAACTTCTACCAGTACTCGATGCTTGATTAGCCCGTATTCACTGAAAAATTCCCGCAGTAGCGCAGTCTTACTGCCATATCGACCATCTATGGGAGAGACTGCAGTGAGTTCTGATAGATCCATGTATTTCTCCAACGTAATAGGAAATGAGCTTACACAACGCCCAGACTGCGCGAAAGATTTTGCGAGGTTTCCAGCAATTTCTTGCGCTGCAACAGCAGTCTCCAGCGGTGCCCGCCGAGTTGACGCCACAGGAAGGCAGCACGAACTCCCGCGAGCAACAAGGCGCGAATAATATCGGCGTTCTGCGAGTTCTGCAGGTGTTGTGCGCTGCCGTTGACCTTGATGCGAAACTTCTCGTGGCTCAGTGTGTCCTGATAAATACCTGAAATACTGTGGCACAGTGCATTCACGTTACTTGAGAAATGTTCGGCGCGAAAACGGGTGTGCTCTAGCCGTGAACGCACGACGCCCATCATGTCCGGTTTTGCCACAAACTTGCGCTCCAGATAGATCATACTGAATACGTAACGAACAAGGTCGTGATTTTCACGTGCGCTTTTATCGGCGAGCAGGTTGCTGAGATTGTGTAAGCCCAGCTTGACGCCGGGAATGCCACCGAAAATGTCAGCCGATGTCTTTGGGTCAAACACAAAGACACTGTTAATCGAGGGCTCCAAGAACTCCAACGGATAGCTGCCCGTTTTGGACACTTGGTCTACCAGGCGAGCCGCTTGCGCCACGCCTGCCAGTGCGATCACCTGTTGTTCGATATTGGAAAGCTCCATACCACTCATTTACTGTTCCGTCCGCTCTATGACACCGCCGCCGAGGCAAAGGTCACTCTGATAAAAGACTACCGATTGCCCGGGTGTTATGGCCCGCTGCGGGGTGTCGAACTGCACCGTATAGCCCTGACTTTGGGTGTGACTTACCAGGCAGGACTGGTCTGGCTGCCGATACCGTACTTTGGCGGTGCAACGCAGTGGCAGTCTTGGCATCGAGCCTGAAATCCAAAAAATCTCATGGCAATACAAGCGCGATTTAAACAGCGCTGGATGCTTGTTGCCTTGGGCAACCAAAAGCACATTGTTCGTCAGGTCTTTTTCAACGACATACCACGGCGCCTCCGTGTGCTGTGCGAGCCCGCCGATACCGAGGCCCTGACGCTGGCCAATGGTATGGTACATCAAGCCCTGGTGCTGGCCGAGCACTTCACCCTCAAGACAGTGGATTTCGCCGGGTTGCGCCGGTAGATATTGTTGCAGGAAGTCCTTAAAACGTCGTTCGCCTATAAAGCAGATGCCCGTTGAGTCTTTCTTCTTCGCTGTGGCCAGCCCGTGTTCGAGAGCCAGTTCCCGCACCCTGGGCTTTTCGATTGCGCCAACGGGAAACAGCGTCTTTGCAAGCTCAGTGTGCCCGACGGCGTGCAGGAAGTAGCTTTGGTCCTTGTTTTGATCGAGCCCTTTCAGTAGCGTACTGGTGCCGTCTGCGCTGCCCAGGCGGGTGTAGTGGCCGGTTGCGATGTAGTCGGCATCCAGCATCAGGGCATACTCAAGAAAGGCCTTGAACTTGATCTC
>JBDNIE010000238.1:0-4390 GCA_041688425.1 Halioglobus sp. | reverse complement strand
TCCCATTATCCTGTATTGGCTGAGCCATTTTGTTTTTCCTCTTGTTTTGTAAATCGACAAATTCACAATCAAAAGGATAACCGAGTGGCTCAGCTCTTCAAGCCACCATGAAATTACAGAAAGAATGATGCACTACCGTAAATGTTGGGAGCTATCGTTATCAGCGACCGACTCGATGTCCACATACCCCCTGATACGCAGCAGACATCTCGATGCATGTCATGACGAACAATTGTTTAAGCGGTGTTGTTCGCTATTGCCATACTTTTACCCTATACAGTGATTGATCTGAGCTTATTTTGAAGTTCACAATGGGGTCTCAAAGGAAGGGCCTAAATGGAAGACTCAACCACACGCGACACACTCGCACTGGAAAGAACCCGCCTCGCCAACGAGCGGACGTTCCTAGCCTATATCCGAACAGCATTGGCGCTTATCGCGGGCAGCGCGGTGTTATTCCAGTTCTTTTCTGCACAGCCGCCCTACCTGATTGCTGCGTGGTTATTAATTGTCGGCGGAGGCTGCATGTTCCTTGTCGGCCTGATGCGATTCCTGCATGTAAAGAAACGACTCAGGCACTAGCGCGCACCAATATTGTGCGTGACAGCGCGCTCTTGCGGTGCTGTGACCCAAGAGCGCGCTGCCAGCAACTCGGCCATCGCCGCAATACCCTTTGATATAAGGACTTGCCACTTGTTGGCATAGTGCTTGCGTTCTCTTGGGCAGTGCTTGAGATCCTCGGTTGATACAGATCGGGGTCAGGAACACAAACCCAATAGATATCTAGGGTTCCGATCGCAGCCGCTTCAAAGCTAACGTGATGTCTGGTCCGAGAGTTATCGACCTCCTCTGACAAGGGGGTTACACGGAGGGATAAAAGCCCGGGAGAACGCGTTGCAGGGTCTCTCGCGCTCCTGACTACTGTGCAACTCTCTGGAGGAGTCTCATGAAAAACATTTCAACATTTAGAAAATTGGTCAAGTCGGCTGCCGCTGTTCTCGCGGCAGGTACTTTCAGTCTTGCCGCACAAGCGGCTGAGCCCCTTAAGATTGGTTACAGCGACTGGCCCGGCTGGGTTGCCTGGGAAGTGGCCATTGAGAATGGCTGGTTCAAGGAAGCTGGCGTCGATGTCGAATTTGAATGGTTTGACTATGTCGCGTCCATGGATGCCTTCGCTGCAGGCCAGCTGGACGCTGTGACTATGACCAACGGCGATACGCTGGTCACCGGCGCAACGGGCGCGCAGGGCGTGATGATCATCATCAACGATTTCAGCAATGGCAACGATATGATCGTGGCGGCGAAAGGTATCGATTCCGTCAAAGATCTAAAGGGAAAGACTATTGGCGTGGAAGTAGGTTTTGTCGGCCACTTACTGCTGTTGAATGCGCTGGAGGCTGCCGGCCTCACTGAATCCGATGTCACGCTGGTCAATGTCCCCACCAACGAGACGCCACAAGTACTGGCCTCCGGCGATGTCGATGCTATCGTCGCCTGGCAGCCGAGCTCCGGGCAGGCGCTGACGCTGGTGCCAGGCTCAAAGGCCATCGCTACTTCTGCTGATGCAAAGGGTTTGATCTACGATGTTCTGGCGGTCAACCCGGCATCACTGGCGAGCCGCAAAGCCGACTGGGAGAAGGTCGCTAAGGTGTGGTATCAGGCGGTAGATTATATCTACGATGAGGAAACACAGGCCGAAGCTTTGTCGATTATGGCAGCCAGGGTTGGGGTCCCCGCAGACCAGTATAAAGCCATTCTTGATGGCACCAAAATCCTCAGCCTTGAGGAAGCGCAAGCCGTCATGCAAAAAGGTGACGGCATGGATTCGCTGTACGGCTCTAGCAAAATTTCTGATGACTTTAACGTCAAATATGAAGTCTATGCTGAGCCACAGGTAATCGATTCCTATATCGATCCCTCTATCACACTGGGCATGTAAACCCACCCGGCTTACCCCGCTACAGCGGGGTAAGCCTATTTTGGATGCTCTGATAGATGTCGCAATCAACACGCTTGTTTGCCGTTAGGCAAGCCTTGTCCAAAAAACAGACCACAACACTCACTGTGTTGTCATTTTTCTTGCCGATATTCCTGTGGTCGTTGTTTAGCTATGTGCCATTTCTGTGGCACCCCAAAGTTGAAATTGTAGACCCGGGTTCGATCAGCTGGTTGAAGAGCGGCATGTTGGTCGAGCGCGATGTATTCGCCGAGCAGCAACGTCTGGCAGCGGAACAAGAGTCGGCTCTGCCAGAAGGCTTCCGGTCAAATCCGATTTATCTGCCGGCACCGCACGAGGTTGCCATCGCTTTTTATACCGCATTCACTGCAGAGCCCACACGCAGCAGCGAGCAATGGCTGCATGAAAGTTTGTGGCACAGTATTCAGGTGATTTTCTGGGGGTTCACGCTGGCATCGCTTTTCGGCGTACCCCTGGGCGTACTGTGTGGCACCTATGTCGCGGTCTCCAAACTGCAAGAACCGTTTATCGAATTCTTCCGCTACCTACCGGCACCTGCCTTTGGCGCGCTGGCAGTTGCGATTCTGGGTATTCACGACGGCCCCAAAATATCCATTATCTTTATCGGCACGTTTTTCCAGCAAGTGCTTATCATCGCCAACACCACGCGCAAGCTCGATGTCGCACTGGTGGAGGCGGCGCTGACGTTGGGTGCAAAAAATTTCCAACTGCTGTTTCGCGTAGTGATCCCGGGCATCTTGCCGGATCTTTATCGCGACCAGCGCATATTACTGGGCTGGGCCTGGACCTACCTGATCGTAGCCGAACTCATTGGCACCAGTTCGGGTATCACCTGGTTTATCACGCAGCAGGCGCGCTACAAAAATTTCGACAATGTCTACGCCGCCATCATTATGATCGGCATTATTGGGGTCTTGACGGATATCCTGCTGGCGCGGCTTGGCAAACGGTTATTTCCCTGGGAAAAAGAACAGGTAAAGAGCTGAAACGATGACAACAATAGAACTTCCCAGTTACCTTGAGCAGAGCGAACCCGTTAGGGCGCGCTTCGACAAGTTGAAGCAGCGCGAGGTCATTCTCGAGGTCAAGCAGCTCGGCAAACAGTTCGGCCAACAGTCCGATTCTCAGCAGGGTGTTGTAACCGCGCTCAAGGATATCAATTTCAAAACGCATCGCCGTGAGTTCGTGTGCGTCATCGGGCCTTCCGGCTGCGGCAAATCAACGCTGATCAGAATTCTCGCGGGGCTGGAATCACCGAGCAGCGGCCAGGTCATGCTAGACAACAAGCCGGTATTCGAGCCAGGACCCGACAGGGGCATGGTATTTCAGGGCTACACGCTTTTCCCGTGGCTCAACGTTAAACACAATGTCATGTTCGGCCTCGAAATGCAGGGCTACACCAAAGCGACCGCAGAAAGCGAGGCATTGAACTGGATAGAGCTCGTAGGTCTTGAGCGATTTGCAAATGCCTATCCGCATCAGTTGTCAGGCGGCATGAAACAGCGCGTCGCGATTGCCCGGGCACTGGCCAACAAGCCGCGGATTTTACTCATGGACGAGCCCTTTGGTGCGCTGGATGCACAAACCCGCGCCAAGATGCAGGCTAACCTTATCGAGATCTGGCGCAACATCGATATCACCGTATTGTTTATCACCCATGATCTCGATGAAGCTATCTACCTGGCCGATCGTATTCTTGTATTGAAAGCCAACCCGGGTGAGGTGGCGGAGCTGATCGAGGTTTCAGTACCAAGGCCGCGCCATACCGGGCAGATAATCTCGCCTGAATTTCTCGCTACCAAAAAACGTCTCGAAGAGTTGATTCATCCCGCTGGCGACGATGATGAGGCCGACGGCCTGCACATGATTCGCATGGCACATGTAGGCGACGACGTCGAGATTATGGAATAATGCGTCTCTTAATTTTCACCGGCCACCAGGACGCCCTGGCGGTTTCAACTCAATCGGGACGGCCCGCGGAACAGTGTCATGCTGCGGTTGAAGTATCCTGATGGCCCAACACCCAATTCCTTAGTATCAGGCTCCTTGATGCTAGCTTACCCATTGGCCTTGTCCGGACTGCCCACGCCTGCGCGGTCCGCGCGGTGTTTGGTATTGGTGTCCATCATTCTGGCGCGGTTAGCGCATCAACGTCAGCAGTGGCCATCGGCCGCGCACGTCAGTGGAGACCACTAGTATGAACGACGCCATTAGTATGAGCGACGCCATTCACTATCAGAGCCGTCTGCCGGGTGGCAGTCACTGGTCCATGGTACTCAAGAAGGGCTTAACCCTCAGATTAATCGACGATGAGGGTGGCGCCAACGTGGGCATGCTTTTCTACAATCCTGCGAATCTGTTGGAGCGCTACAACGCGCCAGACACGCTCAAATGCCAGCACACGTTCAAACT
>JBDNIE010000023.1:0-15990 GCA_041688425.1 Halioglobus sp. | reverse complement strand
TTGCGATTCGCGAGGGTGGCCGCACAGTGGGCGCCGGAGTGGTAGCAAAGATTTTTGAGTAAACAAACCGGATAAACCGTGATAAACCGGGGACAGACCCCGATTTCCCCAGGGGAAATTGGGGTCTGTCCCCGGTTTATCACGCGGTTTATCCCATATGAGACGCCCAGCCGAACCGCTTGAACGAGCAGTTCGGCTTCGTTGTCTCAGTAAGAGGTTTAGGCCAGTAGCTCAATTGGCAGAGCAGCGGTCTCCAAAACCGCAGGTTGGGGGTTCGATTCCCTCCTGGCCTGCCATTTATTGGCGGGGGCCGCGTCTGAGTTGGCGCAGTCTAATGTAACAAGGTTAATTTGATGAGTTTAGAAACAACTGCGAGCAGGTTTGACGCGGTCAAGTGGACTATCGTAGCCGTCTTGTTGGCGGTGGCCATTGTTGGTAATAGCTATTATAGCGATCAGTCACTGCTGTATCGAGTGTTGGGTATTCTTGGTATCTCAGCGGTAGCCGGATTAATTGCTTTGCAGACGGCTAAAGGCGCTGCTTTTTGGGCGCTGGTGAAAGGCTCCCGAACCGAAATACGTAAGGTCGTATGGCCGACGCGCCAGGAAACGGTCCAGACCACAATGATTGTGGTGGTTTTTGTGCTGGCTGTGGCGTTGCTCTTGTGGGGCTTGGACTCCATTTTGGGTTGGCTGGTGTCGCGTGCAATTGTTTAACAAAAGAGATAAGGGTTAGCTGATGGCAATGCGCTGGTACGTTATTCACGCCTATTCCGGGTATGAAAAGAAAGTTGCCGCTGCCCTCAAGGAGCGTATAGAACTGCACCATATGCAGGACCGATTCGGTGATGTGCTCGTACCCACCGAAGAAGTCGTAGAAATGCGCGGTGGCCAGAAGCGCCGCAGCGAGCGTAAGTTCTTTCCAGGCTATGTTCTGGTGCAGATGGATTTGGGTGATGATACCTGGCATCTGGTGAAAGAGACGCCTCGGGTATTGGGATTCATTGGCGGCAAGGCTGATGCCCCTGCGCCGATCAGCGACAAGGAGGCCGCGGCCATCCTGCAGCGCGTAGAAGACGGCGTCGAAGCGCCCAGGCCCAAGACATTGTTCGAGCCAGGTGAAATGGTACGCGTCGTTGATGGTCCCTTTAATGACTTTAACGGCGTTGTTGAAGATGTAAATTACGAGAAGAGCCGTCTCAATGTGGCAGTGCTTATTTTCGGACGCTCCACTCCGGTGGAGCTCGAATTCAGTCAGGTCGAAAAGGCCTGATTTTTCGGGGATAGACCCGAGGGCCAGAACCGGGGACAGACCCCTATTTTATGCTTCCAACATGAAATAGGGGTCTGTCCCCGGTTCTGGCCCCCGGTCCTGTCCCCACAACTGAAGGGGAGCCATAGTAGCCCGATGCGGGCAAAACGGCGATTGCACCCAGGAGAATAGAGATGGCTAAAAAAGTCCAAGCTTATATCAAGCTGCAGGTGAAAGCCGGCCAAGCCAACCCCAGTCCGCCAGTCGGTCCGGCGTTGGGTCAGCACGGTGTGAACATCATGGAATTTTGTAAGGCATTTAATGCAGAGACTCAGGGGCTGGAGCCTGGTCTACCGATTCCTGTGATCATTACGGTATACTCCGATCGCTCTTTTACTTTTATCAAGAAAACTCCGCCTGCTTCTGTGTTGTTGATGAAGATTGCCAAGATCAAGAAAGGCTCCGCGACGCCGAACACCAATAAGGTGGGCAAGGTCAATCGGGCGCAGTTGGAAGATGTCGCCACCCAGAAATGGCCCGACCTGACAGCGGCTGACATGGATGCAGCAGTGCGCACTATTGCCGGCAGTGCTCGTTCTGCCGGTATCGACGTAGAAGGGGTAAACTAACATGGCAAAATTCTCCAAACGCGTTCGTGCATTTAAAGAAAAAGTTGACCCTCAGAAGGCCTATCCGTTAGATATTGCGGTGAACATGCTGAAGGAACTTTCCGCTGTGAAGTTCAACGAAACGGTTGAAGTGGCTGTGAATCTGGGCATTGATGCACGCAAATCAGACCAGGCTGTCCGCGGTGCAACAACACTGCCTTTCGGCACCGGTTCTACTGTTCGTGTGGCTGTGTTTACTCAGGGCGAAGCGGCAGAGAAGGCTAAGGCTGCAGGTGCTGATCTTGTGGGTATGGAAGATCTTGCCGAGCAAATCAAAGGCGGCATGATGGATTTTGATGTCGTTATCGCATCCCCCGACGCGATGCGAGTGGTCGGCCAGCTTGGTCAGGTGTTGGGTCCTCGCGGTCTGATGCCAAACCCTAAAACGGGTACAGTAACGCCTGACGTTGAAACGGCTGTGAAGAATGCGAAAGCAGGTCAAGTGCGCTATCGCACAGACAAGAATGGCATCATTCACGGTGGTATCGGCAAGATTAATTTCGAACTTGATGCCATTAAGGGCAATCTCGGCGCATTGTTGGCTGACTTGAGAAAGGCCAAGCCGGTATCTTCCAAAGGCATCTATCTCAAGAAAATTAGCCTGAGCACCACGATGGGTCCGGGCATAACAATCGACCAAGCGTCGATAGAAAGTTGATCGAACCGCCCTCACGAGGGGCGGTTTCTCAAGAGCTTCCATGGAACGGAGGTGATGTAGGTCGGTGACGAACCCCCAGGGTGTCGTCTCGGCCCACTTTGAGGTCTTTGGATAAGGCGTCGGGCCCTGTGCCCATATAGCTGAGAACTAAAGGCCATCAAAGACCGTAGGTGCCAATGCCGATGAGGTCTATCGGATGCGGTTTAATCGCGGCAAGCCCCTTGGGGTGCGCCCAAGCCTACGCAGATGGTGAACATGTTCACCACGCAATAGCAGTGCCGGTATAGATTTGTTGGCACTAAACTGTACGGTCCAGAAGCGAACTTTCGCTTTCAGGTGGTACAAACTTAGCAATCCAGGAGTAACTCCAGTGGCAATAGGACTCGACGACAAGAAAGCGATCGTAGCTGAAGTTAACGAGACTGCCACCAGTGCACTGTCCCTGGTTATCGCCGACTCGCGCGGCGTAACTGTGGACGGAATGACAGCCTTGCGCAAAACAGCGCGCGAAAACCAAGTGACTCTCCGTGTAGTGCGGAACACCTTGGCTAAGCGCGCTCTGGCGGGAACTGACTACGAGTGCGTTAGCGACTCGTTGACGGGTCCCTCCCTGTTCGGATTCTCAATGCAGGATCCGGGCGCAGCGGCTCGAATCTTCAAAGACTTCGCGAAAACAAACGGAGCCTTCGAAGTTAAAGCATTGGCGGTAAGCGGCCAGATGCTGGGTGCAGATCAGTTGGATGTTCTTGCTAAGTTGCCTACGCGTGATCAAGCACTCTCGATGTTGATGGGTGTAATGAAGGCGCCGGTAACGAAGCTGGTTCAGACAATGAACGAAGTACCTGGAAAACTGGTTCGCACGCTCGCAGCGGTACGCGATCAGAAAGAGGCGGCGGCGTAAGCCCCTGTCGTGAATATCTAATCAGCTATATAGGAGATATGAGTCATGGCTCTGTCTAAAGACGATATATTGAATGCAGTTGCCGAAATGAGTGTAATGGACGTCGTTGCGCTTATCGAAGCAATGGAAGAAAAATTTGGTGTGACCGCAGCTACTGCTGTGGCTGCCGCTCCAGCCGCGGTTGGCGGTGACGCTGGTGTAGCCGCTGAAGAGCAAACTGAGTTTGACGTTATTCTGACTGCCGCAGGCGAGAAAAAAGTCAACGTGATCAAGGTTGTTCGTTCAGTAACATCATTGGGTTTGAAAGAAGCCAAAGCACTGGTTGACGGCGCTCCTTCGCACATTAAGGAAGGTGTACCCAAGGCAGAAGCTGAGGACGTCAAGAAGCAGCTTGAAGAAGCTGGTGGTACTGCTGAGCTCAAGTGAGCTTGGCACTGGTCTGGCTTCGGTCGGATAAGGACAAGGCTGGTGGGCTTTTTGCCTGCCGGCCTTTTCCCGCTTCAAGAAGTGAAGTTTTATCAGGGTCGGCGCGCACTGTGCGACCACCTAATTTTAGCCTTCTGTAAGGCTAGTTGATTGCCCTGGTGGCAATCGATCGCTAATCACGCTGGGGAGTACTGATGGCATACTCGTACACTGAGAAAAAACGTATTCGCAAGGATTTCGGCGTACTGCCGAAGGTGATGGAGGTACCTTACCTGCTTGCGATCCAAATGGATTCCTACCGAAAGTTTACCCAACAGGGTACACCCCTCGATGAGCGTGGTGACTACGGGCTGCACGCGGCCTTCAAATCGGTGTTTCCGATTGTCAGTTACAGCGGTAATGCCGCGCTGGAATATGTTGACTACAAACTGGGCAAGCCCGTTTTTGATGTCAAGGAATGTCAGCTGCGTGGCGTGACTTACTCCTGCTCACTGCGGGTAAAGGTTCGCTTGATTATTTACGACAAAGAGTCGTCTAACAAGACCATCAAGGACATCAAGGAACAGGAAGTCTACATGGGGGAGATCCCCCTGATGACGGACAATGGTACCTTCGTAATCAATGGTACCGAGCGCGTGATTGTGTCTCAGTTGCACCGTTCCCCGGGTGTGTTCTTCGATCATGATAAAGGTAAGACGCACTCTTCCGGCAAGCTGCTGTACTCGGCACGCGTGATTCCTTACCGCGGTTCGTGGTTGGACTTTGAGTTCGATCCCAAGGATATGGTTTTTGTCCGTATCGATCGTCGCCGCAAACTTCCGGCGACGATTTTGTTGCGTGCGCTAGGCTACGAGGCCGAGGAAATTCTCGGTATGTTCTACGACACCAACACTGTTAACGTCGCAAAGAACGGCACTTACTCGATGACTCTTATACCCGAGAGATTGCGCGGTGATGTGGCATCGTTCGATATTAAAGCCGGGAAGAAGGTTATTGTCGAGCAAGGTCGCCGAATTACAGCACGACATATTCGCGAGCTTGAAGAGGCAAAGGTTGCTACCCTGGAAATCCCTTCAGACTATTTGCACGGCCGATCGCTGGCGACAAACGTCGTGGACCAGAAGACCGGAGAAGTCGTCGTAGAGTGCAATACGGAGTTAACGGCTGAAATCGTTGAGACGCTGTCAGAGTTAGGCATCAAGAAGATTGAGACGCTGTATACCAATGAGCTGGACTGCGGTTCTTTTATCTCCGATACATTGCGTCAGGATTCCACCCGTAATGAGCTGGAGGCCCTGGTTGAAATCTATCGCATGATGCGCCCTGGCGAGCCACCCACCAAAGAGTCAGCGGAAAATCTGTTCCAGAATCTATTCTTCTCGGCCGATCGTTATGATCTTTCGGCCGTTGGTCGCATGAAGTTCAACCGTCGCCTCGGTCGCGACGAAGTGACGGGCAGTGGTGTACTTGATCGGAACGACATTGTAGAAGTACTGCGTACCCTGGTCGGTATCCGCAACGGTAAAGGCATGGTGGACGATATCGATCACCTTGGTAACCGCCGCGTTCGAAGTGTTGGCGAAATGGCGGAAAATCAGTTCCGCGTCGGTCTGGTCCGTGTTGAGCGAGCGGTGAAAGAGCGTTTGTCGATGGCGGAGAGCGAGGGCCTGATGCCACAGGACCTGATCAATGCCAAGCCTGTATCGGCCGCGGTGAAGGAGTTCTTTGGCTCCAGCCAGTTGTCGCAGTTTATGGACCAGAATAACCCGCTGTCGGAGGTGACGCACAAGCGCCGCGTATCGGCTCTTGGGCCTGGCGGTCTGACGCGGGAGCGCGCCGGTTTTGAGGTGCGCGACGTACACCCGACCCATTACGGGCGAGTCTGTCCAATTGAGACGCCGGAAGGCCCCAATATTGGTCTTATCAATTCACTGGCAACCTATGCGCGTACTAACGATTACGGCTTCCTTGAGAGCCCGTATCGCAAGGTCGTGAATGGCAAAGTGACAGACGATATCGAGTTCTTGTCCGCAATCAACGAGGCGGAGCATGTCATCGCCCAGGCGTCGGCAACTCTCGACAAGAATATGAAATTTGTGGATGACCTGATCGCGGTCCGCCACATGAATGAATTTACGGTGATGCCGCCGGACCGCGTCACGTATATGGATGTGTCACCCAAGCAGGTGGTCTCGGTGGCAGCAGCCCTGATTCCATTTCTGGAACACGATGACGCCAACCGCGCACTGATGGGCTCCAACATGCAGCGCCAGGCTGTGCCTACACTGGTGGCAGAAAAGCCACTGGTCGGCACCGGTATGGAGCGCTATGTTGCTGCCGACTCGGGTGTGTGTGTTGTGGCAGAGCGCTCGGGAGTCGTGGACTCTGCAGACGCCAGTCGCATTGTGGTGCGGGTCAATGATAAGGACGTTGGTGTTGATGAAGCGCCTGTCGATATCTACAACCTGACCAAGTACACGCGGTCCAACCAGAATACCTGCATCAACCAGCGTCCGATCGTAAAAGCGGGCGATGCGATTGTGCGTGGCGATATCCTCGCCGATGGCCCGTCTATCGACATGGGCGAACTCGCGCTGGGCCAGAATATGCGCATCGCATTCATGCCCTGGAATGGCTACAACTTCGAGGACTCCATTCTGGTGTCCGAGAAAGTAGTGAAGGAGGATCGTTTCACCACTATCCACATTCAGGAGCTGACGTGTATCGCGCGCGACACCAAGCTTGGGTCAGAAGAAATCTCTGCTGATATCCCGAACGTTGGTGAAAGCGCTCTGTCCAAGCTGGACGAGTCAGGTATTGTTTACATCGGTGCCGAGGTGGAAGCGGGTGACATTCTGGTAGGTAAGGTAACGCCTAAGGGTGAAACCCAGCTTACGCCGGAGGAGAAGTTGCTGCGAGCCATCTTTGGCGAAAAGGCGTCGGATGTAAAAGACACCTCTTTGCGCGTTCCCACAAGCACCAAGGGCACGGTTATTGATGTACAGGTCTTCACCCGTGATGGCCTGGAGAAGGACACGCGTGCCCTGCAGATTGAAAAGCACCAGTTGGATAAGTACCGTAAGGACCTGAAAGAAGAGTATCGGATTTTCCAGGAAGCGACCTTTGCGCACCTCGCCGGAATGCTCAAGGGTAACGCCACAGTGAGTGGCGCTGGTCTGCCCAAAGGTACCAGCCTGACGGCAGCGGTGCTGGCTGAACTGGATCGTGAACAGTGGTTTAAGCTGAAAATGTCAGACGCCAAGGTGAACGATGCACTGGCATCCGCGCAACGGCAGTTGGAGGCACAAAATAAGCTGCTTGAAGACCGTTTTGAGGACAAAAAGGGCAAGCTGCAAAGCGGCGATGACCTGGCTCCGGGCGTACTGAAGATCGTCAAGGTGTATCTGGCCATCAAGCGGCGCATCCAGCCGGGTGACAAAATGGCTGGGCGTCATGGCAACAAGGGTGTGATTTCTGTGATCATGCCCGTAGAAGACATGCCCTATGACGAAAACGGCGAGCCTGTCGACATCGTACTGAACCCGTTGGGTGTGCCTTCGCGCATGAACGTTGGCCAGATTCTTGAGACCCACCTGGGCATGGCTGCCAAGGGCTTGGGCGACAAGATTAACGCAATGATCGCTGAGCAGCGTAAGGTGGCAGAGGTTCGTAAGTTCCTAGAGGAAATCTATAACAACGGTGATGGCCGCACTGAGGATATCAAGTCCTTTAGTGATACCGAAGTAATGGAATTGGCTGCTAACCTTGCTAATGGCGTTCCCATGGCGACACCTGTTTTCGATGGTGCAGCTGAGGATTCCATCAAGAGTCTTCTTAAATTGGCAGACATGCCTGAAAGCGGCCAGTTCACGCTCTATGACGGACGCAGTGGCGAGACCTTTGATCGCCCTGTCACCGTCGGCTACATGTACATGTTGAAGCTGAACCACTTGGTGGACGACAAGATGCATGCCCGTTCGACAGGTTCCTACAGCTTGGTCACGCAACAACCATTGGGCGGTAAAGCGCAGTTCGGTGGTCAGCGCTTCGGTGAAATGGAAGTCTGGGCCCTGGAAGCTTATGGCGCAGCTTACACCTTGCAGGAAATGCTAACCGTCAAGTCGGACGACGTGGCGGGACGAACCAAGATGTACAAAAACATTGTCGATGGTGATCATCGTATGGAGCCGGGCATGCCCGAGTCCTTTAATGTTTTGGTTAAGGAAATACGCTCTCTAGCAATCGATATAGATCTAGAGAACGATTAATAGAACGTAAATATTGGACTTGGTGGCAGGTGCGCTGGATTTTCCACGCCCTGCCTGAAAGTAGAAACCTCGCGGAGGAAACGCCTTGAAAGACTTACTTAATCTGTTGAAGTCCCAGGGACAGAATGATGAATTCGACTCAATCCGAATTGGCCTGGCATCACCGGAGCTGATTCGTTCCTGGTCGTTTGGTGAAGTGAAGAAGCCCGAGACCATTAATTACCGCACCTTTAAGCCGGAGCGGGACGGTTTGTTCTGTGCCAAGATCTTTGGCCCGGTGAAAGACTACGAATGCTTGTGTGGCAAATATAAGCGGCTCAAGCATCGCGGTGTCATTTGTGAAAAATGCGGCGTGGAAGTGGCTCTGGCAAAAGTGCGTAGAGAGCGCATGGGTCACATTGAGCTGGCTAGCCCGGTGGCACATATCTGGTTCCTGAAATCGCTGCCCTCGCGCATCGGTTTGTTGCTGGATATGACACTGCGTGATATCGAGCGCGTTCTCTACTTTGAATCCTACGTCGTTACCGACCCCGGTATGACAACGCTGGAACAAAGCCAGTTGCTGTCAGATGAGCAGTATTACGAGGCGATGGAAGAGTTTGGCGACGAGTTCTCGGCCAAGATGGGCGCTGAAGCCATTCAGGACCTGATGATGCAGTTGGATCTGCAGCATGAAATCGCCAGCTTGCGTGAGGAAATTCCGGTCACGAACTCCGAGACCAAGATCAAGAAACTGTCCAAACGCCTGAAGTTGATGGAAGCGTTTGCCAGTTCGGGCAACAAGCCCCAGTGGATGGTGCTTAACGTACTTCCTGTGCTGCCGCCGGATCTGCGTCCTTTGGTGCCGTTGGACGGCGGTCGATTTGCCACCTCCGACCTGAACGATCTCTACCGTCGCGTCATTAACCGTAACAATCGACTGAAGCGTCTGCTGGATCTCAATGCCCCCGATATTATCGTGCGCAATGAGAAGCGTATGCTGCAAGAGTCTGTGGATGCCCTGTTGGACAACGGCCGTCGCGGTCGCGCAATTACTGGCTCTAACAAGCGCCCATTGAAATCCCTGGCCGACATGATTAAGGGTAAGCAGGGTCGCTTCCGTCAGAACCTGTTGGGCAAGCGAGTGGACTACTCGGGTCGATCCGTGATCGTGGTGGGTCCGACGCTCAGGTTGCATCAATGCGGCCTGCCCAAAAAGATGGCTCTGGAGCTCTTCAAACCTTTCATCTTCGGCAAGCTGGAAGCGCGCGGGTTGGCGACTACCATTAAAGCGGCCAAGAAAATGGTAGAGCGGGAGCCGCCCGAGGTGTGGGATATTCTCGCCGAAGTGATTCGCGAGCACCCGGTGCTGTTAAACCGGGCGCCGACTCTGCACCGTCTGGGTATCCAGGCGTTCGAGCCGGTACTGATTGAAGGCAAGGCGATTCAGCTGCATCCATTGGTCTGCGCCGCTTACAACGCTGACTTTGACGGTGACCAGATGGCCGTGCACGTGCCGCTGACGATTGAGGCGCAGCTGGAAGCGCGCGCCCTCATGATGTCGACCAATAACATCCTGTCTCCGGCCAGTGGTGATCCCATTATCGTGCCATCGCAGGACGTCGTTCTGGGTCTTTACTACATGACTCGTGAGCGTGTGAATGCTAAGGGCGAAGGCATGGCCTTCGCCAATGTCTCCGAAGTTCACCGTGCGTTTGTCAGCGGGCACGTACACCTGCAGGCGCGTGTAAAGGTGCGCATCAATGAGGTGGAGAAGACCGACGAGGGCGAAACGCTTGAGCGGTCGTTCATCGCCGATACTACCGTGGGTCGCGCCCTGTTGTGGGAGATCGTTCCGGCTGGTATAGCGTTTGCCATGGTCAACCAGAATATGGCCAAGAAAGCGATCTCCAAAATTATCAATCAGTGTTATCGCATGGTCGGTTTGAAGGCTACGGTTATTTTTGCTGACAAGCTGATGTACACCGGTTACGAATATTCAACCCGCTCAGGCGCGTCTATCGGCGTAAATGACTTCGTGATTCCACAGGAAAAGGCGCGAATTATCGAGCGCGCTGATGCCGAAGTGAAAGAAATCGAGAACCAGTATGCGCAGGGTCTGGTGACGCAGGGCGAGAAGTACAACAAAGTGATCGATATCTGGTCGCGCGCCAATGATCATGTTTCCAAATCGATGATGGAAGGCTTGTCTACAGAGCCCGTAATCAATCGCGAGGGCAAGGAGGAGCAGCAGGCCTCTTTCAATTCCGTCTATATTTATGCGGACTCGGGAGCCCGAGGTTCCCCCGCGCAGATTCGTCAGCTGGCCGGTATGCGCGGCCTGATGGCCAAGCCGGATGGCTCGATTATCGAGACACCGATTACCGCCAACTTCCGTGAAGGCTTGAACGTATTACAGTACTTCATCTCTACTCACGGAGCACGTAAGGGTTTGGCAGATACCGCGCTCAAGACAGCTAACTCCGGATACCTGACGCGTCGATTGGTTGACGTTGCGCAGGATTTGGTGGTGACTGAAGACGACTGCGGCACTGACTTTGGCCTGCTGATGACACCGGTAATCGATGGTGGTGACATCATTGAGTCTCTAGGTGATCGTGTTCTGGGCCGCCTTGTCATCAAGGATGTTATCAAGCCTGGCAGTGAGGACGAGATAGCGATTACTGCCGGGACCATGCTCGACGAGCTTTGGATCAAGCGTCTGGAAGAGATGGGTATCGATGAAATCGAGGTTCGCTCGCCCATAACGTGCGAAACCCGCCACGGTATCTGTTCCGCTTGTTATGGGCGCGATTTGGCGCGTGGACACCGCATTAATATGGGTGAAGCTGTGGGCGTTGTGGCTGCCCAGTCAATCGGTGAGCCTGGCACACAGTTGACCATGCGTACTTTCCACATTGGTGGTGCGGCTTCAAGGCAGACAGCGCAGGACAATATCGAGGTCATGAACGACGGTGTCGTTCGACTGCACAACTTGAAGACCGTAGAGCGTGTTGATGGCGACCTTGTTGCCGTCAGTCGTTCAGGAGAACTGTCTGTACTGGATCTTCTCGGGCGAGAGCGTGAGCGCTACAAACTGCCGTACGGAGCTCTTTTGAAGGTCAAGGACAACCAGTCAGTGACCAAAGGCTCTATCGTCGCTAACTGGGACCCCCATACACATCCCATAATCACCGAGGTGGCAGGTACCGCGAAGTTCAGCGGCATGGAAGAGGGTATTACGATCAAGCGTCAAACGGACGATCTGACGGGTTTGTCCAGTATTTCGGTGATGGACGCAGGTGAGCGGCCCGCTGCAGGGAAGGACGTTCGTCCCGCCATTAGCCTGGTAGATGGTAAAGGCAAGGAGCTGTGTTTGGCCGGTACCAATGTACCTGCTCACTATTTCCTGCCCCCGGCTGCTCAGGTAAACCTGGAAAACGGTGCGAAAGTCAGCACGGGCGATATTATTGCGCGTATCCCGCAGGAAGGATCGAAGACCCGCGATATTACGGGTGGTCTGCCCCGGGTTGCCGACCTGTTCGAAGCACGCAAGCCGAAGGAGCCGGCAATTCTGGCTGAGATTTCCGGCACCGTCAGTTTCGGCAAGGAAACCAAAGGCAAGCGACGCTTGATGATTACACCGAACGACAACGCTACGTTGGCTGACGGTTCTGACCATTACGAGGCACTGATTCCCAAATGGCGTCATATGTCCGTTTTTGAGGGTGAGAACGTAGAAAAAGGCGAAGTGGTGTCGGAGGGCGCACCTAGCCCGCACGATATTCTGCGCTTGAAGGGCATCAAGGAGTTGGCCAAGTATATTGTCAATGAAATACAGGAGGTTTACCGTCTGCAGGGCGTGAAGATCAACGATAAGCACATCGAGGTTATCGTTCGTCAGATGCTGCGCAAGGTGGTGATAACCTCATCCGGCGATTCCAACCTGATTAAAGGTGAGCAGGTAGAATTTACGACCCTGCTGGAAGAGAACGAGCGTCTGATGGCTGAAAATCTGGTGCCTGCAACGGGTGACAGAGAGCTTCTGGGTATTACCAAGGCCTCTCTTGCAACGGAAAGCTTTATCTCTGCGGCGTCGTTCCAGGAAACCACGCGAGTGCTGACGGAAGCGGCGGTAACCGGCAAGCGCGATTACCTGCGCGGACTCAAGGAGAACGTCGTTGTAGGACGACTGATCCCGGCGGGCACAGGTTTGGCATATCACGCCGAGCGCAAGCGTGTGCGTGAAAGCCAGAAAGCGGTGACCGTGTCGGCGCAAGAGATCGAAGCGGCACTGACTGAGGCGCTTCAGGCGGATAATTAATCCTTGAGATTAAGCCGTGCAGGGGCGATGGGTAATTACCATCGCCCCTTTTTTATGGTTTGAGCGGCGGCGGGTTGACTCGAACCTGCAGCGTCTATAAGATGCCGCTTCCTCTTTTTTGGGGCAGGTTTGTGTATTCCTTTGTTTATGCGCCAACCGCCCTGTCCGAAATGGGGTCTGGACCATAAGGGTCACTGAAAGTAACTATATATGTGGAGTTTTAAATAGATGGCAACGATCAATCAATTGGTTCGTAAGCCTCGGAAACGCAAAGTAGAAAAGAGCGGCGTTCCCGCCCTGCAGAGCTGCCCGCAGCGACGTGGGGTTTGTACCCGTGTTTACACTACCACGCCGAAGAAGCCGAACTCTGCGCTGCGCAAAGTGTGCCGTGTGCGTTTAACCAATGGATACGAGGTTTCCTCGTACATCGGCGGTGAAGGGCACAACTTGCAGGAGCACAGTGTGGTGCTTATTCGCGGCGGTCGTGTAAAAGACTTGCCGGGTGTGCGCTATCACACGGTTCGTGGAAGCCTCGATACTTCAGGAGTTTCAGACCGCCGTAATGGTCGCTCCAAGTACGGTGCCAAGCGTCCCAAGTAAGCGAGTTCTACTGGCGTAAATGACGCTAACGAAGTAAGTAAGGCCGAAACCCTGCCTCCCCCGCAATTGTGGCAGGTTGGTGTTCGGGTCACCTGAAGAGAGAGAAGGTTATATATCATGCCAAGAAGACGAATAGTCGCCAAGCGCGAAGTACTGCCAGACCCCAAGTTTGGTAACGTGACTTTGGCCAAGTTTATGAATCACGTGATGGTGAGCGGCAAGAAGTCTGTTGCAGAAACCATCGTGTACGGTGCGCTCGATATTGTTAGAGAGCGACTGAACAAAGACCCCCTCGAAGCATTCGATGAAGCGCTGGAAAATATCGCCCCCATGGTGGAAGTAAAAGCCCGCCGCGTCGGTGGCGCGACCTACCAGGTACCGGTTGAAGTCCGGCCGTCGCGCAGAGTGGCGCTGTCCATGCGCTGGTTGGTGGAATATTCGCGTAATCGCGGAGAGAAATCCATGCGTCAACGCCTGGCGGGCGAGATTATCGATGCCTCACAAGGTAAAGGTAATGCCGTCAAGAAGCGTGAAGACGTGCATCGTATGGCAGAGGCCAACAAGGCATTCTCGCACTACCGTTTCTAAGTTTTTGCTCTACAACCTTTTATCGGGGATTTAATCGTGGCACGTAAGACTCCTATCAGCCGGTACCGAAATATTGGCATCTGTGCGCATGTTGACGCTGGAAAGACGACAACTACGGAACGTGTGCTTTTTTACACTGGCCTTTCTCATAAAATTGGAGAGGTGCACGATGGTGCGGCCACTATGGACTGGATGGAACAGGAGCAGGAACGTGGTATTACGATTACCTCTGCCGCTACCACTTGTTTCTGGAAGGGCATGGATGCGCAGTTTGAAGACCACCGCATTAATATTATCGACACCCCCGGGCACGTAGACTTCACTATCGAAGTGGAGCGCTCGTTGCGCGTACTTGACGGTGCGGTAGTGGTGTTGTGTGGTTCGTCGGGCGTGCAGCCGCAAACAGAGACGGTTTGGCGGCAGGCCAACAAATACGAGGTCCCTCGTCTGGTGTTTGTGAATAAAATGGATCGCGCAGGCGCCGATTTTCATAAGGTTGTGAAGCAACTGAGGGAGCGCCTCGGTGCTAATGCTGTCCCTCTGCAGATGACGATTGGTGCCGAGGAAGACTTCAAGGGCGTTATCGATCTTGTTAAGAACAAAGCAATTTTATGGAACGAAGAAGATCAAGGCATGACGTTCGAGTACGCGGATGTGCCGGCGGACATGGTTGACGAAGTGGCAGAAATGCGTGAATACCTGATCGAGGCCGCGGCTGAAGCTAACGACGAGTACATGGAGAAGTACCTCGAAGGTGGGGAGCTCACCGAAGAGGAAATCAAGAAAGGGATTCGTGCGCGTACGCTGGCCAATGAGATTGTTCCGGTATTAGGAGGTTCTGCATTCAAAAACAAGGGTGTGCAGGCCATGCTCGATGCGGTGATCGATTACATGCCTTCACCGACTGAGGTCAAGGCCATTGAAGGCACCTTGTTGGATAAGGACAATACGCCTGACACACGTCTGGCGGACGACGATGCTCCGTTCTCAGCACTGGCATTCAAGATCGCCACTGACCCTTTTGTAGGAACACTGACCTTTTTCCGAGTCTATTCCGGCACTCTGCAGAGTGGCACCGGTGTTTACAACTCCGTTAAGGAGAAGAAAGAGCGGGTTGGTCGTATGGTGCAGATGCACGCTAACAGCCGTGAGGAAATCAAGGAAGTGTTGGCGGGTGATATCGCGGCAGCGATCGGACTCAAGGATGTAACGACCGGCGATACCCTGTGTGATATAGACAGACCTATCGTCCTTGAGCGTATGATTTTCCCTGAGCCGGTAATTTCAGTGGCGGTAGAGCCAAAGTCCAAGCCCGATCAGGAGCGTATGGGCGTCGCTCTGGGCAAACTGGCTCAGGAAGATCCCTCTTTCCGAGTGAGGACAGATGAAGAATCCGGCCAGACGATTATCTCGGGCATGGGTGAATTGCATCTTGACGTGTTAGTCGACCGCATGCGCCGCGAGTTCAATGTTGAGGCCAACATTGGTAAGCCGCAGGTAGCTTATCGCGAGGCAATTCGCACCACCACAGAGATAGAAGGTAAGTTTGTTCGCCAGTCCGGCGGTCGCGGTCAGTACGGCCATGTCTGGGTCAGGTTTCAGCCAGCAGAAGACGGAAATGCAGAAGGCCTGGAATTTGTTAACGAGGTGGTCGGTGGTACCGTACCACGTGAATACGTACCGGCTGTTCAGAAGGGTATTGAGGAGCAGATGAAGAATGGCGTTTTGGCGGGTTATCCGCTGCTGGGGCTGAAGGCAACGCTATTTGATGGCTCATTCCACGATGTCGACTCGAATGAAATGGCGTTCAAGATTGCAGCTTCCATGGCAACCAAGAAGCTGGCCCAGGTGGGTGGTGCAGTGTTGCTTGAGCCCATCATGGCGGTTGAAGTCGTCACGCCGGAAGAAAATATGGGTGACGTAGTTGGCGATCTTAACCGTCGCCGGGGCTTGATCGGTGGTATGGACGAGAATGGCTCGGGCAAGGTGATTACGGCCGAGGTGCCTTTGGCAGAAATGTTTGGCTACGCGACCGACCTGCGCTCTGCAACTCAGGGCCGCGCGACGTACACGATGGAATTTGCGAAGTATGCGGAGGCTCCGAATAACATCGCGCAGGAAATTATTTCCAAAAATCAAACTAACTGATATCCAGATTAAATGAGAAGGGGTGAATAACAGTGGCAAAGGAAGCATTTGCGCGCACAAAACCGCACGTTAACGTCGGGACGATTGGTCACGTTGACCACGGTAAGACGACACTAACGGCGGCGCTGACTAAGGTTTGCGCGGAGACTTGGGGTGGACAAATTGTCGCCTTCGACGGT
>JBDNIE010000237.1:0-13720 GCA_041688425.1 Halioglobus sp. | reverse complement strand
TCCCATTATCCTGTATTGGCTGAGCCATTTTGTTTTTCCTCTTGTTTTGTAAATCGACAAATTCACAATCAAAAGGATAACCGAGTGGCTCAGCTCTTCAAGCCACCATGAAATTACAGAAAGAATGATGCACTACCGTAAGGCCTGACCCCATAAGCTTTTCGTCGTAAAATTCAAAGAATATGACATAATCTACACGTAGGGTCTGCGCTGTCAGGTTAGCATGCAAAAAAACGTCGGTTAGAAATAGAATCCCAAGGTCTAAACGGTTTAACGACGTACCCATGATGACCAGAGCAGTCTTGGAACCGTTCACCGGTGGAGATAGTAATGAAAATATCCAGATCAAATATACGTTGCTTTACCATGATCGCAATCATTGTAGGTTTGATTACAGGCTGTAGTGATGGCAGCAATTCATCAGGGAATACCGCGGGCCTAAATGTTGAAGAGTCCAGTCCTCCCGCTGTTGGAGCGGAAAATCCTTCGGTTAATATAGAAGCCTGCACAATAAGCCAATTGCAGCTAGCGTCGCCTACGCTGCAGACCGAGGTTCCCAGCGGTGCACAAGCTAATTTATGCGATTTTAATGTGATGGCTTGGGAATCGTTCTTATACCTGGTGGAACCGGTATCGGAAGGCAGTAATGAGAGACGGTTTGAAGTCACAGAGGCTTATCCAAGTTATCTGGGAACTGATGCCGACAGCTGCGCTCCACAGTCAAACAACGAATTATTGGCGCTTGGCACCAGCGCAACTGTCGGAACTACGGGACCTAGCCCAGAAGCCGGTACCAATGTTGAAATCTATTCAGTGGGGCCTGAAGGGTCTAGCGAAGGCGATATCGTACTTTACAATGTTCGGTTCAGTCGCAATCTGTGTGGCAATAACGGCTCTGGCGCGACTCTGCCTGACAACTTGGTCGAAATCAAAACAGCCTGGCGATACATCACGCCTAGCACGAACGAAAGTGACTACTACACGATAGACGTTACCCTGAATACTGGTGATCAATTGAAATTGGGATTAATCGCTTTTCACCTGGCACAAACCACACCACTACATCCTGAAATGATTTGGACAACCTGGGAACACGTTGCTAACACACCGGATTGTGTCCCTTCAGAATCGTCGCCAGCACGTCCGGCAGAGGGTTGGACAATGATGACGAATTCCTGCGCAGATTGTATTGGTTCCGACAATCCCTCGAACTGCACAGCGCAATGTACCAATAGCGAAAACATCTACATCAACAAAGGCAGGTCAGATAATAGCGGAAGCCCTCCTTTTCTGGCGGACTCTACCAATGTATGCCGCGTATTCCCCGAGGGCACCCAGGACGGTGACAATCAGTCGGACCAGAATCGCGCTAACATCCGTGCGCTTAACGAGCAGATCATCGGCGAGGATGGCTATCTGGCAAAGCTTGATGTCACAGATCCTCAGGCCGTTTGGCGTAACTATCAAATGGTAGGCGGCATCTGGTTTAACAATGAAGGAACACTCGACCCCGCTGAGCAACGTGGCTCTATCCAGCTTGCAAATACCGTCATGGAAACAACATTCCAGGGTACCTTTACGCCTGGCGCGGGTGGGTCAACGAGTTCAGTCGGAGGCTTAAACTGCTTTTCTTGCCACCAATCAAGCAATTATCCAGCCCTCCAGGCGGGCAACCTGAGTCACATTGCCCGCCATGTCAATGGGCCAAATTGATTGGGATTTTGCAACGCGAAGCCATACCGATATAGCCGCCTTCAAGGTGTCACTCTAAAGAGGCGGCAGCCGTTACACCCGCGCTTTTAGCATCCTGGTGGCAGGATAACGACGGGGGGTTCCAGCACCGGCGGAGCAGAGAGATCCTCCAAGTTATCCCCTAGTGGATCACCAAGCGCCACCATACTCTGGAAATATTCCAGTACGCGGGCCTGCGATACTTCGAGCGCCGGCCACTGCGGCCAATCCCACGTGTCATTCATGAACGGCTGCATCTGATCATGACTGAGAACCGTGAGATGGTTCACGTCATGGGCAATGGCTACACCTTCAATTGACAGCCAACCGTGCGCGCGATCGTGCATCCATCCGCCATAGTGCGGCTCCATCTTGAGGGTGTTGATAAAAGCCTCGGCAAGGCCATTCTCAGTGAGGTACGCGGCAAAACCTTCATGGCCATAGGCGACCACCATGGCCATCACATCCTCAGTAGACCCCAATCTCGCCGTTCGTTCGATATCGGCGATCACCTGGGGATCAAACGAATCATCGGCCATCCATCCGACCTTGGCTCCCTGCATCGCATACCAAAGGCCAACGCCCTTCTCATCATTGCCCCATGCCTGCGAGTTATTGGTCAGGCTGTTGGCAAAAGCCCATGCGCCCACCTCATCGAGAGTTGCTGGCGCCAGCCCAGCGAACCCCCGCAGATTATTGTAGGCCAGTAGCGCCTCTGTCGTAATAGCGGTCCTCCCCCCTACCAGACCCTCATGACCCGTGTGGTCACTGCCATATGTGACCCCGAAGGTCGCCAAATCGATGAATCCGCTCGTCCCACCCGGATGCTGATGCGCTGTCTCCGAGGGAATGTCCAGATCGTCCGCGTGCAGCATCGCTGCTTCCTGTGTCCGGTCTATGCAGAAACCGAAGGTCGTTGATGCGCCAGGCTCTAGCGTACGATTCCACGGCGCACCCACCACGCGCCAGGCGTGCGACATCTCACTCCCTTCGTGGTGCGGATCCATCCAATAGCTCATCTGAGAGTTCCAATGGCTCGTCACAGATCCGGGCAAGTCAACGCTGATCTCCCATAGGCTGCTGGCGGTACCGTTGTTCGACACGACGCCCTCTCCACAGGCGCCCGCGCCCCAGTCGTCATAGAGATCTACGGCGACGGAGACCATTGTTCCCGAGTGTGGGCTTGCAACGGCGCCATGGGAAGGCACTGTCCAGAACGTGAATGTCAAGACAACGAAAAGACTCGCTTGAATGAAGCCGGGCCAGCCGGATATAGGAACGTTTTCTTGTAGCGTCAAAGACGCGCCTTTTAATGCCCTATCAGAACTCATGGCTCTCTGGTCTTGGGGCAAACCGGGGACGAGTCCAGAGCAAGAAAGGCTTCCGTGCCATGGGTTCCCTTTTCGATGTGTGCTGAAATTAAGGACCGCCCATCCTCCTTGTCTGCAGATCAATTCCGTACCTTTGTGATTCTGCTTACGATCAAATCTCATTGCGTTGTCCTCGATAGTGAACCGGAAATTATTTTGCGGCTCTTGATCACATTGTCTTTATAACCCGGGACTGGACTGGTGAGTGCTATCGCAGAACCAGGGTGATTACGCTTGCTTGCCGAAGTCGTCTCATCCGCAGGGTATCCGACAACGTTCTTGCCCATTAATTCAACTTCGGGGTATACCGCCGCGCCCGGAGCAGTCGCGGCCACGGTAATAATCAATCGTTGCCTTGGGAGGTGCTGGATGCTGGAGTAAGACTCCCGTGTTTAATTTTTTAGTGTAGCCAATGACGTCACGTACTCAATCATTAACCGAAGACAGCTACTGTATACATCAAAAATAATCGGGCCGCACCCTAAAGTAATTGGGCTCAGATGTGGCGCTCTCGATCATGGCGACACGGTGATCACGGCTGCGCGTGGCGCCTCTTGCTGAACGCAGTATGACGTGTCAATATTTGAACAAACGCGCTTGCGCAAGGCTGATCCGATTTCCAGCTAGTCCCTCTCCAGATACCACCAATGATCGGGACAAGGGACTAACATCAGTGTCGCGCAACAAGGTCGTCAATGTCCACGGTGTCGCCATCGCCCCGGTGTCTCCGCTTCAACCTTCTGGTATCTAGGCACCGAACTTGATATACCACAACCTGACCGCTTCGCGACTGACGGTAACACTACCCTCAGCTAGAAGATCTTCAATATCAGGATGGCTGAGATTGATTCGATAGTAGAGCCCGACAGCATCGCTAATCCCGACAGCATCGCTAACAAAGTCCAACAAGCCACGCTACCCGCTCCAAATCGTCAGCTTTTTTTACACCAGGAGACGCCTGTAGCCACAACAAGCAGCACCTCAAAAGGGATATCATTCGTATACTGTGATGCATATCTCTTTTACTACTTTGACATTTCTATTGGCAGCGCTGCGACTCTGCGCTGCATCACTATTTTTCTACTGGATGTGAGATATTTTTACACCCGTGGTTACTAACACCGTTATAAGACCCATACGTCACTGTTTTTATTACGTTATTCGTATTTGGCACAAATATTGCTTAATCGGTCTCAGGCAACATCAGGTCGCCTGTGGGAGCAAAGGGTACAGCAAGTTGTGCCCACCGTGACTGCGCAATTAACCGACATTAAAGGAACTGTTCATGACACTAACACTCGGCAAGGGGGCAGCCATTGGCGCACTCCTCGCAACACTGGTAATAAGCCCGCTAGCATCGGCTTTTACCATGACCTTCAACGATGCGACTGGTCTTTACACCGGCAGTAACGGCCTCATCGGTACTGCAACCACCAACGGCGGTGGCAGCCTCGACTACACCAGCGCCAGCTTCTTCACCCAAAGCGGCCTCGGACGGAACGGCGGCGGCATCACTCAAAATAACAGCATCACTGTGTTATTCAACCAACGCATTCTGCTGGACAGCATCAACCTGAACAACTGGTTCATCGGCAACTTTTTTACCGCCGGTGACTCAGCTGTGTTGAGTTATTTACCCACTTTGCCCACGCAAACACTTAACACCACTGGTTGGTTTGGAAATTTCTCCACTGGCAGCGTCTCAGTGGATGGCTTTACTGTCACTGGCGGACCGAAGTCTGGCTATGGCAAGTTCGGGGGATCTACCAACTTCCTACTCCGCAGTATCAGCTACTCAGAGACGCCTGTCCCTGCGACTATGTGGTTGTTTGGTTCTGCACTACTGGGCCTTGGTCTGATGAAGCGAAAGAAGGCTTAATCTAAAGCTTGGAACCTGAAAGCCCCCTCAAATGGGGGCTTTTTTATGCGCGATTTTTTTACCCCACCAAGTCTGCAAACTTTAAAGTCGACGCACCATGCTCTCGCTAGGCATGGAAGCCCTTGGTAACGACGCCTATGCACGCCATCGCCCAGAGTAAAAGTCTGCCGACTCTTGTCCATCGGGCGCTTGAGTCGTCTCTAAAATGCGGCCGCTTCGAACACGGGTGCCTTCGCGTGCGCTGCAATACGTGTCACTGCGAGCGCCTCACCTGGGCCACCTCGTGATTTTCCTGCAAGAAGCGGGGATTCTGTCGGGGTCGCCTAGCCTCAGCGATGGCGCCAGCAGGATAGCCGAGACGGCGGTCCTTCTCTCTGATGATGTCTTTCCCGATGTGCGATTGCGCCAATGGGGCCACCCTTCATTTAACGGCGCTCGTGGCCAATCTGAGCTTTAGCGTGTTCTCACGCCTAATACGGGCGACTCGGCGAACGCTACCGCTCTGGCCATCCTCACGCATTTCCCGGTGAATCCCGGGAGCGCCATAGGTAGCTCCGCTTGCAATATAAACTTCCTTGATCAACTCTAGCAGTTGCTGATCCTCTATTGCCGATTGAATAGGGGTCTCTCCAGCCTGGAATAAACCCGCTGGAGTGAACGTAAATATTCGGCACATGGCTCTGGTACAAAACTCGGCAAGCTTTTCACGAAGCTCTGACGTTCAATTAGCTGAATCAGTGAGTAACCATGCCCACGACAGGCCGTTTATATGCCCTATACGCTTCAATCTAGTGTATCCCGCATAATCGGGCTGGCCCACTTTGATGAGCGCATCCCGCACCAGTGCGCAAAGCTCTATATCGGATAGAGGTCCGAACGTTTTGCCTCGCCGAGTAAGTTTGGCATTGTTGCTCGACCGCTCGACACAGGAATAGCCAACTATCTAGCTGCATAGTGGGTTATCTTTCATGAAGCGTCAGTCTAAACCGCCCTCTATGATTGGCGAGCCTCGCCACTGTACAATCACACATCTACCTGTTCATTAACACTCAACCTTCAGGCAATCCTATGAACTTTACAATAACTGCTCTCTTTACCGCATTATCGTTGTCACTCAGTGCTGCCGTATTTGCGGGTGATCAGAAAATGGTTTATTACTCTGATATCGTCGAACCAACCATGATCGACATGATGCCTAAAGGGCCATCTGTGGGTGATATTTATGCTCGTCATGGGGCAGTCAGATCGTCAGAAAATGGCCCGATCATTGGCGAATACGTCTCACAAGCCACCATCATTGTGCTTGATCTCGACAATAAGAAATCAGCCAGATCCTATATGTCAGAAACTGTTCTCGCAGAAGGCACCATTTACCGGCTTGATATGGTTCATCTAGATCACGGCAACCCGATCAAAGAAGGGCATAAACATGCTGGCGCCATTGTTGGTGGCACAGGTAAATATGCCGGCATCCGTGGCACCTATGAACTTGAAATGCTTAAGGGTGGTAAAGCGGTAAAAGTCACTAGCGATTATTGGCTGGGTCAATAAATCCCTTGTGTACGGTAAAGCCCATCTTTTGGTTATAAACCGACCGCTGCTCAACAACAGGGATGGTGCAGTTGCTGGGTGCAAATAGTCGGTGGTTTTAGTTGTCGCAACTCGTTTTGCTGACCTGTAATAATCCAGTACCGGGCACTGATATCGCCGTATTTTTTAGTCCCGCCCTAAAGGCTTTGGTGACTACCCCGAGCCTTTAGGTCATCCCACCGATCTGGTCGCCCTGCCCTCGTCACCCTAGCCCCTGAACAGGTTCAGTAGCGGCTCTCCTTTCCGGCGCGCACGCGTGCACTCAGCAATGGCGGCAACTGGTGTTCTCGACACGCGGTATGCCCGGCGTAGAAAGTACGGCGCTGACGGCACAAACCGTTGTCGCGACCGCCGCGACCGCCGTCCTGGTCGAGCAAGCACTGACGCTCGAGGCAACGACCTGAAAGCTGACTGACCAGATGAACCCAGTCCTGCAATGCGCTCTTGTCCGGTGCCTTGACGCACAGCTTGATTGCAGCTTGCTGCCGCATAATACAGTTGGGAATAATCTAGCTGTAATTAGGTTGACGTAATCCAGTAAGGCCGTACTCTATGATGCCGATAATTTGTCGATTAAAGTTCAGAAAATATTCGGCAATGTACCGCCACTACCCAGCCAAACCCCTTTAGGAACGCACCAGTCCCATGTCCAAACTACCAGCAGAACATAAGTTTTTAGACCTATCTGATTATGGGCGTGTGCCTGCGCGTTGGATTGCCAATGCTTTTAAAGGCACTTCAGTGACACCTATACACGTAACAATGATGTTTGTCGTGGCTGGAATTATTGCCATCGCCTGTATCCTGACCAAACAATTCTGGCTGGCAGCTCTCTTCCTGATACTGAAATCAATTCTCGATGCAGCAGACGGCGAGCTTGCTCGAGTGAAGAACACACCTTCCTATACCGGCCGCTATTTTGACTCTGTCTCCGATTTTTTTCTCAACTTTTTGTTTCTGTCCAGCATTTGCTACATCACCGATGGGTCGCTCTTATGGGCGGTTGTCGCCTTTTTCGCCATGCAACTGCAGGGTACTCTCTACAATTATTACTACGTGATTCTGCGTAATCGGCTCGATGGCGACAAGACCAGTCGGATATTTGAGCACACGGCACCCGCGGCGATGCCCGGAGAAACACAGCGCGCCGTTGACAATTGGTTTGGGATGTATTGCGTCTGTTATGGCGCATTCGACAAAGCTATATATTGGATGGACAAGCAGGCTGAGGATGGCCGCTACTATCCTAAATGGTTTATGAGTTTAGTCTCTAGCTTTGGCCTGGGGTTCCAGTTACTGATTATCAGCGTGATGCTATGCTTGAGCTGGGCTGAATACATTATCCCTTTCTTTATTGGTTATTCCGTCTTGATATTCGCTTTCATCGCAATGCGGAAATACCTTGACCAGGGAAGAACTCGCAACGAACTCAAACAAGCAAACTGGGAAGCACAGGAAGGCTAAGGCGGCTATGTTTCTGCGCGTCTCCCAATGCGTTACAGGCATTGACCCGGGCGAGTGCCAAGGCTAGTGGATTCTCACTCCATGCCGGGATAAGCTGCAAAAGTCACCCAAAAGACAAGTGGGGGCAAATTTTTCGTTGCGTAGCCAGTCCCCCGTTGTTGTCTCTCGTCTTTCACTGAGCTCCCTCCGGCAGGAGGTTTACGCCTTGAAGACGCCCAATCAGCAAGAATGTCACCGAGCACCTCTTTACATGGCCCCGGTGCGCGACTTCAGAAATAGACGAATAGGCGCTCCCACTTCACGGACACGAGCAAAATTTCAGGAAGATCAATGAACTTTTCGTGAGAATCCAAGCCTTTTTAACCAAGCCAGTGCTGACTATTTACTCGCAGTGAACCTTTAATCCGTCTTATCTTTCAACGTTATTTCAACTCTCAAACTCATCCGAAAAAGTCGGCACAGACCTCAAACACGACAAATTAGAACCCGGCACCGATCAAAAATTGGTGTCACACTCAATGCCTTCGCAAAACAGGCCCAAAGGCATGAGAAAACCAATCGAGTACCTGGTATCCGTGATTCTTTTCGTGGGTATCGGGATCGCATTTGTGATGGCGGACGGCCTCTCTGACTTTGATCTCGCTGAACACAGAATCAGCGACGTTTCATTTGAATTTGGGGATGCAATACTATCAGGGACCCTGGTGTTGCCCATGAACATCAAAAGCCCACCCATAGCCCTGATCGTCCATGGAGATGGGGCGCAAGATCGGTTTTCCAACGGAGGATATCTTGCCCTTATCAACACACTTGTTGACGCCGGTATTGGTGTTTTCTCATGGGATAAGGCAGGGGTTGGCGCAAGCTCAGGCAACTGGTTGGACCAAACGATGGATGATCGCGCCGATGAAGCCTTGGCAGCAATGCAGGCCATTTCCGCCCGCGATAACATAAACGTCGATCAAATCGGATTTTTGGGGTTTTCTCAGGCGGGTTGGGTGCTTCCCCGTGTCGCAAACCGAACTGCGCCTGCATTCACCGTGATCGTCGGAGCGGCGGTATCATGGCGTGATCAAGGTACACACTACAACCGAATCAGAATGACGTTAGCAGGGGCTGCCGAACCAGAGATTGAGCAACGTTTGGCAGAACGACTTCGCCAAAACGATGCAATATTTGGTTCATCCGCTGCATCCGCATCGATTGCAGATATGGCACCAGCACGCTTTCGATTTGTTGCAGGCGCATATTGGGAGGACTCAACCGAAATCATCTCTGGCATGAAGGGTCCAGTGCTCGCCATCTGGGGCGAGGAAGATCTAAACGTTGACGCTCGCTCTGACTCTCAGATTTTTCGAACACAGTTGATGCCGCTCACAGACAACAGGCAAATCTTAGTGGTGCCAAATGCAACGCATGGCTTGCTGCGGGCAAATCTATTCAATTATCAACTCTCATCCGAATGGCCTCGGTTTCTGCAATACACATTTTTGGGAATGGGGCGAAATGCATACGCCCCGCAATCTCTCAAGCAGATTACCCGCTGGATACTCACAACAAAAAAATAGCTGAGCCTCACTGGGTTCCTTACTCACGTAAAGCAGTTGCGAGCCACTTCCATCCCTCCGCAACTGCCTGTAGTGGAGCATTTCCCCTCAAATAGGGAGGGTCAAAGCTGGGCAGCAATTTATACTGAGCGTGATCGCTACAAGATATTCGGCGCTAGCGATATTCCAGGTCTCGTGATTCATGGAAACGAAAACCCGCTCATTCCGGAGCCTTGCGGCGGAGATTGTGCGAAGATGGTCTCAAACTTCCGCTACAAATCGGGTGCAGGAACGGGGCACGACCTTTCTGAATGCTTGGTCCCTGACTGATGAAGTCCCTATTGGCGCACCTTAGTGGAGACACCAAAATGCAACCAAATAGACGGGAACATGCGGCATGAGCCCAATATTTAAGGTATCAGGAAAGCCAGTATCCGTGCTCGTGCTTGGCGGGGCGGGTGCAATGGGGCAGGTGGTTGTCGAAACAATTCAGAACTTTCCTAGCGTTGGTAAAGTGGTGATTGCGGATCTCGATGAAAAACGCGCTCAGTGCGCCGCACGTGGGCTAAGCGACAAAGTCAGCGCCATGCGGGCTGATGGTCTTGATCACAATGCGCTTGTGGATATCTTACAATCATATGATTACGTGATTTCGACACTGGGTCCGTTTTACCTGTTCGGCCGACGTGTGTTGAGTGCTGCCATTGAGGCTCGCACAGACTACATCGATATCTGCGATGATTGGGAGCCGACCTTGGAGCTGTTGGAGCTTCACGATGAGGCAAAATCTGCCGGAATTAGAGCCCTTATTGGTGCCGGAGCAAGTCCTGGCATTTCGAACATGCTGGCGGTGAAAGCTATCGCGAATTTGGATTCAGCGCATACGCTATACACCGGTTGGGGCGCGACGAGCCTCACCGAGGAGGATGAAATCGGATCAACTGCCGATATGGCAGGCACGCCTGCAGCTGCCGTCGAGCATTGGGTCCAGCAGTTTTCTGGCGAAATCACTGTCCAAGAAGACGGTGCATATGTTTCTCAACCGCCTCTGCAAAAACACATTCTGCCTCACCCAGAGGGCGGCCGATGCGATGTTTATACACTGGGTCACCCTGAGCCGGTAACGTTTCCGCGTTATTTTCCAAGCATCCAAAATAGCTATAATGTCATGGACATGCCGGACTTTTTAATTTCGATCATGAAATCGTTGAAGCGGCAGATTGATAGTGAGGAGCTCGATATACGCGGCGCAGCCACCTATTTGGAAATGATCACGTCGGGATCCGGGCAGACCATGCGGATGGCTGACAGCGCTCGCGGCGCCTATCATACGATCAGAGAAGTGCTGCGCAGGAAGAAATATATGCCTGCATTGCATGCAACTGCAATGGGGGTTTCGAATGGCCGTGAGGAAGTGTGCACAGTTTGGATGAATGGGAAAATCCCCGGTGGCATGGGGTCTATGACCTGCATTCCAACGGCTGTCTTTCTCTTAATGATGATCGAGGGGAATATCTCCGAGACAGGCGTTTATCCACCTGAAGCGCATGCTGACCCAGACACGTTCTTTGAGAAGCTGGGCCCTTACATTGAAAAAGAAGAACAAAGTGCACCAATCCTACGTTTCTCTCAAACTGAACGATCACAACGGTGATGCAAAACGCACGAACATTCTGTCAAATCCGACGCGCGAAATCTGTCGAATTGTATACGTATTCTTGTAGATCTCTAGACCAACGACTTCCCCTGTATCACATCAAAGTGTGCGGCTAATGCCTGTGTGATAGCGGCGACCGTGCTTTCGATAATCAGTTGGCCCTTGTCGGCACTGGCGCCTCTGGCGGGCGCCAGTACGCCTGATGACGGAACACCTTTACCGTCTTGAGGGAAGCTGTCGAATTTTTCAAAGTGTGCCATATCATTCTGCGGAATCTTGTCGACCCTGACCCACTCTGGCTGCCAATGCAGCATCATCGAGGTTTCTATTAGCGCCGCGTGCTCGAGGTCATAGCCCGGGAAGTTGCCATCAAACACTGTATCTAACACCGTCTGTGGACAAAAATCCCAATACTCCATACGCACCACATCCATGCGCTTTCCGTTGACGCTGAGCTCTCGCTGCGCGAGCTCTATGCCCTCCGTCAGAAACCACTGGTTTTCATAATGACCATCGAGAACCACCAAACGGCTAACTCCGTGGCGAGACAACTCGCGAATAATGTCTTGCGTCATAGCCGTGAGGGTGCTGCCGTCCAGGCTGATGGTACCAGGAAAGGTTTGACCACCCCCTGATCTGGCTTGCGATTTATAGCCGTAGGTCATGGTGGGCAACACCAAGCCATCAAGATTGGCAGCAATCGCCTCGGCCATTTTCGTCGCAAAAATGGCATCGGTGCCCATCGGCAAATGCGGTCCGTGTTGTTCATGGGCACCCACAGGCAGAAAAACCAGCGCGTTAGCGTTGAGTTTTTCAACATACTCGGTCCAGGTCAGTTGATCTGTTCGCAGCATTATCATTTCTCTGTAATTGCCTTATCGTCACTTCAAACACTGGTGCGCAGGAAGGATTTTCAAAAAAAACTTAGCGCATCAGGGAGCCTCCGTTGGGACTCAGGGTCTCACCGCAGTAATAACTGGCAAAATCAGACGCGAGAAATACCGCGGTCATGGCAATCTCTTCTGGCTTGGCTACTCTTCCCAGCGGCAGATCAATCTCCTTCTCCCACTGCTCGGGCGTTGCGATTTCACCGCGCAACATATCGGTGTCGCAGGGGCCGGGCGCAATACCATTCACCCTGATAGTCGGCGCAAATTCCCTGGCCAGGGAGCGGGTCAAGGAAAGAACTGCTCCTTTGGAGGCGGTATAAGCTGTAAAGTCGGCGCGACCCAGGTAGGCCAACTCTGACGCAATATTGATTATGCAGCCGCGTTCCTTCTGCAGCATAAGAGGCAGTACCGACTGGCAACAATGGAATACGGATTTGACATTAACGCAGAACAGCCTGTCCATGTCCGCCTCCGCCAGCTCGAGGAATGGCTTGACCAGACTGATACCCGTATTGTTCACCAATATATCGACGGTATTGCTGCTGTCTGCTGCGCAAAAGTCTGCGAGAGCGACGCGTACGGCGTTGCGGTCACTGGTATCTACTTGGCTATAAGAGACACGTCGCCCCTGTGTCTCGGCATAATTGGCCAGCGAAGTGGCCTTATCCGGCAACGCTATGTCGAATACGAGAACATCAGCGCCCGCATCTACAAAGGCTTTGGTAATACTGTGTCCAATACCTTTGACACCGCCGGTCACCAGCGCGAGCTGCCCGCTCAAATCGATAACGGTGCTCATCTATTCGGCTCGCATCTGGCGCTGAACATAATCGTCAAATTCCTTGATGGGGAGTTCTAGCGGCGCATGCAGTATCCCCGCTTTTGCCGAGCCGAATTTGGCACCGCTCTGCATCCGCTCCACCATTTCCTTATCTTCAGAGGTGGCAGTCACTAACAGATCGACTGTGTCCTGAATAAACTTCTCCGGGTTGGCGATACCCTTCATCGCGTCGGGTGAAAAGGACACCCCCCAGCGAGAATTCGTCTTGTTCTCCGCTACTGGCTCCAGTGCCATCCACCAGACGAAATTGGGATCTATCGCAATAAGTCCATTGGGGAAAACACCAACAACATAAAACCGACGTTTTTCGCGTGCGTCCAGTTTCGGGTTAAAAACCTCCGGAGAGTAGTCGGAGGCATAGGAGTTACTATGTACTGTGTAGTGAGGGTCACCCACCGGTCCAAACTCAGCTGCCTTGGTCGGATTCGTTGGCCCGATAGACTTTTTGTGGGTATAAGTCACGTGATAGCTTTCGATAAAGTTGTGGCAAATTAATTTCCAATTTGCATTCCATGTATCCAGATGCTCGACATAATGGTCTTCGTAGCGATCAAGACCAAAGTTGGACAGTACATCGACAAGCCCGGCGAGACGTGTGGCAACCGGCGTCAGGTCACTCTTCAGCGAGACAAAGATGTAACCCATGAAGACTTCACAGGCCAACGATTCCAGTTTCTCATCTGCTAAATCTTCGGGACAGAAACCCTCGCGGTTGGTAACACCCTCCAATTGGCCGTCTAGCGCATAGGAC
>JBDNIE010000236.1:0-7222 GCA_041688425.1 Halioglobus sp. | reverse complement strand
TCTCGCTATCTCGCTATCTCGCTATAAGGCGACCACACAATTTGCGAAATCTGTTTGATCGTCAGTTGTGAGAGCCTCCTGAGCAGCCTCGTTGAGACTATATCACCGCATGTATAGGCATCACCATGACGCAGAATGGTTCGTCTGTTATCAAGCCAACATCGCCTCGGAGCTCAAAAAATACTACAGCAAACCACTAGACAGAAGGGTTAGATCAGCAGCATTTGCAAGCAAATCGTAGAGTGTTTCTGAAGAAAGCGTTCCCGCTTGAATCGGTTTGCTTCAACGGGGTCAGATATCGGTCAGTGGGTGGATATCTGATTGCAGCATCTCTTGTCTTACTGTGCTTGCACCTAATCTCCGCTGCAGGGGACTGCTCACTTCGGCTAGATGCACCGCAATTTAGCAATATAAAGGTGCATCGCATCCCTCGGGAAGATATTTGGCACAAAAATAGGCTTTATTTCGATTTTTCCTTTACGTTAGCTCGGTAAAAGCGCACCAAAATAGAGCATTTACCGCGTTTCAATCAGGCATAATTACTTCTGAAGCACCTTAATGATGCGCTCGAGAGTGCGCAGGGGTGTAGCAGGCAGCATAACTAAATCCGACACTATGAGTTCAATTGATGAAGAAAGTAATCATGCTAATCGCCGCCTTTGCCGCAGCACCTGTTTTCCCCGCGATGGCAGACAGCTCATGCACCGACGACTGCGTCAAACGCATGACGACGGACTTTAGCGGCAGGCCGCCGTTTAAGCGCTCCTTCGAAATGGTGCCAGCGTCGGAGATTCGCGCGGAGGAAGCGGCAAAGGCAGCCGCCAAGGCCAAAAAGCCTAAGTTTCTCGGCACGCCACCCTATAAAAATCGTATCAGGACGATTGGCCGTTAGGGTTGTATGCGGTTCCAAACTGCGTCAGCAGGCGTATTGCGATAAGGCCGTCCAGGTTCAGCAGTAAAGGCGCCCCCTGGCATCACCTTTGCCTATATGCTACCTCCAGTGCGCGATAGTCAGCTTCCGTGGCCGCGGATAGTTGCTGTCCGTTAACGAATCAAGAGATGCTGGGGGCGTCTGCCAGATAGCGGAACATGCCCGTCATCAGCAAGCGCTGCTCGAGCAGCGCGGGTTTTGGCAGTCGTTGTAATGTGCCGTTCAGGCTGGATTGAATCACGCTACACGACAGATCACGTTTGCGCATCGCCGCACTGTGTCCACCGGCATGAAAAACACGGGAGCCTTGCGACTGCCGCGCAATACAATGCGGGTTGTGCCATGTATTTCGCTCTCGAACGAGGTGGGTAATATGTCAATTTCACCAGCGGCTGCGATGCTAAGCAGCGCGCTCACTAGCAATAAGGTGATCCCGACAAATACCCGCTGAATAAAAGCTGTTAGTGGTACTTCATGCGCCCCGACGACTGTATCGATGTGCATCATCTCTATGTCATTCCATAGCCCCATCTGAAATATTTTCTCTCTCTGCAACACGCAAATTCGTCTCCGGATATAGCCCACGGTTGTTTCATTATATAACCAGAAAACTGGAGATTTGTGCTGTTTTTTCTTTAGTTCCTCTCTACCGCTTGCAAGTATGGCCTCTCGCTTAGAACGGAAGATGTGATCCACCAGGCTGCCTGCTGAATATTCAGCACACCTAACCTCATAACAAAACTGATGGCACACAGGCGAACAATCGGTCGTTGTTAAATTTATGAAAAGTATGTTTGGGACAAGAAAATGATCACAGATACATTAGGGAAAATTGTACTTACCGGCACATTACTATGCATGACATTACTCATTTCGAGCTGCGGCGGCGGCGGCGGCGGCGGCGGCGGTGGCGGCGGCGGTGATGATACATCCGCGAGTAATAATGCCGTCAGTTCCAACCAACAATCACCCGGGAATTCCAGTGCGCGTAGGGTCCTGCCGGACACACCAGTAACACCAGAACCGGAGTCTCCCATGCCCTCCGGACCTAGTGAACCCACTGCGCCCACTGTGCCAACCGATCCCGCTGCGCCAACTGCGCCATCCGAGCCAACTGAACCAACTGAACCAACTGAACCAACCGAGCCAACTGCGCCGACTGAACCGACTGAACCAACTGAACCAACCGAGCCAACCGAGCCAACCGAGCCAACTGAGCCAACTGAGCCATCCGAGCCATCCGAGCCAACCGAGCCTGGCGCGCGCGATGTTTTTGGTGGAATTGTTTATACCCGGCAACCTAGAGCGACAACGCCTGTTCCAGGGTCATCAATCGCCGATGCATCCAACTGGCAGCATGTTTCTGATGTGGCGCGAATCAATAAGGGAATTGCTGAATCAGATGTTGTGATAGATGATCTGCAAGGCAACCAGCACGTCATTTATAACTGCACAACGTCAGAGGAGATCTGTGTCGCTCAAGAGGCGCGAGTCAGTCCGAATGGCACAAAAATCGCCTATTCGGTTGGCTACGCTGATAGTCTTGTCGAGGTACGGTTTGGCAGCATCATGCTGGGTATCTATGACATCCCGAAGCTAACCCATGCACAGTTGTTTATCTATGACATTGCATCCGGGATGAGTACGCCTGTTCCCAACCACCCTGCGAGCGCCATTGATCGCCAGCCGGAATGGCTTGATAACAACACACTGGTATTTGCCAGTAATCGCGGCAATTTCTTTCCCCACAAAAGCCAATTTAGCCAACATCGCGGCAAGTATCCTGATGGACGCAAGCGCTGGTCAGGGGCATCTTACGGCGTTTCGCAATTCTACGGGTACGGTAACGAAAGCAAATCAATGCAAATCTGGACGATGAACATTGATGGAAGCAACGCCCGCAACATCAGCCCCCACGAAACAATGGCATTGTCCCCTATGGTGATGTCAAACGGTGATATCCTCTATTCTTGCTGGAATGGACATGGTAACGAAGCGTTTGATTCTAAATTTCGCAACACAGCTAACCCCGGCACCGAGCTAAACAAGTGGTGGCTTTGTGGGGCTGATGGCAATGGTGCAGGCGGGCATGTTGTACTGAACGGGCATCATTCACCCACGTTGAAGACCCGTCAGTGGCTGGCACCCGACGTGGTAGGCGGCGAAGGATCATCGGAATTGCGCTCGATTCGATCAGTCGCTGAAATCCGCAAGAATTATCTTGCTGTCTCCAACTACTACCGGTCGAATCATACTGGCAGTATGGGTATTATTTATGGCTGGAGTTATAAAGGCCCGGGTGTCGAAGGTGTCTCTATTCTCAATAATTTTGAGCATCACATATTCAACGATGATAACAAGGGATCAGGTGCCTATGTGCCCAGTGATTTCATCGCGCTGACGCCGTATGGCAATGATCAGGATACGGCAGTACGTCGCAACGGTGCCGGGCAAGCCATGGGTAAAGCGGGGTACGCCAGTGCGCTACCGGGCACCGACGACTACATGGTGACCCACGCGCGCGGTAGCTGCTACGAGGGCGCTCAGGTAGAAACGTTAAGTCTGGACTGGACCGGCGGGGAACCGCTGTGCCAGAAAGGGATATATCGCGTCCATGTGGATCAGGTCACCGATCCATTCGACCCAGAGCAGATGTCGCTGCTGGCCGGCGGCGACCAATGGCAAATCTTCGATGCCGATGCCATCACCAATTACCAGTCGCTGTGGGATCAGCCGCTACCGGAACGCCCCGCACCACTGCAAGGTGACCGTTGCTTTGTGCAGGTAGTGGATGCCCGAGCCGCAGAACTGCAACCGATCAGCCCCTATGACTGGGATCTTACTTTGTCAAAGCAGTGTTCTTCCCAGGGTTGTGCTGTCAACACTGAGGACGAGTCCTTTCACGCTGATCAATTGAAATACATCACGGTTTACCAAGTCGACATGTGGGATATGACCTACTCAAACGGCAACCAGGCAACGTTCGGTGAGACCACAAATAACCACGGCTTCAAAGCAGTGGGCATATGGGGTTATCAGGAAATTGAAGACGACGGCTCTATTCGCATGGAAGTACCGTGTGAAACGCCGCTGCAGATTGTCGGGCAGGACGAGAACAATATGACGATCGCGCATGATGACAAGGTGCATTCGCTGCGTCAGGGTGAAACCCGAACGTGTCATGGCTGTCACGATGGGCACTCGGAAGAGCGATCATCTGAAATCGGCGAGCCGGCTGAATCTCGCTTTGCGCGGACCCTGGCCGCTGTGACTAACCGCTCCGCATCGACCAATGGTTCTCGCACGACCTGGACTGATATCGAACCAATCTTCGAGAATCGATGCAGTAGTTGCCACTCCGACATGAACAATGACGACGGCTTGCTCGACTCACGCATTGCCTGGGACTACGAACAAATTGACTGGGCCTGGATGAGCCAGCAACCAGTGGCCAATGGTACCGTTAAAATGCCGCGACCTTACACCAGCAAATGGGTAGGTAAGCTCGCGCGCAATTCACTTCTTTACTGGAAGTGCGTAGGAGAGCGCATGGACGGTAGAACGGACCGACAGTATTCGAACGACATAGACTTTGGCAGCGCGCATCCGACAGATGCAACAGCTGCCGAATGTCGCGCTATCGGCCAATGGATTGACCAGGGAATACAGCGAGATCCCGGCTAGATTGAAAGCCATGCTGGGAAAACCGGGGACAGACCACGGTATGGTCTTAGTGCGCTGCCAGCTAGATTCACTTATCGTGGCCCTCTAGTCGTAAAGTATCAGGCCGCCTGCAATCACAAATGCGTCTGGCTGAGCGCGGCAGCAGCCACTTTGCCACGTTCTTCATTCACTGTGGACAAGAGTAGCAATCCCAACACAAAGAACACTAGCGTAGATAACATTGCGAGAGGATAGTTGCCGTCGGTAAGCTCACTGATGACGCCGTAACTGACCGGGCCAATAATGGCTGCGGCACGAGTGGCTAATCCCCATAAGCCGAAAATTTCCGCATTGCGCGACGCCGGTGTCAATTGACCAATGAGTGCGCGACCACCCGCCTGGGTAGCTCCCATAGCAAGGCCCATCAGATTTCCGGCCAGCCAAAGATCACTGGGCTCATCGGCTAACAGCGTCACTACGATTGCAGCTATCCATACCAGCAGCGCAGCGGTGAGGCTGCGCACCGATCCGAAACGGTCCTGCGCGTGGCCAAAGGCAAAAGCACCGATCGCGGCAGTCAGGTTCACCACCATAATCAGCATAATGAGTTGCTGTGTGTCGAAACCCATGACTTCCTGCGCATAGATTGCAGCCACGACAATGACGGTGGCAACCCCTGCCTGGAACAAGGTGAGGCATTGCAGGAAACGAAACAGGTCTGGCATGTGCGCCGCATGGCGCAGCGTATGTCGAACCTGGGCAAATCCTGCCTTGAGATAGGAAACGCCATCGATTGCCGGCTTGGGCTGTGCACGCTCGCGTAACCACAAAAACGTGGGGCATGCGGTAATCGCGAAAATTGCCGCCGTAATCAGCAATGCGACTGGCACGTAATGCGTGGACTCCAGGCCACGGCTACTTGCCCAGTTGATATACGTAAGGCAAACGCCCAGCGTCAGCAGCCCGCCAAAGTAACCCAGAGCCCAGCCGTATCCGGAGATGCGACCCATTCCGTCGCGGTGGGCGATTTCCGGAAGAAACGCAGCAATCAGGTTCTCACCCAAAGCGAATGCGACAGTCGCCATTACCAGCACTAGCATTGCGAAGGCCACCTCATTGGGTCCTACCAAAGCAAGACCTACTGTGCCCGCCACACACACTATCGAAGAGGCTAAGAGGTAGCGTTTTTTTCGCGCCCTATGATCTGCAACAGCGCCAATAACAGGTCCTGCAATCAAAACCAGTAGGTTCGCAGCGCCAATGGCGAGGGTCCATAGTAAAGTCGCTGTGCCGGGGGATCGTTCGTCAAGCCCCGCGGCGATCACGCCGACAAAATACGCACTGTAAATTGTCGTCATCACGACGGTGGTATAGCCGGAATTAGCGAAGTCGTAGAATGCCCAGGCTGCTAGTTCGCGTTTACTGGCAGGGTGGGCACTTGGCGCGGAAGTCGTCTGATGGGGCGAGTCTGTCATGAAATTCTGCTGTTACTCCATTTACGCAGGTGGTACGCAACGGCTACCATCAGAGCGCCTGTCTTGAATGGATTAGTGTGATCTGGCAATGATGTTACTCGATATCGCGATGTCAGTCGTTGACTCAATAATGGCAGTCGCACCCCGGCAGATGCCTGAGCGCGCGGCGCTTGAGCGCTGCAAGATCATTTCGCACCGCGGCGAACACAACAACAAGAGCGTGATGGAGAATACTATTGCGGCATTCGAGCAGGCACGCGCCGCAGGTGTCTGGGGGATAGAGTGCGATATCCGCTGGACATTAGACCTGGTACCGGTGATCTGCCATGACCCCAGTCCCGCGCGCGTGTTCAGCGAGACTAGAGCAGTCAGCAGCCTGACTTTCGATCAATTACATGACCGGGTTCCCGATATACCCCGCCTGGAAGAGGTGATTCACCGTTTTGGGGGCAATACCCACCTGATGCTTGAAATCAAGGCGGAACCGTGGCCCGAACCCATTCGTCAAAGCGAGATACTGCGTTCACTTCTTGCGTCGCTAAAGCCAGTAACGGACTACCACATACTGGCGCTGGACCCTGCAGTTTTTGAACCATTGGACTTCCTGCCGCGTGAGAGTTTTTTCCCCGTGGCAGAGACCAATGTGAAAGCAATCAGTGCTCGCGTGATTGCTCAGGGTTATGCCGGCATGGGTGGACACTACTTGCTACTCAACAACACATTGAAGGCGCTACATGCCAAGCACGAGCAACGTCTTGGAACCGGCTTCCCCACCTCGAAAAACTGCTTGTTCAGAGAACTCAATCGAGGGATTGAGTGGATATTCAGCAACGACGCCGTAGCACTGCAGAAAATTCGTGATCAGTATCTTCAGTAATCGCGATCACTGATTTCGGGGATAGTTTGCTTAATTCCAGCCAAGGACAACTTTCTCCGTTCAGAGGCGAGCAGATTCCCTATTAGGGGAACTGTACCCCTAATCCGATGGGCCGTTAGGCCGCAGTCGCCAAGCCGTAACTAATTGATTTTCAAAAGTAAAATAAAGAAGCGCTAAAAGCAAAAAAGCCGGCTGAGATATCTCAAACCGGCTTCTTCTCTAATATGGCTCCGCCTGGAGGGCTCGAACCTCCGACCCAATGATTAACAGTCATTT
>JBDNIE010000235.1:0-10140 GCA_041688425.1 Halioglobus sp. | reverse complement strand
ATTCACCCGGTTTGTAGCCACAAAAAGCTCTACCCAATTAGAAATCCCCCTCACCAAAGCGCTTGCGCTTAACGACGACGATGGCTCTATTAACAAAACGAGTCAGCCAAACTTCATCAATGGAACGGCAGTAACAGTAGAAATACAAGATTTACTGGAGCTGCCCGGCGTCCTGGATGCACTGAAGTCAAATGAATGCATAGCAACAGGGATTTTTGACATACCCGACTGCCTGATCGTGCCGAAGAAATCAGCGACCGAGCAGCCCACTACCCGAAGCCGATCTAAAGAATCGATGACGCAGCCCACACCGGGGCTTGTACTCCTCGATTACGACCCAAACTCTTACATGCCAGCCGACCTTGTCTGTGAGAGTGCGGAGGCTGTGATGGAGAAAATCGCCGCCGCAATCCCTGAGTTCGCCACCATTGGATACGTTGGTGCCGGTAGCTGCTCCAGCGGAGTCTACCGCGAAGCTACCGGAGAAAAGTATCTTGGCGGCGGTATTCACGTTTACATTGTCCTTAACAGCAATGACCTTGATGCGCTGAAAGACTATCTGGAGGTAAAACTCTGGAACGCAGGTCTGGGGTACATTGCGCTCGCCAAAAACGGTGCTCGATTAAAAAGGACCATCGTCGACCTCTCTGTCCTGAGCCAAGAGCGTCTCATCTATGAAGCCGCTCCTATACTTGGCAAGGGTCTAGCGCGAGAGCCTCGAAAATGGACCACAAAAGAGGGGCCAGCGCTCACACTGGATTTCACTATCACTGAGGCTGAGCGTGTTGCCTGTAAATTAGAGATGGACTCAGCCATGGACGAGGCTGACGTAGTGAAGCAAAGCGACGAGACCTACGCCAAGTATCGTCAGGCAAAGGTCGCGGCACTGGTGGAACTCAAGGGCATTACTAGCTACGAGGCCGAAGCGCTTGTTTCAAACCATTCCATTGATGAGCGTGAGGCGCAGTCTCTAACGCTTACTGACAATGATGTGGTTGAAATTCAGGGCAAGCAGATGCTTATTTCTGAGCTACTTGCTGGCGGTGAAGAGTTCAATGGAACATCGATGCCTGATCCCATTGAGGGCAGTGCCTACGGCACCACCACGGCGAAGTTCTACTACAACGAAGGGCGCAATCCCTGCATCCACTCCTTTGCCCATGGAAAGAAGACTGTCTATACACTCTCAGGAAAAAACCCATTTTCCCCCGTGCCTGTGCCGGTGTTAAGTCTAGAGACGCCTGAACCTGTAGACCCGCCGACCTACCCTCATCTACGTGTCAATGCCAAGGGCGAGATCAGTCTACTTTCCACATTACACAACGTTGATCACATGCTGCGCTCTTACGGGATTGATGTTCGATACAACGTCATGTCTAAAAAATTGATGATTACAATACCCGGGTCGTGCGGTTCCACTGACAACGCCCTTAATGTGGCGATGAATAAGATCGTCAGTCTCGCTGCTTTAAACAGGATGTCCACCGGGCAAATCCCAAATTATGTCGCCACGATTGCAGATCAGAATCTCTTCAATCCAGCCGGGGACTGGATTCAGTCAATGCCTTGGGACGGAAAAGATAGAATTCAGGACGTCATTAACACACTCAAGACCATCGAGGGCTACCCTGAGCAACTTAAGTTTGCATTGGTTTTCCGCTGGTTACTCAGTGCGGTGGCTGCGGCGCTCATGCCGTCCGGTTTCTACGCGAGAGGTGTGCTCACTCTACAAGGGCCTCAGGGTATAGGCAAAACCAGTTGGATTCGATCGCTCATTCCCCTGCCCATGTTGCGCGATACCGCCATCCTCCTCGGCCATCATCTAGACGCAGGCAACAAGGACTCCATCATCACCGCAGTGAGCCACTGGATCGTCGAACTGGGTGAATTGGACAGTAGCTTCAAGAAGGACGTAGCTCGCCTCAAGGGGTTCATCACGGGAACCTCCGATAAGGTGCGCCGCCCCTATGCCATGGTCGACTCGGAGTACCAGCGTCGCACTGTATTTTGCGCCACGGTGAACGAGCAAAATTTCCTCGTCGATACCACTGGAAACTCGCGCTGGTGGACCCTTCCCGTGACGGAGATTAACTATGATCACGGTATCGATATGCAGCAGGTCTATGCACAGTTAGCCATGGATTTCGATAAAGGTGAGCAGTGGTGGCTTACCGCTGAGGAAGAAGAATGGCTCGCTGAAAACAACAAACAGCATCTGGCAGTTAATGTCATAGAGGAAAAAATGCTCGGGGCCTTCAACTGGGATCTTGCTGATGACGAATGGAGCAATATGAGTGCAACTGAAGTACTTAGGAGAATAGGCTACGACAAGCCCAGCAACCCGCAATGCAAAGAATGCGGCGGCGTACTCAGACAACACTTTGGAGAGCCTAAGAAAATTCAAGGCATCATGAAGTGGCGCGTTCCAATGCCGAAACCTCCCGGTGCTGCTATCGCGAATGGTACCGTTACTTTTTAACTCAGCAGCCCGCGACTGGTGGGGGGAGGGGGTAGCAAAAAGCGCCCCTCTCGACCCGCCACACGGACGAGATGACGGCGGCCAGATCGAGTACCGAAACGAAAAATCTGCTACCACCCCCCCCACCAGCGGGCGCGGACCCTTCACGCAAAATCACCATAACCACAATATTCAAGCAGGAGAAAAAGATGAACCACGACGATGAATCTTTTTATCAAACTGGGCAGATAATTTTACTCACTCACACATCAAAAAAGTACGAGCAAGAAGATGGAAAACTACGGACCTTCGAGCGCAAAAATCGCGGGGCACACCGTTATCGCTTTCTTCAACTTAATACTGCAGGAGAAAATTCATGAGCAATAATATGGGGCCACTTCAACCCTCAAGAGACCCGAAGGTTTTTTATCGCCAGACTCGGGAGGCGGTAATGGCGCCTTGCCCTTACCTCGTTCACGACCATTGGTACCTGCTAAGAGACCTCCTGATAGGCTCTGATTTGTGGGACAGCACCGATAAGAGTGTCCACATACGCGCTGGTCGCAGCTTCGGCTGGATGGTCGGAAAGGGAAAGGTACCTTTTGAGGCCGTGCCCCGCCACAAGTGGCAGACGGGATCTAGCTATTACAAATACATTGGAACTCAAATCTATCAAGGAGATGACCCGGAATGCCAGCAAAAATATTAGGAGAAAATTTCATCCGGGAGGGGCTCGTTTGCCCTCCCGACAAACTTCAGATCGAATACACAGACGCAGACAGGACAGGGCTGTATATAGAAGTGCGTGCCACCAGTCCCGGCCAAGGAACCTACTGGTGGCGCTTTAAGAATGGATCAGGAAAGACAGCCAGGGTGAAGGTTGGTCGTACTGGTGACATCTCCATCAGGGACGCCAAGGCCAAAGTAAAGACGCTCCGGGCACAACTGCAATTGGGCTCAGACCCAGCAGCAGAGCGGCGCGAAATGAAGCAGGTCATCACCTGGAACACATTCTTTGAGCAACACTATCTGCGACACGTCAAACAGCATAAGAGGAGCTGGCGTAATGACGAGGAAATGCACCGGCTTCGTATTACCAAGCGCTTCGGCGATCTGCAGCTCGATCAGATCCGCAAGAAGGAGGTCCAGCAGTTCCATGCCGAGCTCAAGGAGGAGGGACTCGCTCCTGCGACCTGCGATCACTATCTGAAACTGATACGCCAAGCATTGAATCTGGCGGTGGAGTGGGAACTCATCAAGGTGAACCCAGTAGCAAAGGTGCGGCTCTTCCACGCCGAGAACCGGGAAGAACGCTTGATGTCTGAAGAGGAGGTGCAACGCCTTCTGGACGCGCTGGATAGGCATACGGGTACCGCGCCCAATGTCATCAAGTTCCTGCTCTTCACAGGTGCTAGGGTCAACGAGGCTCTGCATGCTCGCTGGGCAGACATTGATCGCACACAACGTAACTGGGTCATCCAGGCCACCAACTCAAAGTCGAAGCGTCGGCGGGCAATCCCGCTCAATGACGCTGCGCTGGAGGTATTGGATAGTCTCTGGACTAAAGGCAGGTCGGAATGGCTCTTCACGAGTAGCCGTGGCGGCGGTCGCATGACCACCATCAACAAGGTCTGGCAGCGTATCAGGGTGCAAGCCGGGATCCCTCATGTGCGCCTGCATGATCTGCGGCACCAGTTCGCATCATTTCTAGTGAACTCTGGCAGGACGCTCTATGAGGTTCAGGCGATTCTGGGCCATAGCGATGCCACTGTGACTCAACGGTATGCGCATCTCTCCACGAAGACGCTCCAGGAGGCAGCCGAAACCGCGTCCCGCGCAGCCCGACCCGACGCGGCCTGACTCACCCCCCAACCTCCGGCCCCGGGCCGCCCTCTCACCTCCAGAGCGGGCACCGGGGGGCCGCTTTTCACCCGACCATGGCAACCCCACTGGGGCCACTCCCCGGCGCACCCGCGCCAAACCTGCTAAGGAGTCAAAATCCGATAAATTGATACGAGTCAGCTCCATACTAGACGTACATAAATTACACTCTGCGGATAACAAACAAAAAAGGGTACGAACCATGAAAGAAATACGATCAAACCCTAATCTGCCATTACGGACCCGGTTATGAACGATAGCGCAAATCTACGCCTCCTTTCGAGGCTGGCTATAGCAGTTTTGACACTGGCGGCACTCTACCTTATTCCTTACAAGAAGCTGTCGGACTACCACATCATCGCCCTGACAATGTTGATTGCGATACCGATAGCAGCTTACCGACTTGAGTATCGTCTTTTTGCCAGACGCGCCGTCATCACAATGGGCTGCCCACAGGACGGACTTGGAAAGAAATTGTTTTGGAATGCGGCGATAGTAAAGCTGATCAATTATGTATTTGCTCTCTTCATCGCCATCATCCTAATCTCGATTGTTTCGTCATTCGAGCGATTGAATATCAATCCCCCGCCAGATGCTTCAAATATTGCCTCATCGCTTATTACTTCCCAGTGGACCCTGGTACTGGCTTCTAGCTTACTTCTGGTAATGCTGGAGGCAATAACGCTAAAAACTGCTCGACAACACACTAGAGGGCAAATGGCCGCTATCGCTCAACGCGGAGTCATAAAGTGGCCCGTAGCAATATTCATCATTTTTGTTGCTTACTTGAACTATTTTTATACAGGGCATGAGTATTTGGTGGGCAAAGATTTGGCAACCTTAGTAGACGAAAGATTTCGTGAAGATATTCAAATGTATGCATCGCCCATTCTTGGAATAATGCACGCACTTAACTCGGCATTAGATACGGCGACAATGTACTTTGCTCAAAATTACATTCCGAGAATTGATGATACCGCCGCAAAATGGATTATCTGGTCATATCTAGCCCTCAAATCAGCGATTTCGGTCGGCATCGTGATCTACCTTATGCTGGGCATTTTGACACTGGCATCGGTAAGAGAGCGCGGTGGCTGGAAGCTGTTAGGCGACACCGTATTCGAGCGATATTTCACGGTCACACTCATCATATTTATTGTGGCATATATATACGCCAGTAGAATAAATTACATTCCTAATGAACTTGCTATTCCTACGCCACAGATTGATTGCGAAGAGCTACTGGGAGACTTTGACTCCAAGAAAACTACTCGGGTCAGAGAGCTATCGGTGGAGGAAAAGAATCTCTCCGAAGAGGTGGAGCGGAAAATCAATGAAAATGTAGACAAAATATTTGCAGCGTCTGAACCAGGCATCGAAAAGTTCCTCGACTGGCACTTCTCCGTACTCGGAGAGTATCAGCAATTGGGAACCCAAATATCGGCAAAAATAGCACAGGGAACAACGGCTAGACTTCAATCATATGTCATGAATCCAATCAACGATGAACTTCAATCGTTCGGAAAGAAAATTGATTCCGATATTCTAGAGCAACTGAATAAGTCATCATCAACAAAAGATTTACAAGCGTCCATTCCATCCGAATTCAGCAAATGCTTTCCGTCGTTTAGTTTGAATTCGATTACGTTCAAAGAGATTCCTGTATATGTCGGCCAACCCCAATCCATTATTGCTGGGGGTGCAATAGCAGCTATTGTCGCAAAGAAAACCACAGCGAAACTCGCAGCAAAGACAGCAGGAAAGGTAGCTGGAAAATATGCAGCCTCACTTGCAACAGGATTGACAGCGGCAACTCTGTGCGGACCTTTCGCGCCCGTATGCGGGGTGGGCGCGGCCACAGTGACATGGTTTGCCATGGACGTGGCGATAGTGTCAGCTGATGAATTCTTGAATAGGGACGAGCTTCGTCAAGACATACAAAATGGACTGAATGAGCAAACGCTTAAGGTCAAAGAAGAAATGCTGTCGTTACATCTCATGCGTATTGCCCAGAGCTATGACTTAATGAAAAAGCAGTTTCGAGTACCTACAGACGGCTTTGATCCGGAGACCTAGTTTAGTGCCGCTGAGATTTCACATCATATCAAAGGAGGTGTTTTTTGAATCATTCTGATAATAGAGTCACCACCCAGCGCACCAGCAAGCCCCTCAAGGCTCAACTTTTTCTTTCGGCCTGGCTCTTCTGGTTCGCCTTGGTCAGCTGGTTCCTGCCCTATGGTGGAGCTTATGGGGAGAGCGAGGATTGGTCATGGTCTGCAACCGCGATGATGATCGGGGGAGCTTGGTATTTCGTCACCAAGGTATTGATATGGTGGGAACATAAGTAGTTTCCAAGTATTCGAAGTACCCTCGCTAGGCAATCTGGTGCCAGGTGTTTCACGGATTCGCTTGTAGTTCCGCATGACCGATATTCATGAAATTCTAGGCTGGCTCAATCAACGTAATATCCAAGCAACTTATGACGCCGTGGGCGACGTCAGAGTCTTCGGGAAACCGAAAAGGACAAATCACTGTCCGGCGTCACGCACCAATCGGACATGAATGCCCAGGTCGCGACCGACAACGTCCTTGTCGCGGAGGGCGTATCCGGAACTACCGTAGTAGAAATAAACAGTCCAAGCGCTGCTCACAGTAGCGGTCCACGGCGACGACGACCAAAAAAACGACGCGGGGGTATTAGGAAACACTGCAGGATCTTGGTTAATGGCGGGGTTTACACATCGCTGTTCGACAATGGAGGCCAGTTCCTTCACATCCGGCAAACGCCAGTCCGGGTAGCCCGCATGGCTGCTGACCTCCGCAAAATCCAGCGCGCCTTTCCAAGTGTACCTTGCCGCCGCACCCGACGCGCAGGTAGTGCCTGTTTTCCCTACCGCGCACTTGGCCCACATCAATCCGCTGCGGGTATCCGTCACAGTGCCGTTTCCATGATCGCTGAAGCGGCTCGAGGGGGTGGACGAGGGAATCTCGCTCTCACTCCGGCAAGTCTGCTGCGCTTCGGCAGCAAGCGATATCGCCAGCGTGCACGCCACGAGCATCAAGCCGAATCGTTTCTTCATTATCGCCTTCATAGTCAATCCCTTTTACACTGCAAAGGCTTTAAGGTCTCACGGCGGAACCCTGCGCCAACCGTATACTTTTGATAGCGGGGAAACCCACGCACTGTGTTTTCCATCTCCCGCAACAGACGCTGGCTGTCGCGCCATATCGGCAGTCGCTCCGGCCCGTCGTTACTGCCTTTCGCTTGCATAATCTAAACCTTAAAATCACTGCCCGGCACGCACCAACCGGACAGGATAGGGGAAGGCGCGGGTGGCCGGGATTGTCGAGAAACCGGAGGAACTGCCGGTGGAGAAATCGACAAGCCAGGCCCACCCCAAAAAAGTGGCCGACGGCGAGGACGACCAGAAATACGTCGGCTGCGTATAGGGGAACCAGGCGGCGTCGATAGACGGACTTACACGGCTATAATCCACCAGATTCTGCAGCTCGAACCACGTCGGCACCCGCCAGTCGGTAAAACCGCAAAGCGCCGCGTTGTTACTGCCATCGACCAGCACGTTCCAATCAGCAAGGTAGTCGCCGTAGCCAGTGCCCTGGGCCGTCTTGCCACCCCAACGGTATCTGTTGTCCTTATCGTGTATGCCGCCGTCATCAGTTTTCATTTCCCACACTAATCCGGTGACGTTGTCGCGCACGCAGGCCCAGTTTGTTGCGCTAGCGGGCAGTACCGAGCCGCTGCTGCTCAGCTTGGTGTAGCTAAATCCTGCATGGCCGTCGGAATTATCATTGGTGGCTGGATCAGCATCGCGGCCATGTGAGCAGTCCTGCTGCGCGATCGTGGCACCCGTGCAGCCCGCGTTATTACCGGATGGGTAGTTGCCGCCGAAGGTGATGCCGGTATCGTTGAGGGCACTCACCCGGAAATCAGCCAAGCATACCCAACCATAGGTCTGATAAATCCCAGGTGACATAGATGGCACGTCTACCTTCCGCCACTGTCCCGCTGCGCAATCCACTCCAGTTCCATTTACGGTCGTGTATGCGCTTGCTGTGAAATACACCCGCTGACCCCGCCATAGCTTCGCTTGGGACAACTTTCCATTCACACCACCAGGTTCTTTGTAGATATTGATGTACTCTTTCTGGGCAGGGACCTCAACAATGAAGTCACTTTCTACTAATTCAACACAGGAATTCTCCGGACCAGGACAGACTTCAGCTTGCTTCCTGAGCCAACCCGAACAGGCCTTATCAGTGCCTCTTTCTGTTGATCTATTCCCGCAAGGTATATCCACTAAATACCACTCATCTGTCTCCGCACGGGCTACGAATAATTGATCAGTCGTCACATTTCCCTTCATTAAAGGGGTGTTATTTGGCAAACCAGGACCCAGCCTAATAGATTGATCAGGCATCAGGCCTTTCACGAGCACTGGTTCACTCAGAATATTGTCAAAGAACAAAGGCCATGGGTCAGGATAACCCTGCAGAGCTGGGTGCTTTTCCGAGTATCCGGGTTTCACAGGGAGTGCACAGTAGCCCTCATCCCCGGGATTTAAAGTGCTATTGATCAAACCAAAATGAAGGTGAGGAGAAACCCCGGTCTCATTTCCAGACGAAGTCCCACCAATCTTGCCAAGCTTTTCTCCTCTATAAATACACAAATCGCCGGGATCGCCTGGCACGCCCCGATTACTGCATAGAAATTCATCTCCAAAAGCAGGCGTCGGACTCTGCAGGTGTGAGTAGGCTGAAAATAGACCGTTCCCATGATCAATGATCACTGTATTGCCAAAGCCTCTGTCCCCAGAACCATTAGTAATTACATTGCATATCTTTCCATCTGCAACTGAGAGGACATTACCTGAGGTGGAACAATCGGCACTAGACTGTGCGTCCGCACTGCAATACCTCATATCTATACCAATGTGGTACTTGTCATCGTTGCCGAGAGTGCTGTTGATACAATCGAAACATGCATAGGGTTGCGAGATACGCGTGTCCTTGACGGCTGATTCCAGCGGCCAGCTAAGCGCCACTCCTTTACCAAAGACCCCCACTAAAGGAGGCCACGTCTGACCCCAGTTTTGGTTGACGTAGACGGCAGGCACATTTATCACGCAGTCCGGGTATTGCTTCCCGCAGCCTTGCCAGCCTACAAAACTCCAACCCTCACGAGGCTCGCCCACGTAGGTGACAATGTAGTCGTTAGCCACGATGTTACTGCACGGCTGATTCTCCAAGAGGCAGTCGTTTTTACCTGTTGAGGAAACGATATCACCCTCCCCGACAATCTCCAGTGGATGGGAGCAAGCGGTGGCGAGGACAACGAGCAGGAGGACGAAAATATGCTTCATGGTTTTATTTCTTCCGTGAGCAACCACGTTTTGATGCAAGCAAGATTTAAGAGTGTTGCTTGCCCGTTGTTTTGCTTCTGAATATAGACCGGTTTATGTAACGGCACAATACGGCTGGAGAACCGAATTGACTCCGGTGGCTCGGCCCAGGTTCGGAGTTCGGTTTCGAAAATCCCTTAGCGATCTTCGACTTACTCGCACCAACCCCGCAAACCGTCCCGAACCAAGTTCGGCATACGTTCGGTTTCGGTTACAATGCACCCCGCTACCGGAAAAACCTGTTACTCTTCTTCAGCTTACTGCTCAGGTTCGACCCTCTCCCTGCTCCTCATAATCGGCAGGTCGAAGGTTCGAGTCCTTCTGGGCCCACCATTTTTTATATAAATCATAACGTTATGCATAAATAGAGCATCCGACTAT
>JBDNIE010000022.1:0-10850 GCA_041688425.1 Halioglobus sp. | reverse complement strand
GCCTGATGTATCAGGCTACTCTCGGTGGGCAGGTCTACAGCTTCGACCCCATCAAGGAATAGTAGCCTCCCGAAAAAGCCGCGGCCTAGCTTAGGCTGCGGCTTTTTTGTATCCGATATAATCTCCTCCGAGCTGGCGGTTATGCTGCGAGACGCGAGAGCAGCTTCGGGTATTGGTCCAATCGCGGCAGGGCCCCGTATACACTTTCAACGTATAATTTGTGAGAGGAATAGTCATGAAAAAATTTGGACTGTGGATCTACGATGGTTATAAATACGTATTCGACTCGAGTAAAAACCCGTTGAGGCACATTCCTGATCCGACCAGCAGAATGTTTATTATGACGATCCTGGCCTTCCTGTGGAGTGCTGCCTTTGCAGCTTATATTGGAAGCATTATTTACTTCGGTATAAGTATAGCGGCGCACATCATATTGATACTGATGTTTTTCTTTACGGTCGCGATATTTTATGACGCAGAAAAGACCCAGAGTTCATGGTTGCTTAAATTGCGTCGTGATCAAGAGTAGAAACCGGGTGACAAACAGTCCCTATACCCGGAGCACATGCCGGGAGATGTAAGCACGCTGAGCCAGCCGTTGATAATCTGCGAGGTGTCCGTTGACGCAGTATCGGATCGCTCGCTGTTACCAGTAGTGTATTCCGGATGTACTGCGGATATGTCATTGGCCCGGCGGGCCAAAATCATATTTGCCACCCTTGAGTAATGCTCGCTGGTAGGCCGGGCGCAGGTGAATACGCTCCTTAAAATCAGCCAGATTCGGCAAGTGGTCCAGGCTATGCAGCAGTGGGGCGATTTCCACCACGAAGGATAACTGCACGTCGGCACCGGAAAAACGGTTGCCGACAAACCACTCAGCACCTTCAAGGGCGCGGTTCATGTATCCCAGATGCCGCTTCAGTTCATTGTCAATCCGCGGCTGTAACGCCGCGCCACCATCGGGCAGACGGCTGGTATACATGCGCAGCATCAGCGGCAACATGGCGCTGCCCTCGGCGTAATGCAGCCATTGCAGATACTGTTCGTGCTCAACTGTGCCCGGCGCCGGCAGCAGTCGCCCACCGCCGTGCCTGCGCAGGATATAGTCGATAATCGCACCAGATTCAATTATGACGTTACCGCTGTCGGTTACGATCGGCGACTTCCCCAGAGGATGGACTACCTCCAGCTCCGGCGGCGCTAAATTAGTGCTGGCATCGCGCTGGTAGCATTTTAGATCGTAGTCCAGCTCCAGCTCTTCCAGTAACCAGAGTATCCGCTGCGACCGTGAATTGTTCAGGTGGTGTACCGTTAGCATGGTGGATCCTCTTGTAGGGGGCGGTTATTGCTCAATCAGACTTATCCCTGTGCTTTCCAGGCTGATAAGTCGTTGTTTATACAGGGCGCCAATGGCCTGCTTGAACACGTTTTTACTGACACCAAAGGTGGCATAGATCTCCTCTGGGGGGCTCTTGTCCGTCAGGGCCAAGTGCCCGCCGCTAGCTTGCAGCTGGCTTATTATTCGCTGGCCGAGGCTGTCGATCCGGCTTTTACTGAAGCCCGGCTTGTCCAGGATCAGATCGATTTTATTGTCCGCGCGTATCTGCTTGATATAGCCTTCCGTGACCTGCCCCGTGCTCAGTGTCCTGAACAGTTCGTTACCGTGCAGTAGGCCCCAGCAATGATGATTGATAATAGCTTTAAAGCCCAGCTCGGTTCTGTCCGCAATAACCAGTGATACCTGTTCCCCGGCACTCAACCCACTCGCGTCATCTTTTATCCAGTGATCTATGCGGGTCGAGCCCGCAAACCGGTTTTGGTTGTCCTGGTAGACTCTCACCAAAGCATGCTGGCCTTTTCGCAAGGCATGTTGCTGCTCGGCAAAGGGAATAAACAGGTCCTTGGGCAGGCCCCAGGCTGCAAATGCGCCGAGCTGGTTTACTGTCACGATCTCCATCCAGGCTACCTGCCCCGGTTGTGCCAGAGGCTGTTGGGAGTGTCCGGTGTCTACCATGTGGATTCCGTTTGATAGCTGAGTGAAGTGGCTGAGTGACAGTGTACGCGAAATTCGCCTTCTGCCAGGCCATCTCTCGATCGGTAAGGCGTTCAGTGGCCGAGGTCAATACGGGTGGTCACGGTATAGACTCGAAGGGATAGCATGTCTATTCTTGCGCCCTACTCGCAGCAGTGTTTTAACCTATGATCTCAGCAACCTACAGTACGAAATATCGAGCGTATGTACTCTTTATCCTCTGGCTGACGTACATACTGAACTTTGTCGATCGGCAGCTGGTCACCATTTTGCTGGAACCGATCAAGCTCGAATTTGGCGCCAGTGATACGGCGATGGGTTTTCTATCTGGTTTTGCCTTCGCGCTGTTCTACGCGAGTCTGGGTGTTCCTGTTGCGCGTTTGGCAGACCGCTGGTCACGTCGTAATGTTATCGCAATCTCAATAGGACTCTGGAGTGGAATGACTGCGCTTTGTGGATTGGCCGGAAGTTTTTGGCAGCTGGCTCTGGCCCGAGTAGGCGTGGGTATTGGTGAGGCGGGAGGTACACCTCCTTCACACAGCCTGATCGCCGATTACTTTCCCGCAGACCAGCGCGCCACAGCATTGAGTATTCATGCGACTGCGACCCAATTCGGCATCCTGATTGGCATGCTCGGTGGCGCTATAGTGGCCGCCCAGTATGGCTGGCGCATGGCGTTTATTGTCTTTGGCATTCCGGGCGTATTTATCGGCCTGCTTATTGCGCTCACCGTCAAAGAGCCGGCCCGTGAGGGACCGCCGAGTGAAAATAATATGCTGGCGGACATCAAGCATATCTGGGCCCTGCCCGGATTTTCGCTGATTGCGCTGGCTGGCGCGACGACGGCACTTGCGGCCTATGGCCTGGGGACCTGGTCGCCTAGCTTTTTGATGCGTACCCACGGTCTAAGCCTGGTAGAAACCGGCCTGTTGCTTGGCGGTGCCGGCGCGATCAGCGGGATTGTCGGCGCAGTGACGGGAGGCATTCTTTGTGACAAGCTGAGTAAGCGTGATAAGCGCTGGCAGCTATGGTTGCCTGCCGGTGGCGCGTTTGCTACCGCTCCGCTGATGTTGGGGTTTCTGCTATGGCCTGAGTCCCAGCAATTTACGGTGGCGGGGTATACGGTGCCGGTTGCCATTATATTTACGCTACTGGGCGGTGTTGCGGCAGCTTTTTGGATCGGGCCGACTTACGCGGCTATTCAGACGCTGTCGCCGGATAATATGCGCGCTCAGGCGGCGGCGATCTTTCTGTTTTTGTTTAACCTGGTCGGAATGGGACTGGGGCCTCTAGCCATTGGCATACTGAGTGATGCGATGATGCCGATGTTCGGTGTTGATAGCTTGCGCTATGCCATGGCTTTCAGTTTGCTACTCGTACTGTTGGGCGGTGTTCTGTTTTTGCGAGCTGCACCTAAATATGCATCTGCCAGTCAAGCTGCTCTTCGCTAACGCGCGCCGCCATCAATGCGTATATTCTGGCCATTGATGAAAGCGGCGCGGCGGCTCGCGAGGAACGCGACCAGGTCTGCCACTTCTTCTCGCTCGGCAATTCGACCACAGGGGTTGGGGAAATCCCGCTCGATAATCAGCTTTACGACTTCGTCCCAACTCTCGCCGCGCCCCAATTTTTTGGCAAGGCGTCGATAGCCCGCCTCAACCTGTTCGGTTCGCACGAAGCCAGGTGAGACGGTATTTACCGTGATACCCGTTCCTGATAGTGCTTGCGCCAGACTGGCTCCCATCGTCGCCAACGCACTCTTGGCAGCGTAATAGGCCGGTCGAACGGCGCCAGGATTAAACGTACCCATGGTGCCCAGGTTGATGATTCGGCCCCATTCACGCGCCTGCATTCCCGCGATGCAACCCTGCGCGAGACGCATCGCCGATAGCACATTGATCTGATACAACTCCAACCACTTTGCGGTATCGGCCTCGCTCCACTTGTGGTTGTCGGTGGTGCCGTAGTTATTAACCAGAATGTCGACCGAAAGACCCAGGCGCGCGACCTGTTCAAGCACCTGTGCGCAGCCCGTCTCGGTGCTCACGTCCCCGCAAACTGCCAGCGTGTGATCAGGAGCAGTGTCATTTCCATGATAAATGACGGTCGCCCCCTCTCTTCTAAGAGTGGCGGCTATCACTTCGCCCGTGCGGCGATCACTGCCACTGACCAGGGCAACCTTAGCGTTCAACTCGAGTTCCATTGCATCTCCTTGTACTTGCCAGTTCCAAACCACTGATCGCAACTCCGTTGGGTTGCATACCGTTTCCCTGCTCTATCGTGCTTCAATCCGCGTGCCAATGCCATCTTCAGAAACGACGGTATCCAATCTTTTTGCCCCGGGTAGACACACAGTATCTCCCGGCCATTGTCAGTATCCGCAGGTAGTCGCGGTTTCAGAATGGAGTAGGCCGCGTACTAACAATGACAACCACATTTTTCTCGCGTCGTGAGGCTAAGTTGTCAAAATCTTGGTAAGGTAGCGGCCGCGCCGAATTGCCTCAAAGCCACACGTATCTGGACGGTGATGTAGCCTAATTGATACTGAATTGGAAAGGAGTGCTTTGGTGGAACTTGACTTTTTACCGACCCTATTTAACCCAGGCGTATTGTTCTTCATTCTTGGTTTTTTTGCCGCGATGGTGAACTCCAATCTCGATATTCCTGAATCGGTGGTCAAGTTCCTTAGCCTCTATTTAATGATGGCCATTGGGTTTAAGGGTGGCGTAAGTCTGTATACCTCGCCTTTGGGCGAGACCGGGTTTGCCTCAGTGGGTATCGTTCTGCTGATGAGTGCCATTGTGCCAATCTATGTTTTTTTCCTCATGCGACGCTATGAGAATGACTTTGACGCAGCGGCATTGGGCGGTGTCTATGGTTCTAACTCTACACTGACCTATATTACGGCGGCGGCGTTTCTCACCAGCATCGGCGTGTCGTATGGAGGTTACATGACTGTTGCATTGGTGATAATGGAAACTCCAGCGGTGATATTCGCCATCATGATGGCCAAATGGTCTCAGCCTGGAAGCACTAGCAAGTGGGCAGTCCTTAAAAAGGCACTCACGGACGGTACGCTGCTACTGCTGCTGGGCAGTATGATCGTTGGGTACTTGTTGATGTTGATGGGTAACGACACCAGCATCCTGACGACCTTTATTTCCGGCGATATGTTTACGGGTATGCTGATATTTTTCCTGCTTTATATGGGAACTCTGGTGGGCAAAAAAATAAAGGAACTAGAGGGGTTTAACCTCGGTTTGGTTGCGTTCTCCCTGATCGTGCCGCTGATCAACGGTATGCTGGCGCTATGGCTTGCCGTGATTTTTGATCTTCCTCAAGGCAGTGGATTTCTGCTGATTATTTTGTGTGCCAGTTCGAGTTATATCGTGGCACCTGCCATCATCAAGGACGCGCTACCCGAGGCCAATCCTGCCAAGTATCTTACGATGAGCATGGGCATTACCTTCCCCTTCAATATCATAGTGGGAATCCCGATGTACTGGTATCTGGTGACGCGATTTCTTGCTGCCTGATGCACATTTTCGACCGGCTGCGTCTTACGGCAAGCGCGCCAGGTCGGTATTGGGCTTCCGGTGTTTGTATCCTATCGGCTTGAACGCGGCGAAGAAGCGCTAGTTTGCCATTCACCAGCTGGAATCTGGTAATCAGGCCGCAGTCGCGGGATACTGCCTACCTACTTTTTATCAAAGAGGCGGTCGCAGGCTGTCGATGACCCAACCCGTTTTCAATCGCGCTACCCACTTCAGCATCGTATGGGCCATGGTGCTCGCTATTCTGACCCTGGTGGAGTGGAATAGTTTGGACCGTGATCCGATGACTGAGCAGATCTTTCTCCCGTTTATTGATCGCGAGATTGAATTGGTAATGACGGACGCAAATACTGCGAATGAGCTTGGTGCGACCGCGGGCGATTTGCCCTCGCCGAGTGGTGGGCGCAAGCTGCAAACCCAGGTGCGAATCGACTTCAATGGCCCGCTTTTTTTGGCGTATTTCTTTGGCCCTATAATGATTTTTCACGCGTTTAGTCTGCTGTGGCGGCAGCTCGCTAGGGGTACGTGATCAGGTCGGTATTCGCGTTTGGCAAGTCTATTTTCAGAGCGGGGCAGGGTGTTAGTCTGGGGCCGCAAAACGCAAATTTAGCAGCTTCTCAACCGCGCTCTGTGCCCCTCACATTTCGAGTTGGCGTATGCCGTAAATCCAAAGTCGAAATGATACCGGACTCATGTGCCACAACCTGAGGAATTGCATTGATTATTCGCAGCGCCGTCGCCTGCACTCCTCCCGTATTGTGGTCTCCGTCTTCGCCGGTCACAAAACACTCGAGCTGGACTGAGGGATTACCGCTGACGATGACCCGGTGCACACCCAGACGATTTGAGGGTGCAGATGGCCATAGAGGCGCTTCGCTGTGGGCCAAGCGGTTGATATGTTCTGCAACGATTAGCGGCTTGCCATTCACAATACCCTGTACTTCAAAGCGCACAGCCGAACAGGTGCCTGCCTTTACCGGCATCATGGCACACTCGAAGTCTTCATTGGCATAGTAGCGCTCATAGACTTCGCGAATCTCTTCAATTTCGACGTCGATAGCTTCGGCCACCATTTTTAGCATACCTCCCCATGTTCCGGTGAGCACACCCGGCAGGGACATTAGCGGGGCAGCTTGCGGCCCCTGCCCGAAACCAAAAGCCATGCCGGTAAAATCGGGGTCCTCGTAGGTGCCGTAGTTGCATATTTCCTGCACGCGAATCTGTTCAACCTGGTCCGCTATCTGCAGGGCAGCCAGTGGCAGAACGTCGCCGGAGAACCCGGGGTCCATGCCGTTGATGAATAGAGTGCTGTTTCCCGCTATGCAGGCTGCTTCCAATGGTTCGCGCAATGCGGGGTCTGCGTGAGGTGGATATATCAGATAGATCAATGCAATGCCGACAATGTTGATACCAGCTGTCAGAATTCGCTGCATATCCCGGACGGCTTCATGGGGCCGCATCTCCCCGTTGGCAGTGTAAATGACGACATCGGGTTTGAGGGCTAACAATGCATCGACATCGTTCGTAGCCAACACCCCCGTAATGGTATCGAGCCCAGCTATCGCCCCGGCATCTTTACCCTGCTTGGTTTCACTGTGTGCGTGCAAACCGACCAAGTCCAGTTGGGGGTTGCGGATGGTGGCGCGTAGCGCGTGGATACCCACGTTGCCAGTACCCCAGTTGATGACACGATAGCGCATGCTAATGCTCCTGTTAGAGTGGGTAAGAGGCCAGCCGGCCTGCGCCGGCAATAACGGGCAGGTCCGCATAGGTTCGAATGCCTGGCTCTGCGGCACACACTGCAGGTATGGCGTTAATAGACGGTAATCTGGTAATTGTCATTCCGATTGCATGGAAGTCACTTGCTCCCACCGTCGCCAAAGGCACGAGTTTCCTCCATAAGCTGCTCTTCATGTCTCGGGCCGTATGCGCGGATGCCGATTTTGCCTTTCCATTATAGTGACTAACACATTTGACACGAGTAGCGTATCAGTAATAGAGTATATTAAATAGTTGAAACTATAAAGCATTGGGTACTGCGCTAATCCGGTTTGTTTAACCAGAACCTGGCGCTGCTAGCAGCGCTGTAATGCATAGTGATTTACTGATGTCCTTACAGGAGTTTAATAATAAACCTGATGGTAAAATTTCCCCGAGCAACATCCCAGGCAATACTTTTCAGTGCACTTCTCCCTGGAGGTGCAGTTGTCCATGCTGCGGTCGAGGGCAAAGCGCCCCTGATGCTGGAAGAGATTATCGTTACAGCACAGAAACGCCTTGAGTCATTGGAGGAAACTCCCATCACTATTAATGTGGTGACCGGAGAAGCGTTGGATGAGTATGCCGTCTTCAGTTTCGACGACCTCTCCAACATGGTTGCTGGCCTCTCCATCAGCGGCTCTAACTTTGATAGCGATATCGCTACACGGGGTCTTGGGACTAGTCTTAATGCTCCCGTGTCGCCGCGCGTAACAACCTATATGGACGGAACATTCATCGCTCAATCGCGAAACTTGTTCAGCGGCCTGTTCGATCTGCAGCAACTGGAACTGTTGCGGGGCCCGCAGGGTACGCTTTATGGCAAGAGCTCTCCAGCGGGTGCCATAACGATTACTACTGCCAACCCGAATCTCGAGAAGATAGACGGCTTCATCAGGCAGAGCTTCACCGATCAGGATGGATCAAATAGTCAGATAGCGGCATCACTGCCGCTCATCAAGAACGAATTAGGGCTGCGTCTATCAGGACTCTATGATAACAATGAAAACAGTGGTGTCTATAACCGCACACGCGATGAGAACGCAGAGACAAAAACCAGGGCCTATCGGGCCGTTCTTTTGTGGGAGCCTACAAATAATTTCGACGCGCGCCTGTCATGGCATCATATCAAGGATGATGCTGATGCCGACCCCGTGGTCGAGGGGCCTGATCTGGATTTTGATGACCGAATAGCATTGGCAGAGTTCAACTCTACCTATAAGAACAAAGCCAAATTCCTGATTCTGGAGAGTAACTATACGTTCGCTAACGACTGGGTGACTACGTTTTCCTACAGCTATCAAGATGCGGCCATTGACCGCTATTTTGATCAGGACGCCACAGCGGTGCGAGCAAGAGAGCAATACGTACCGTCGCCTACCGAGAGCGACATCTACGAAATACGCCTGGCGTCCCAAGGCAACGATTTATGGGACTGGACTGTGGGTGCATTCTATGGGGATGCTGATTCCACTACCGGGGTAGAGGCCACGACGTTTGTTTTCGATCCGCGTATTCCAGGGACGGTGGTGCGTGCCGACACCAGTTCGACAGCATCATTGACATCTGAGGACTGGGCGCTGTTCTCGCATAACTCGATATACGTGAACGAGAAAGGCACGTTGACAGTTGGACTGCGTTACAACGATGCAAAACGCGATGCGAAACAACCGTTTCTGACCAACGCATTTTTGCTTACCGAAGCCGGGGAAGTGCTGGTGCGCTCAAGTGAGACAGACGGTGTTCTGCCAGAGGCGCAGAGCCTCTCTGACCACGCAATCACCGGGTCACTCAAGTACCAGCATAACCTCAATGACGACCTAATGGCCTATGCGGCTTTCGACACGGGTTGGCGCGATGGGTCGGCCAACATCGCCGGTAATCCGCAGCCGCCTGTATTTGGTGCCTTTGATTCCGAGGACAGTTACAACCTGGAACTTGGTTTTAAGTGGCAGCTATGGGAGGGCAGGGGCTTATTTAACTTTGCTACTTACTACCAGATTTACGATCAGTTCCAGTACCAGGCCGCCGGCGTGTCATATAGAGATGAGGACGGGACCGTCTCCCTCGCTGATCCGGTGGTTAACGTGGATGAGGCCATATCCTACGGTTTTGACACTGACTTCTCCGTACTGATCAGTGAGTATTGGAGTCTAACGTCCTCACTCAGCTACAATCAGACAGAACTGACCGACGCCAAGAGTGTTGCGTGTACCGATGGTGGCGTTATCAGTGAGCAATTGTTTTCGTTCAACACCTGCGACCTGACCGGCGAAAGAGCGGGTGGTTTGCCTGAGTGGTCCGCCAATATTGCCTCTGAATATTGGGGTAGTGTCGAGAGCATGTCCAGCGAGTGGTACCTGCGCAGCCTGCTCAATGCGGAGAGTGAATACTTCTCACCTACTTTCCGCAAAGATCTGGACAGCTATGTCACCCTGGATTTTTACGCGGGGTTGCGATCAGCCAATGGCGTATGGGATGTCAGCGTTTGGGTGAAAAATATTGCGGACGAAAGCGCCAAATTGAAGGACAGGGCCTTGCCTGATATCCCCGACTACGAGAACGGTGTCATGATGACGTCGCCCTATGTTGAGATCAGGCGTCAGCTCGCCCCGCGTACGATTGGGGTTACCTTCGCCTATAACTTTGGGCAATAGAGTTTCCGAGCGGGCACTGTAATGAAGTATTGTCAATTTGGCAAAGCGCAACATATGATTTAGGGTTGCGCTTGGAAAAATTCAATAGAGAGTGTGATATGACCACGATACCTTCAGGGTACCCGACGGATCAGATAGAAGCTTTTGCCCTGCTGGCAACCCGTGAAAGGCTGTCGATTGATGACATGAAGATCCTGGCGTTACTGGAAGCAGCCGGCGAGGCCTTCTATTTCGCTGCTGCCGACGCAGTCAAGAATGACGAAGCAAAAAATCTTTTAAGACGAAATGGGCAGGAGGAGCGCGGCCACGCGCACCGCCTGTTGAAAGCAATTGAATTATCGGGCGGCAGTTTCGATCTGCCTGCCGATGAGGACAATCCCTATATTCAGCCTATGGATCTGGACGGCATTATCAATGCGGATTTGCTTCAGATCATTCAGCAGTCCGAGCAAGACGGTGATCTTCAATATCAGGTGTGGGCTGATGCGGAGTCCAGCGACGCGGTAGCGAAAATTCTTCGTCAAAATGGTGCCGAGGAAACGCGCCACGGCGAACGAGTGGCCCAAGTGGTGACGTTACTGTTACCGACTGCGGTTGCGTATGGCTTTGGTTGAGTTTTCTCCCGTTTTGGCTGAAGTCCACCGGTATATCGATCAAGTGCGCGGCTCCATTGGCGCTGCAGAATTCAATCTGCGCTAGCACTTGCTCGGTCTTCTCTTACTGGTTGCCCAATCCGCGCAACCTGTTGACCGGTTTTTCTTCGGCGATCGGGTAGGAAGAGTATCGGCACCCGCTGCGGACACGCCCGATATTTGTGCAGGCCGAGCAACGGCTCGCGGGGACAGGGCG
>JBDNIE010000234.1:0-6985 GCA_041688425.1 Halioglobus sp. | reverse complement strand
GAGGCAGTATCTAAACTACCGCTTGATGAGCGCATCAAGGCGATTAATACCGCGCTTAAAGAAAACGTGTCTGTTACCGAGCGCGCAGCAGTGGCTGCTGATCTTTTTGGCTCTCGCGGCGCTCTGGCCATTCAGATGCTGAACCCGGCCACGATTGAGGAGGCAGCGCGGCAGGTTGCCATTTTTGGTATCAACCTATCGGACGTTGATGCGGCAAAAATCGAGCAAGCCAATGATGCAATGAGCACATTTGGGCTGCTTTCTGAAGGCATTGGTAAGCAGCTTACGGTTGAGCTAGCGCCTATCCTTAAAGCTGTTGGGGATGAATTTCTGCGATCTGCTGATGCCGCTGGCGGTCTTGGTACGGTCGTGCAGGATTCTGCACAGAAGTCTGTGGTATCAATTGCCGCGATAATCAGTGCAGTGGATAAACTTGGCAAGTATCTTGACGAAATTGCCGTTAAGTTTAGCCTTGCGGGCGCTACAACTCGGCTATCCTTTACGGGTTCAGATAAAGCAAAAGCAGATGTAGAAGCCCTGCGCAAACAGATCTCGGATATACAAAGTGCCCCGCTAGCGGGCGAAAAATTAATAGATTTTTACACCAAAGCGCAGGCGGCGGGAGAGGTAGCCGCATCTGCGGCAGTTGCGGCTCGGGTGGAAACCAAAGAGTACACAGAGGTGCTAAAAAGCACCAATGACGAGCTAAAAAAAATCAGCGTTACTGCGAAAAAGATCGAATTATCCAAGGACATACAGGAAACCATAAAGGCACAGGAAGCCTATGCCGCGCTGGTCGCGGAACTGCGCACCGACGAGGAAAAGCTGAACGACACGCTCACCGAGAGGCTGGCTATTCTGCAGGCAGTTGGACAGGTGAACAGCGAGACAGGCGGGCGGGTTGCTGCATCAGCTTTTGAAGCGGCTCCGGAGTTTGCGGGCTTGGCTCCCGAAATTGGGGGTGCTTTCGGTGAGCTTGGAAAGATCAACGAGGCCGAAAAGGCGCTTGATGATTGGTATTCTACGCAGCTTGATATGCTCGCGGAGTATCGAGCCAGCAAGTCAGAGCTGAGTGCTCAGTGGGATGAACAAGAGGCCGCACTGAATCAGGAGCATCAGGACAGGCTGGCGCAAATAGAGGGTGCGCGTTACCAAGCATCGCTAGTCGCGGCTTCTGATCTTTTCGGTAACCTGGCGGATCTGACCGGGCAGTTTGCTGGCGAGCAGTCAGATGCATATAAAATTATGTTTGCTGCGCAGAAGGCCGCAGCGATTGCACAATCAATTATCGCTATACAGGCAGGCATTGCGCAGGCTGCGGCTAATCCGTTCCCGGCCAACCTGGCGGCAATGGCATCAGTGGCCGCTGCTACCGCCTCGATTATTGGCAACATCACATCAACCAGCATTCAAGGTCAAGCGCACGATGGCATGGATTCGATACCTGCTACCGGCACATGGAATTTGCAGAAAGGCGAGCGCGTAACGACTCAGAAAACGTCTGCCAAGCTCGACCGCACACTATCTGACGTGCAGAGCAATATGCGTGAGGGTGGCGGGTCATCGCCAAACATCCGTATCGTAAACTCCTATGACAGCGACGAAATGGTCGGCGGTTACATGGGCAGCAAGGCGGGAGAAAAAGCTATCTTGAACATCATGCGAAAGAATCGGCGCACTATACAAGCGCTGACTGTATGACAGCAGTCGTCTGGCCATTCCCGCCACGCGAGGAGATGATAGAGGAGCTGCAATTCTCCACGGATGTCATGCGGGCAAAAGCGGGGGAGCAGCGTATATCAATGCGCACGTCTCCACGCCGCACGTTCCAGCTCGCTCACTCATTCACTGACATTAAATACTCACATGCCCGTTCGCTTATTCGTGATGCGCAGGGTGCTGACGGCTTTCTGGTGCCTGACTGGGGGCAACTTTTAACACTAGGGGCAGTATCTGCAGGCAGTTCTGTGGCGGTTACTGTCGACGTTTCAATAATTCATGCCCCTGTGCTTTTCGGGCATTTTGTGATGCTGCTGTGGGAGTCTCCCAGCAAGTTTGAGATTGTGCTTTTGACGTTTGCGGGCACCAGTCTCGCTGTGGTAGCTGGCAACTATTCCCGTGCTAGATTGATCCCACTGTGGGGCGCAAAAGCACCGGAATCGTTGAGTAATAACCGAAGCGCCGGGCGGATACATGATGCTAGCATAGCGATGGAGGTAGATAATAGCGATGATCTGTCAGCAACGCCACCGGGCGTCACTTATCGCAGCCTCGACGTGCTAGATGAGTGTCCTGTTGTTAGCGGTGGGTCTTTTGACGAATCCATCGCCTGGCCTATCAGTGCATTTGGGACGAGCAGCAGCATTGCGCACTACATCCGCAACCGCACTATCCCAGACATGACTTACGCGATGCGCTGGCACCTGTTCACGCGCTCCGAGCAATTTGCGCTGAAGCAGTGGCTACATTATCGCAGGGGCAGGCAGAAGGCATTTTGGATGAGTTCTCGCGGGAAGGATTTAGAGCCATCGGCAACAGCATCAGGAACTACGGTAAAGGTGTTTGCGTTTTTCGGGTTGACGGGACTGGGCCGTAATGATCCGTTTGACATCGAAATCAAGACGGCGACAACCAGCTACTACCGTCTCGTCACATCAATTACAGCCGGTACGCTCACAGACGGCAGAGCCACTATCAACATGACACTAGGCACAACGCTTGGCGTATCGCTCACCACGGCGCAAATAGAGCGCATCAGCTACCTGCGATGTACCAGGCTCAACAGCGATAGGGTGGAGCTTCTGCACGCTGCGGGGGCGGGCATGTCAGTGCAAGTTCCACTGATTGAGATCCCCACACCGTGAGCTATAACGCGCAAGAGCAAAGCAATCAGGATGGCAGACCAAAATATAGAGTGCTTTTTGCTGTCGGATTAACCGAATATAGCTACTCAAACGATGAAAAAATTGTCGCTGATTCGAGCTATACATGGACGCCTGCAGCGATAGGATTTAGTGAGTTCAGCCAGACAAACGAGATGGCTAAAGATCCGCTCAGAATTACCTTGCCCCGCGACAATCCTTTCGCGGCGCTATTTCTCGGTGGCGTCCCGGAGCAGGTGGTAAGCGTTACCGTTTTTCGACTGCATACCAACGATGCTGCGGAGGAATTTAGGTTCTATTGGAAGGGTCGAGTCTCTGGTTCATCAAGCGATGCAGATGCGGTAAAACTGGACTGCGAGAATGTATTTACGTCACTGCGAAGACCCGGCTTGCGCGAGAAATACCAGACAGGTTGCAGGCATGTGCTTTACGGTCGCGGCTGTGGTTTAGATAAAGATGATTTTGCGGTCGCAGCAACCGCCTCGGCTGCCAGCGGTGTTGGCGTCACTGTCAGTTACTCAGATTCAAACGCGACAATAAACTATTTTAGGGGTGGGATGATCAAAACCTCAGACGGCTTTTACCGCGACATCATGGAGCACGAAGATACTGCCATTACGTTGTTAAGCTCTTTGCCTTCCTTGATCGCTGCTATTACTGCAAGCGGCCCGCAATCTGTGACGATCTACCCTGGCTGCGCACACGATTTAGTAACCTGTAAAAACAGATTTAATAACATCGAAAACTACGGCGGGTGCCCGTGGATACCTAATAAAAACCCGTTTGGTAACGATGTAACCGGGAGCATTGTCTAATGTGGGTTTTTTTCGCCGCTTTTGTGATTGGCCTTGCAGCCAGCTATGCGTTTGCGCCTAAGCCACAATCACAGCCATCACCAACAATGGACGATATACAGGTTCCCACTGCTGAGGTAGGCAAAGACATCCCTGTACTCTTTGGATGCCGTGAGATGCGTGGACCCAATGTGCTGTGGTATGGCGATCTGCGAACGATTCCAATCAAGTCGGAAGGCGGTAAAAAATGATTATTAAAATGCGTGATCTGCGTGCTGCGGGCGTTTGCCCGAAGGCCCGAGAATGGGCTTATAAAAACGGTTTTGACTGGCGCGACTTTGTAAAAAACGGCATTGACGCAGAAAAATTGATAGAAGTCGGTGATGCGCAGGCGCTGAGAGTGGTTGAGGTGGCGCGTGGGTAAAAAAGTAACCGTAGGCTATAAATACCTTCTGGGGCTGCACCTCGGTCTGTGGAAAGGGCCGATAGATAGCATAAAAAAAATCAGCGTTGATGGCCGCACGGCATGGACAGGCAACAATGTCGGTGATGAACCGATTCAACTGCCCTCTATCGCTAGTGAGCTTTTCGGGGGTGACGCTAGAGAGGGCGGCGTCAGCGGAACAATTGATATTGATATGGGCTTCCCATCTCAAGTCGTAAATGACTACCTTGACGCTCAAATTTCTGGGGATATTCCAGCATATCGGGGAATGACATCTGCAGTTTTTCGTCAGGTTTATACGGGCAACAATCCGTATCTAAAGCCTTGGGCTTTTGTTGGTGAGAGGATACATACGCGGCAAAATGGTATTACTCAGTGGTACGACGAAAAGGCAGAAATACCGAGTGTTAGCAGCTATTTTGACGGCTTGCAGGATTCAGGGGTTTTAAGCTGCCTTTCACTCGATGCTTTTGTATCGCCAAATCCTAATTTTGACGGAGATCAAAACAGGGAAAGCGTTACTGCAGCACTGGCAGAGGGGACATATCTTTCCCCGGCTGGACAGGTTGGCTATCACTTAACCGGCGTTGATCCGAGTGACATTTACGTTGTGAGAAAGAAAATTGCAACTAATGATGAAGCTAAAGCCTATGTGATGGGGTGGTCAATTGCTTTTCCTGATCCATTCCCAGATGCATGGGCCACTAATCGTTTTGTTGTCACGACCCCGGATGATGAAAGCACACTGTATTGGAATGGTGCGTTCAATACAGTAGATTTAGCGTACGCCTATGCGCGAAATCAACCTGATGTATATTTGACTGGACACACCGCTTACAAGTTATGGCTTATTGATGACATATACGCGCAAGGTGCTGACTTAAATCCGAAGGGCAGCGGTTCTTGGAACGTTGAAATATTTAAGGCTGCCGATCCCTTTCAATGTTTTACCAGTTTTGACTGCAGCGACATGAACCCCGCGCACATTATCCGCGAGTGCTTAACTGACCCTGACTGGGGCATGGGATACAGTGATTCAGATATTGACGATACAGCATTTCAGTTCGCTGCTGATGGGTTGTGGCTTGAGCTGCTAGGTTTAAGCGTCACATGGTCGCGTGAAGCTCCGCTGATAGATTTCGTCACAGAGATACTGAGGCACATTGATGCCGTTTTGTATGTATCGCGGGAGACTGGTAAATTTACTCTCAAGTTAATTCGAGATGATTACTCATTATCCGATCTAATCACGCTGAACGAAACCAATGTAATGGGTGTGATTGATGCTAATCGCCCAGCAGTGGGCGAGCTGGTTGCTAGCGTTACTGTTAATTACTACGACAGAGCAACGGGAGAGCAGGGCAGCGTTACAAAACACAACCAGTCTCTGCATCAAATTCAGCTAGGCGGCGGTAGCGCAACAACGGTGTCCTACCCTGCAGTGACATCCGGCCCGCTGGCGGCGCGATTGTGTATGCGCGATCTAATAAGCCTGTCGACTCCTTTACTGAGTTGCCGCGTTGAAGTGGGGCGTATTGCCGAAAGTCTCAACGTAGGCGATGCGTTTATTCTTGACTGGCCAGATGAGAGTATTAATTCTGTTGTGATGCGGGTGCAGCAGATGACACTCGGTGACAGCGAAAAGCAGACGATTAACATCGAGGCACTAGAAGATGTTTTTTCTTTGCCGACACCGATCGCAGCGGGCGGCAATGGACAGGCAGGGATATGGACAGATCCATCTGCTGCTGAGGTTCTCCCCGCGCTGCCCCGTACTGTGACAGAGGTGCCCTATTACGAGCTGGTGCGTGAGCTGGGTGTGGCGTTTGTTGATGGCGTGCTGGCATCAGATCCTGACGCAGGGTATTTGCTCGCAGCGGGCGGCAGGCAGGGCACCGAAACTAACGCCCAGATAGTAGTCGATGCTGGTGCTGGTTACGCAAACGCCGAAGTGATGGACTTTTGCCCGGTCGCTTTCCCTACGGAAGATGTTTGGTATACAGACACCTCGATTTATATAACTAATTTTCGTGATCTCGATTTAGTAGAGCCGGGGAGTATTGCACAGTTTGGGAATGAGTTGCTGCGCGTTGATTCTGTGGGCGAGGATTCTACAGGTTTATTTATTACAGTCGGGCGTGGCGTTTTGGATACTACCCCGGCAAGGCATCAGCTTGTTGATGAGGAGTCTATTGTATTTTGGGGGTACGACTTTTCAGGCAGTGCAGTGCAGTACACCGCGAGCGATGACCTGGATGTAGTGATGCGCACATCGCTGGGAGCCAGTGTTTTACCGCTTGCTAGTGCGCCTGTAGATTCTATCGTGATGAATTCAAGACTCGTGCGCCCATACCCTCCCGGCGATTTTCGCGTTGACGCTATTCGCTATTCCGAGATAGCTGCTATTGAGTGGGACGGTGCTAATTTAGTCACATGGAAGCATCGAGACAGGGTGGCGCAAACTGATGATTTTCTTTACGACTACACAGCAACCGATATAGGCCCAGAAGCAGGCACCGAATATTTAGTGCGGTGCGATGCAATTTTGACGACTGATGAAGTTGTCGAGAATTTCATTGATGTCAACGTGGGCAGCGCAACTAATTACACGTTTGATAGCGGGGACTCTGCAGCGCCTTTAAATACCGAGTTTGTGAAAATTAAAGTATCAGCTCTGCGTGGTGGATATGAGTCATGGCAGGCAGCAGAAATAACCATCCCCAATACAGATGATTCGAGTTCTGCAGATTTGGTTCTTTTGCAGACGATCACTAATACAGTCGCTGACGAGTTTGATTTCGATACGATCTCGGCGGGATTTAGCAGACTGGTTATTAAAGGGAGATTGAGGTCGACTGAAGGCG
>JBDNIE010000233.1:0-5640 GCA_041688425.1 Halioglobus sp. | reverse complement strand
TAAGTGCATATTTAGGGTCAGAGTAAGATTCTTGGCTAGTTTTTACTCCGACCCCGAATACCCTCAATCTCCATTAAGTGCATATTTAGGGTCAGAGTAAGATTCTTGGCTAGTTTTTACTCCGACCCCGAATACCCTCATAGCGATCTGGGTTCGCGCACCACAACTTATGCCCTTCAATATTGAACAGCACCAACCAAATCTCAACTATCCGCTCAGCGCCGAGACGCTTCATCTGACCTTTCAGGGGTGAACTTTTAAACTCTTGTGCCATACGCTCTCGATTTACGTCTGTTGTGTAGCTGAGAGTGCGACCCCTATACTCTACCTTAGAGATAACCTCACCGTTCTCTCGCACATAGGGCGTCTTAAAATCCTGCACCATGCCTTGGTACTTTAAATCAATCGCATCTGAATATGCCCGGATTGAGAGCATTAAGATAAACAGAAATAACCACCTCATTAGTCCAGCCCCATGTGCGCGAGGGAACAGCATGAATCTTGCCCTACTAATTTTGGAGGGCAAGGTGCGTTTCAGCAGTGCCTTGCGCGTCTAGCCAGTCTACGATTTTCATTGTGAAACTGCCTATTCTTTCATCTTAGCGACTAGTGCTTCTGCGGCATCAGCTACGGAATCAAGCGGGTTAGCAGCACAGTAATTATTTATGAAACCGAACATGGCGGGGTTGTCTACTCTTTTTAGGTTGCCACGAGCATATCCGTAACCACTGACGAAGCCCTGAACCCAGGCTCGAAGTATGAAACCCCTGATGCTGTCTTTATCGTTTCTCATTTCCTCTGTCCAGGAGCCACATGATGCTTTGCTGCCCACTCCATAGGCCTCGTACGTCTCTGCGTTGCTAGTTTCAGAAAACAGCGCCGTTACTAATACCAGTGGTAGCATTAATTTTTTCATTGTTAGTTCCTCAGCGCTTCTGCACTATTTGGTTGGGCATGTATTCGTGCATACAACATAGGATTCTTGGCAAGCCCTCAGAGTCTCAGTTTTTAATCCAATCTGGTTGCCTTGCGAAACACACGAAGAATAAGTTGTTGAGCAACCTCGGACACATTCTGGCTCTAGCCCGCTAACATTTATATCTTTGATGCCATAAGCGCAACCAGTCAGAATGGATAGTACGGAAACTATTATGATTATTTTCATTTTTTCTTACTCCGAATAAACCATCAAAAGTAGCCCTTCCCTGGCGCGTTAGCATTGCTCTGATAATCTTAATATAAGGCTTGTGGTTAGGCTTAGGCGCTCGGGGCACGTTAATGCCAATTCTAGAGAGTACTAAAAAAGTACCAACAAGAATCAGCAATCTGCTCCATGTGCGCGAGGGTGTGCGTCCCTTTAGTTATAACAAGTTATAAGGCTATCAGTCTGCCGCCGCGCTAACCCAATTCCTTTTCGATGGCAGACTTTAATGACTGTCTAACAAAGTCCAGTACGCCACGATCCGCAGACACATAAGCGACTTCAATGCACTAAAATAAATACTGCCACCAAACACTATACAAAGCCACGTTGTTTAGCTGCCACTGCCCCAATGCATAAGCCAGCTATTGCCGACAATGTGCCCGTCTAACCATGTTATTGCATCACTCTTAGCATCTAACCCCTGGTATATTAATAAGGTGTACAGTTTCTGTACCCAGTGAGGCGCTGTATCGGTACGGTTTCTGTACCCATGGGATAACATTGAAGCCCCAATCTCACCCGATCACGTGGCCATCGGTACAGTTTCTGTACCCAGTCGGTACAGTTTCTGTACTGGGCATTCTAGAAGCGCCGAGGCGCAGTCGTTGTTGGCGCAATGTCCAATTTACCCCTGCACTCGTCAATCGGTTGCCATGTAATCGCGTACAGATTGCATACCCCGCCTGGGTTCATAAACCTGCCGGGCCTTGCACAGATAATCAGATTTTTACCTAGCAACTCTTTCAGTGAATCAGCAATCGTCGCTTTAGAGCGCCAGCCCCTCACTCTCAGCACGGTCCATGCCGCAGTGAGATCACCGTTATTGTTGCCGCGAAACTGATACGCAAACTCTAACAGCAATTTGACTGAACTGGCCCCCAAGCTCCTGTAATCCTCAGTCTCCATCACTGCGCGGGGAATGCCTGCAAAGCTCCTTTTAGACGCTGCGCGACCATTGGAAGCCATCCCCCTGCTATTGGGCTTGGTCATCGCTGGACGCTCCCTGAGAGCGCCCCAGTGGGTGCAAGTGAATCACCCGGTAACGTGGCTCCAGGTAATGGCTATCGAATCGCTCTAGCTGTGGGGAATCGCAGCGCACCGCGTCCATCGCGTCAGCCTCGCTATCCGCTTCGATTTCAACTGTGACAACCTCGGTAGTTGAAACCTCAACCCGATACAAGTTAGTGATAGCGTTGCTGTGCTGTTTGATTGTGTTGCTCTCAGGGGCAGCCGTTTTTTTAGTCATGGTTTAGCCCTCCCCCGCATCATTAACCAGACCGTCGCGCAGCCCACCCCTAGAAATCAATTCTGTGCTCAGGATATGGCCAGTTTGCCCAGATTCAGGAGTTAGAGCTTCAACCCTGATCAATGCCCTGGAGATAACCGTTGCAGTGATCGGCCTCACCGGATGCAAAGGACAGTCATTAGAGACACAACACGCGATTTGTTGCGCAGCAAGGCCTGCATCCATTGGGTCACAAATACAATCACGGCAGTAGGCATTGATAGCAGATCGCAGGCTCATACATCCTCCCGCGCTACAGCATTTTCCGTGGTCAATTGCTCGGTGAATTGGCCGCGCCAGACTTTCAGGGTTTTACCTCGATAGCGCACCACAGTACCCATCTTGATAAACGCCGGAGCTTTCACCCCAGCCAATCGGCCAGTGTGCCGAGAGTTACGCATGGTAGTTGGTTGAAAGCCCAGAAACGCGCCGCTAGAGATTGTGCTGTACAGCCCGTCATCACCAATGTCGGGTATCTCTACCTGCAATGGCTTGAGCTGATCTCGAAGTGAAGTCATACCGTAATACCCCTGTAGGTCTTTAGTTGAACGCCGGAATCATTCAGCGCCTCAGGGCAGTAAGTTATATTTTGTCTAGAAATACCTACAGGGATTGATTTTCGATACAAACCGAACCGGAACGGTTTTTAAGTTTTTTCCGTTCCCCGTTGTTCGGCTAAATTAAAAATGGTGTTGCGTATTGATTCTATGACTAGGGGCGAAATCAGCCGCGCCGCCAGTGGCTTTACAACTTTCCTTATTCGCTCATCAAGTGAAACCTGTAACTCATCAGGATATAGCATAAGCCCGAGGGCCTGATCGGAAGGAAATTTACCCTCAACCTCATACCATGCTGCCAAATCAAGAAACGCCAAAATCTTTAAATCCGCCCATTTTTCTACGTCTTTCTCGACATATCCGGCTACCGTTTTTGATATCCCATATAGCTTCTTTTTTTCGACTACCGCTGCTCTGAATTGCTCCAGCAGAATTGATAAAGGTGCCGAGATGTCAAACCTTACATATGCATCAAACGTTGTAGGAAAGCTGTCTTCTCCTTTTAGGTAATGCATGTTGATAAATTCATCAACAGACTTGCCTTCAAGCGCACGGTCATTTGTTAACGTGAAAACGTCATTCTTAATTGATCTGTAAACGGAGGTGTTCGAAAAACTCTCAGCATGGTAGTCCCTGCTGTAATCGCAGATCGTGGACAAATCGCCGAAATTCAGACTTGATACTGGCCTAGAAAATTCCTCTGAGTATTCACACGCTGCTCTAAGTTTAGAGATTCGCCTATTCTTAGTACTTTCAAATACGTCAATGATTTCAGATCTGCATTCCGCTTCTGTTGCTGTTGATTCATAAGGGCCATCATCGCAGTCGATATATGGGATTCGACCATGAACTACAGCCCTTTCCCACAAAGCATTTGCCCACCAATCCAAGTTCATTTCACGAGAATATTCATAAGCCTCAAGCTCAAACCAGTCAGGACATGCAATGTCAGTATTTTTGTACGCCATCCTCACACCACCTAATGTGCAGCCCTATTTAAATCACAGCGCCAGCTTGCATAGGGGGCAAGTTTTCGAGAGCTACTCTAGGCGCTGCAAGCTGTATGGTATCGCTTACTGTCCAAATTTGGCAGTGACAACGTTGCCAGATAACGCCTGAGCTTTCAGGTTATACAGATAGTCAGCCCAGGCCTGCATCATCTCACGGCGCTGAGGTAGGTGGGCGGTACGGTTATAGGCTCTGCCATTGGAATCCTTCACCGCATGGGCTAATTGGTGCTCTATCAAGTCCACTCGGTAACTCAGCACTTCATCCAAAATAGTACGGGCTATTGCACGGAAGCCATGCGCGGACATGGTGTGCCTGTCATAGCCTATGGTGCGCAGTGCGATTCTCACGGCATTGTCTGACATACAGCGGCTAGCCCCTCTTGCGCTGGGGAACACATACCGGCTCCGCTTTGTCATGGGCTCCAGTTCGCGCAGAAGCAACACTGCCTGGGCAGACAGCGGGACAATGTGCGGCTGGCGCATTTTCATTTTGTGTGCAGGTATCGCCCATTGCGCAGTCTCCCAATCGATTTCGCACCACTCCATCCCACGCAGTTCTCCAGGTCGCTGAAACAGCAGCGGGGATAATTGAAGGGCAGCCTTCACTACGGGTGTGCCTCCGAAAGCGTCTATCGCCAGCAATAGCTTGCCAACTCCGGCAGGGTCAGTAATGGCTGCGTGGTGTGTTTTGCGATTCGGAGTGAGCGCACCTTTCAGGCTGGCACTGGGGTCAATCTGCGCCCGCCCGGTAACGACGGCATAGCGGAATACCTGCCCGGCTATTTGTCGCGCCCGGTGGGCTGAATCGAGGGTGCCTGCACTCTCTGCCCGCCTAAGTGCCGCCAATAGCTCCTGAGGGGTAATATCTGCTATGGGGCGAACGCCCAGCCAAGGTATTAGATGATTGTCCAGAATGGATACTGTGCGCTTACGTGTGGCCTCAGCCTTATCGGCCAATCGCACCTGTTGCCACTCCCGGCTTATTGCCTCGAAGCTCTCAGCGGCTGACAGGTGCCGGGTGAGTTTCTCCACCTTGCGCACTGCGCCGGGGTCGATGTGCTGGGCTAGCTTCTCTCGGGCTGCCTGGTGGGCGCTGCGGGCCGCTTTTAGCGATACACTGGGAAAGGTCCCTAGCGCCAAGGTCTTGCGTTTCCCGCCATAGCGATAGTTATACCGCCAATACTTGGTGCCGTTGGGATTCACCAAGAGGTAAAGCCCTTCGCCGTCTGCCAGTTTGCGGGCCTTGTTGCCCGGTTGGGATTGTTTTACCTGTGTTGCAGTCAGATTGGCCATACCTATCCCCACTGTTTGGCGGTATCTGGATTGGCATTTTATTTATACCGCCACCTATGCCGCAGTAGGGCGAGCCATGGCTGCACCCTCAATTTGGCGGTATCTAGTGTGGAGGTATCAGATATACCGTCACATATACCGCCTGATCAGTCGGTATACTGGCATATCTGGCGGTACAGTCAAGTACATGGAGTTACAGCAAAGCAGCCTGCAGGCTGCGTGTTTAATGGTTTAAGGATTTTATAGTGACTTAAAAAGATTCCCAGTTACGGGAAAATGGAGGCTCGGGTC
>JBDNIE010000021.1:0-3717 GCA_041688425.1 Halioglobus sp. | reverse complement strand
CCAAAGATGACCCGATCGACGCCCATATGGTGGGCCACCTCGTTCACATCATCTTCCCAAAATGGATTTATCCACACGTGCTGGCGGAACAGTTCAGCGGGGTCCTCGTTGTAGTAGGCACGCATGCGGTCCCGCGACTGGCGCAGCTTGCGAAACAAATCCGGCAGGAACTCTGCGCCATTTTCCACTGAGGCAATACGCAGGTTGGGAAAGCGCTCGAACAATTTTTCGTAGCACAGGGTTATCAGAAAATCGTATGCGGCCCGCTCAATATTGAAGTGCTTGATGTTGGGCGAGAAAACTCCTCCACTAAAATCTGATGAAAATCCGTCCTTTACATAGCCTTGGGTGGTATAGCCAGAATCTGAAGCGTGCACAACAAGAGTGATACCCGACTCATTGAGCCGCGCCCAGAATGGGTCGAACAGAGGGTCGGCTGGTGAGCGGGTGCTGCCGTCCGCGAGGGTAACTGCTGACGGGCGCATGCACACTACACGCGCTCCGCGCTCCAGCGCCCAGTCCAGTTCCCGGCAGGCCCAATCGACATCACACAGGGAAATGTAGGGCGCGGCAAACACTCTATCTTGGAAATTGCAGCCCCAGTCTTCGTCCAACCAGCGATTGAAGGCCGTGAACTGAACCGTCACCGCCTCAGTGTCATGCTTGAGTAACTCCTCGTAAAGCACACCCAGCGTTGGAAATAACCACGCAGCCTCCAAGCCTTGCTCCTGCAACTTTGCCACCCGCGCCGTGCTGTTCAAATAATAGTCAGGCAGTGGCTCGTGCGCCTTCATACTTGCGATATCATCGTCCGTTAGTTCCTTCCCATGCAGGTAAGGGGCAATTGATCCGGGCAGCGAGATGGGATTCCATGTAGGGTTTCTTACCGCTCGGGCGAGCTTACCTGCCACCAGATGATGCTGCCGATTATCAATCGTTACCCACTGCACACAACGCGCGCGCATAGCCTTTGGCAGGTGCCGGGTAAAGGCGTCTTGCGCCTCATAATAATGGTTGTCCGCATCAAATGCGGGATACGCAAGTCGGTCCGTCATTTTCGTGTCCTGTAACACGGCTTTACCCCAAATATTCGCTAGCCCGTTTCACGATTACATTCGAACCAGCCGATGCTTTCACTGCCATCATCGAATTTACAACGGATCAATGAGCGCCGGTATTCTGTGCGATGGGGTGTTGCAAATGTATGAGTGATGTCAATTTCGGTGCCCGAAATAGTTTCGAGGGTGCCCTTAATATTACGTCCACTATCGCACAACAGATTAAAACTTCCGCTAACAGCCTGTGTGGGATCAGCGGCATTGAAGGAGAGCGTTAGCTCGGTTTCAGACAGATGCTCCATCGCTTCATCGTGACCATGGTAGTAGCCCATGCTTATGAGCGGCCATTCGGGTATCTGTACCTGTGTCGCCAGCATACTGAAGCGCTCGTTGTTGACCACCATGAACTGCCACCCCATATCCCAGGGACGCGGTCCCCACGAATGATCGCGCTCTCCACGCACTGCCAATTCGGCTCTCTCTCCGTCAATCACCATGATGACCTGGGACTGAGTCGGTTGCTCATAGCGGTCAGTGGCGAAGTTTGCAGCACGGTGACTGGCAACCGCGCCTGCACCGCGCGAGTAGGGCGGGCCAATAGCGTTGACGTTTAGTTCCAACTGAACCGGTTTGATCATCCCTTGCCGAGGGCCACAGATTACTCGGGCAAATCCGCTCACAGTGAGTTGGCCGCTGCGCAGGGGTTGTTGTGGCTGATATTTGAATTCCAGCCCCCAGCCCTCGTAGGAAAAGGCATTCTTCCCTGCGCCTGAACTGTTCTCGCTGGCCAATTTCAGCGCCGAAAATGGCAAGCGGTATTCTTCTATTACCAACCATTCAGTACCGTTGTAGAGGTATAACCAGAACAGGACACGCTGCTGAACCGGGTGCCAACCTATACGACAGTGTCCGGCATTACTGCCGCTGGCATCGTACCAGTCAAAAAAGTAGGATTCGTTCCAATCGGGGTGATCGACACTAAACGGATGGGGAAATTCATCTTCCAACTGGATGCCGAACTGCGTTACGTCAAACTCTGTGCTCATTGTTTTGCCCTTTTCATTTGGCTGGCTTCTGTGCCTGGAGACACTACTACCGGTGCAGGTCTGTAACACCTTACCCCACTTTTCATCTGGCACAGTCTGGTGTAAAAACCGCCCGGCAGTAGGGACATACAACCCACAATAATAGCGATACCACCTCAGAGTATAAAGGCGGAAAACAACTAATGTGCTGCAGGTATGGAAACGTAGTCAGTAACGGCACAATTTGGCTTGGGCCCAAGCTTTGCTACATGCACCTTGTTAGCGGCGCGCAACAGCGCGCGGGGAATTGACGCAAAAGCCCACTTCAGGCTCTATTTACTGTCCTGAATCTTACGTCGAGGGTGCGACTCTTCCAACTGAAAAGCCAATTCCAGCAATAGACGGTCGCACCCATGATCGGCGCCAAACAGGATACCGATGGGCAAGTTGGTCGCTACATCGTGACCCAGTGGCAGCGAAATCGACGGGCCACCGGTTACATTGGCAAATGCAGAAAACCCCGCCCAATTTCGAACACGGCCAAACAGTGTTTCGCAGTCGAGTCCCTCACTCAGATGCCCTATTGCGGGCGTCAAATGGTTCACACACGGCGTTACCAGAATGTCGATATCGTGAAAAATTCTGGCATAGGCGCGGTATAAACTGTGCAACCTGTAAAGTACCCCGGGCGTACGCAGAAAACTGCGCTTGTACTGCGCAGCCAAACCATCTGTGACCGGCGTCATTCGAGAAGAATCAAAAGACCGATCAATCTGTTTACCAGCCACCGTCTTCGCCAGAAAGGCATTCATCTTCCAGTAGTAAGTCACATCTTCAGCGATCGTGTCGGGGGCAGGGATTTTCATTGCCTCGACGTGGTGGCCCAAAGCGCTTAGCAGTTCGATCGTGGCATCCATTGCCTGTCGTGTAGGAGCATCAATACCCAGTCCACGTACCGACTCTGTTACCACGCCAAAACGTAATTTGCGCGACAAAGGCCGGATGTGAACACCGATTGGCTCAAGCTTGGTGTTACGGTAAAGCTTTTCTATTTCAGAATAAAAATACGCTGTATCGCGAACGCTGCGCGTCACTACCCCGTCAGTGGCAATGCGCAAAAGCTGCGTTTTAAACAATTGCGCGGGATAGATGCGCCCCCTGCTCGGCTTTAAGCCAATCAGGCCGCAGGCGGATGCGGGAATTCTTATCGAGCCACCACCATCAGCGGCGTGCGCGATAGGTACCACGCCCGCGGCTACGAGAGCGGCGGCCCCGGAAGATGACCCGCCAGCGCTGTGTCCGGTATTCCACGGGTTACGTGTAGGTTCGCCCACCTCGGGAACAGGCTCGGCCGAACAAATGAATCCAAACTCCGGCGTTGAGCTTTTACCCAGAATAGCAAAACCCAAATCAACAAATTGATCCACCAGAGGATCGTTACGCTGAGCCGGCTCTACTTGCGAGAACGCGGCCGATCCATAGCGAGTATGCATCCCGGCAACGTCACACAAGTCCTTGATAAAGGTTGGCACTCCAGCAAAGGGAGCGGTTGTATTGATCAGGCCCCTCGCCATCGCCCGCTCGTAGCACTCTTCCACTACCGCATGAATATCTGGCGCCACCTGTTTCGACCT
>JBDNIE010000232.1:0-17694 GCA_041688425.1 Halioglobus sp. | reverse complement strand
TGCCTGTGCCTGTGCCTGTGCCTGTGCGGCGAGAAGATCAAAAGAAATGCCCCGCAGAACCAACCTGCGCATCTATTTGTTCTGTACTTCACACAGCCCGCAGAATAGCCTGCGAAAGCCAACACTATCAGGCATGTTGACTGCTGCAGCAAACCGCAGAGCAGCACAGGGGTATGAATAGTATGAAAACCATAAACCAAGCAATAAAGCAGTGTGCTGCCCTGGTGTTGCTTTTTCTGAGCCTGTCCACTGGGTTACACGCCACTTCGGTACTGCAGGTGGATATAGGGCAGTTACTCGATAATGCCGCCGTCATCTTTGAGGGAGAAGTCATTGCCAGTGAAGCAAAATGGAATACCGAAAAGACCTATGTTTCGACCTGGATCACCTTCAGAGTAGACGATGTATTAAAGGGCGACCTGACATCTGCCACGATTATCCAGAGCTTTGCCGGGGGTACCGTCGGGGATACCACCTTGGCGGTCAGTGGCATGGTCTATCCACAGATAGGCGAAACGGGAATTTACTTTATCGAGAATCCGAACCGCCAGCAGGTGAACCCGATTGTTGGATGGAGTCAGGGGCACTTCAAAGTCAAAAAAGATAAGCAAGGCAAGGAGCGGATGCTCACTGAAAGTGATGCGCCAATTCAGGGCCTGGATGACGTAAGCCCTAGCAATATTAAAGGCAAGCGCGAGCAGAACGAAGCAGACTCACCGCTCAGCGAAGGTACCGCTCAGGGTTTGCGCGCGGGTGCATCACAGGACGCGTTGGAGACTGCCATCGATAAGGAAGACTTTAAAAACGCTCTGCGTACACGCCTGTTGCTAATGAAGGTCGCGAACGAGGCGCAGGGGGAAGCGGGTAAACCGGAATGAAGGGAGATAAAAAAGCACTACTGGCTCTGCTAGTTTGCGCTGGACTGTCCGGCAACGCAGCGGCCTTCCAGCTGACGTCTTCATACTGGCAGGCCGGTCAGGCGAATATCTTTGTCGACCTCGCCGACAGCAACCCAACGGGCCCCAATCAGCCGAATGTCGTCGCCGGCGGACCCACAACCGCCGAGCTGCAAACGGCTTACCTGGAAGCCATGACGCTGTGGAACACCTACTCGACTTTTAACTATACAGCGACAACCAACAGTGGTGCCACCGACCCCTGTCCCAGCACAGGTAACAATAGCGTGGCTTTTTCCAATACTAACTGCAGCTTCGCGTTTGGCGGCACCACACTGGCCGTACAGCAAACCTGGTTCTCCGGTTCTTCCAGCAGCAAGACCAGCACCATATTCAATAACACCAGGCAGTGGGATATTTACTCAGGCAACTGGAACGGTACGGCAGAATTCAGACGCGTCGCCGTACACGAACTCGGGCATGGCCTAGGACTGGAACACACCTCCGCCAGCCCTGCCATTATGAGAGCCATCGCAGGAAATACTGAGATACCCCAAGCCGATGATATTGCAGGCGCTGCCGCCAGATATGACAGCGATGCTGACGCCGTTGGCCTCGCTTTCGATAACTGCCCGGATAATAGCAACCCGTCCCAGTCTGATGTCGATGTCGATGGCGCAGGAGATGCCTGCGACGCAGACATTGACGGCGACGGTGTAAACAACAGCGCCGGCCTTGATGCCAGTTTTGGCTTGGATTCGTTGATCAATAGTTTTTACCTGTTCGCATCCGGGTCAAATGGTTACAGGGCTATGACGTTTCCGGTCACTTTTTCAGGGTCGCTCACTACGGTGACGCTGCCCATTTTTTGCAGCTCAGGAGACCTCTTACTCTCTGTACAAGGGCTTGATGGCGCCGGCAGGCCCAACGGCAACAACCTGGCGTCACAACAGTTTGCGTCCGGTTCAGGGGTACCCACCTCCAACCAAGGCGCCGTCGATTTTGTGTTTGATACACCCGCCAGTGTTACCGCAGGCAGCAACCTGGCGGTGGTCGCGCAAGCGCTGGGGTCTTGCAGCTGGTTTGTAAGTTCTGTCGCCAGTTATACCGATGGCAGTGGCTTCTTCTCGCTGAACGGATCGAGCTGGGACAATACTGTTGACTTCCCCTTTGGCGCTACAATCGCGCCATCGTCTATCGACAACTGCCCCTCAATATCCAATCCCTCACAGACTGACCTGGATGGCGATGGTATTGGCGATGCCTGCGATATTGCCAGTAACGGTGATATCAACGGAGACTCTGTTGTAGATGTCGCCGATATACTGTTGGGCCAGCGAATACTGCTGGGGCTCGTGACCCCCACAAGTGCGCAGATACAGCGCGGTGATGTGGCACCCCTGATAGGTGGCACACCGGCACCGGACGGTCTCTTTGGGGTGGGCGATTTGATGATCATTCAGCGCAAAGTAAATCAGATCATCAGTTTCTAGGGGCTTGGCATGCCAATATTCCAGCTAAATGCCAAGGCCTTCAATCCCAACGCACTGAATTTGGTGCAGGTTGCGACTTATGATAGACGAGTGGACGCACCGCTCGTCAGGGCTTGGGAAAACGTACTGGATTGGGCCCACCTGCCCCATCTCCATGCAAGCTCCTTTGATTACGTCGATCTGGCAGATGCAGGTGACTGGGGTTGGCGTACCTGGTCAAACGCAGCGCAAACGGACCACGTTGAGCTCACCGTCGCAGACCCAAAGCGCTATGTGGTGCGCAGTTATTTATCCGGCCAACAGGTTTCGGAGACATGGACAACATTGACGGCAGGCAGCGAACGCACTGATGTTCATGTCGAGTTCTATTTTCCGAATATCGAAGCCACCAGTGTTGCGTCACTGGGGAATGCCATTTTGTCGCTGTATACCCGCCTATGGGATGAAGATGAAGCCATGATGCGCCAGCGACATCATCGCCTGCAGGAGCAGCGCGATGATGTCGCCGAAGTAATACTGGGCAGCGAAATGTCGCTTCTTCAAAGCCTGAAAGCAGGCACTACCGTTCTCTTTCAATTAAAGAAACAGGAATACCAACTTCGCGAGCGCAATGGCAGGCTTATCGCTCATACGGCAATCTGCCCGCATTTATTGGGCCCTCTGACGAATGCAGATCTATCGACGGGCAAACTTCGCTGTCCCTGGCATGGCTACGAGTTTGATATTGAATCCGGGCAGTGCGTCCTGCCGAGCGATGCTAAGTGCAGACTCGCACCAGCGCCCCGACTCTTGAAAATTGACAAGCAGATCGTCGCGCGAATGTAGCCTCCAAGTAGTGGAGTCATCATCACATCAAATGGTTAGAGGCCACAGTGGATTGGTGCACATTGACCGCCAGTTCTAACGTCAGCGCAACTACCTCCGCAGCGATTACAGCTTTATGGGCGATCACTATGCCAACCCTAGTTACCAGCCTTCGGGCGCGAAGCAGAACAATATCCTGGTAAATGTTCGCCTGGGTTGGCGCAACAATAATTGGGATGCAGCGATCTGGGTGAAAAATGCAACTGACGAAGCGTATTCACATCTGACCTTAACGCCCGTCACATTTTCAGGTGCCGAGGGAGAGTCTCTCGAGGCACCCCGCACGTGCGGTCTGACTGTGCGATATAGTTTCTGAGCTTTTGCAGGCCACTCCGCGGTATCCTTTCGTTCATTATCGCTGCGGTGTTAATGCTAGCTGCCGAAGAAGTGATGCTGCGCTTTTGGCGATCACTTAGCGCGTTGTTTCATGAACGTAGGCAGCAAGCGCGTCTATTTCTTCCGCACTTAACTGCCCACCAAAGGCCGGCATTACCCCAACCCCGTTTTTGATGGCTCCCTGCAACTGGGAAAGACTGGGTTTCAGTGAGTCCAAATCAGGTCCTACTGCGCCTGTACTGCCAGCATCAGCCAGGCTGTGGCACACACCGCAATCGGGCTGCGTACCGTTCGTATAAAGTGCCTTCCCGGCAAGTGCCGCGGCAGAAAGTTCGACCGTATTGGTTACCGATACAATCGCCGGTTCAAGCGCCCCCGCATCCGTTGTCGTCACAGAGGGCTCAAGTTGCTTTGGCAACTGCTCAACCACGGTGATTGCCAGTGCAGCATCCAGCCAACCGTTGTGGCCATACCCGCGATCATTTTCACTGCGCTCTCTCGGTTGGCTGTCACCATCAGCATCTATTGCACGCGATACAAAGCGCTGTTGGCCTATAGCGAGTTCCACGGGCATGATAAAGGCACGCCAGGCATTGGGACCCAGGTCCGGACCAATAAAGCTAGCTTCGTTCCAACTGCTGCCCTCATCACCCGACACCTCAACCTTGGTAACGCCACGCTCTCCGGAGAACGCGACTCCGTACAATACGGCAGAGCCACGTAACACCGGTTTGCCATCGGCGCCTGGACCATTAAGCCAGGACTTGACCGGCATACGCCACATCGATGGGTCCTTCGAGCTAACTGTTTCGCCGATGGGGCGCAGGCGATAGCCGGACTGTTGTATCCGTGCGCCGGATTGCTCCTGTGTGAGTGCAAGACGCCGCACCCATTTCACATTGTTAACGCCGAAGTAGCCGGGCACGATCAGTCTTAATGGGCCACCGTGCACCAGCGACAGAGGTTGGCCATTCATTTCCCACGCCAGCAAGCAGTCCTGCAGCCCCTTCTTCAGCGGCACTGAGCGTTCTACGGCAACATCCTCCGGGTTAACGCCTGGCGGTAAAACCTCGCCGCCGAGCGCGGTCAAAAAGTTGGCTTCAGTATTTTCGGGGCCGCCCAAATGTTCTATCACAGCGGACACCGGGACACCTGTCCACAATATGCATCCGGCGGCGCCCAACTCCCAAGGTGATCCCGAGGGATTGTGGGCGAAAAACGCGCGGCCATTTCCTGAGCACTGCAATACCGTGGCTACTGAGGCTATATCCAGAGACTTAAGTTCACGAACGCTTAATTTTTCAGTTCTGGTTGTTCCAACTACTTCGAGTTCCCAGTTATCCGGGACATCATTAATAGCGGCGGGGGGCATAGGCAGGTTGTTGCGCACAAAGAGCCGGGAAGTGGACGTAAGTGGTCCGAAACCGAAGCTGGAGCGGCGGGTTTCCAGTGCCAGGGGCAGCTCGCTGTGAAGCAGGAAGTCGCCTGCGAATTTGCCAGCGGGAAGCTCCGGTAATACGCCAGTGGTTGCCGCCCAGCTTGACAGGGGGCGCAGTGCTCCGACGGCGCCGCTCAAGACCATGGCTTTTAACAATGTACGTCGCGGAAAATCTAGCATGGTGTGAGTCCTGATCCACTAAAGAGCTCAGCATAACAACACAATGATACTGAGAAAGTAAGGGGAAGTGCAGGAATCAAGTGACGCAGTTTTACTGCAGGGCATTCCTGGTGTGAATGAAAACCGTGCTGCCACTATGCGCATCCAAGGACAACAATATACGGTAGTGTTAGGATCGCATTTTGAGGCAGCAGTCCGCTTTAGGTACCGCATACACGCTCTTCACAGGAAAACTCAATGAAAAAACCCTCAGCTGCACTGTGTCTGTTACTCATTTTCTCCAGTAGCTTGTGTCTGGCCCAGGATCAGCCGAAAGAGAAAGAAGCCTCGATACGAGAGGTCAGGGCGTCGCAGCAGGCTATGGAAGAGCTAATTCAGGAGCAGGCAACAGACGGCCCTCTGGATATGTCTACGCCCTTGTCTTCATTATTGTTGCTTAAGGCAGCCCTGGATGAAGAGGATTACCAGCGCGCTGGTGAGTTTCTGGATATGCGTTACCTGCCTCCCGAACTCGATGGTATGGATGCGGGGGAGCTATTGCAGCAGTTGCGTTATGTTTGGGCACGCCAGGAGATTCTCAATATTGAAAAAATTTCTGACCACCCAGAAGGCAATCTGAACGATGAACTGCCCAGCTACCGAGATCAGATAGGTGAGGTGGAACTTAAAGATGGCCCGGTCTCTATCACCATGCAGCGTGTTCCAGACGGCAAGGGTGGCAATATTTGGAAAATATCCAATGCCACTGTCGGCCGTATTCCCGAAATGTGGAAGGAACTGGGTTACAGCACCACGGTGACATTTGTCAGGAACGTTTTGCCCGAATTTCGATGGCTGGGTATGGAAAACTGGCAGGTCTTGTTTCTAGTACTGAGTTTTTTGCTGGCGTGGCCGATAGCGTCACTGATTTGCATTTTGTTCGCACATTTTCTGGTGCATCGTCCCGGTCCTTTTCAGGATGCCATTACCAAGTTTCTGACGTTCCAGTTCCGCATTTTTCTTTTTATCGTACTGGTGCGTATCGCGGCCTACAATATTGGTTTGACGCTGCACTCCAAGGCGATTATCCAGTCCAGTGGTGTCGTCTATATCGCACTAGTAATCCTGTTGCTGGGAGTCATTAACCTGATACATGGGTACCAGGCACGGCGGCTGTTATTAGCCGGACACCCACACTACATAGCCATGCTCAAACCCATTGCCACGGTCATCAAAGTGCTGGTTGCGATAGTGGTCGGGCTGATCTGGGCCGATGATGCCGGTTACGATATGTCCACCATCATCGCCGGCCTGGGTGTAGGCAGTTTGGCGATCGCACTAGCGGCGCAAAAAACGCTGGAAAATGTTATCGGAGCAATCACAATTTATACTGCCAGGCCGATCAAACCGGGTGATTTTTGTCGGTTTGGCACCACGGTCGGCACGGTCGAGGAAGTCGGCCTGCGCTCCACCATGATACGCACTCTTAGTCGCACACTTGTGAGTATCCCCAACGCAGTGTTTGCGGCCGACGAGGTAGAAAACTATTCGGAGCGAGATCGTATCCGGTATTTTCGTTACCTGCGCCTGGAGATAGGCGATGCGGAGCGATTACGCGAACTGTTGTCTCGCTTGCGTGAAATATTTGAAGCCGATGATAACGTGCAAAAAGATACAATCAGCGTTCGCTTTGATGAAATTACTGACAATACGGCACATGTGCGGATAGATGCCGGCATCATGACAGACGACTTCCAGATCTATCTGGCGGTGGCCGAGGAACTTAACTTGCAAATTATTGATACGGTACAAGTGCTGGGTGCTCGATTTTCCGGTCCAGGACAGCAGCTCACCGTGCGCCAGAGCACGGGCGGCGATGCGGAAATACTTGATGCCGTTGAGCGTCACTTGGCTGCTCAGATGCAAAATCCAGCGACTTAAACAGCGAAGCTAAAGGCCCGAGTTATTAACTTTTATCAAAATCGGCAACACTTTATATGAATCATAATATCCAGAGGCGAGATCGAGCCAGACAATTGCTGGACAGCGGCAGAATTGCTGAGGCCTTGTCCCTGCTAGAGCAAAATGTAAAAGATTCACCCACAGATATAGATTCACTATATCTATCCGGCATCTGCTGCGCCAGGTCTGGAAACTACGCCTCGGCTGAAAAATACTTCAGTAAAACGGTCAAAATGAACAAGGATTTCTGTCAGGCCTATACAGATTTAGGCGTGTCACAATCCTTCCAACGGAAATTCAGTCAAGCTGTCAGGTCATTCAAGAAATCGTTAAAAATGAACCCGGCATTTGCTCCGGCTCATTCCAATATCGCGCTTGCCTATTTAAAGACCGGGGAGGCAATAAAAGCATTACATCATGCAAAAAAATCAGTTGAAATAGAGCGCCTAAACCCAAGCTATATGAATGTTGAGGCATTGTGCTATCGAAAATTGAATCAGATAGAAAAGGCTATTGATGCGTTTAAGAAAATCAACACTACACACCCGGAATTTTATAGCGCCCATCATAATCTATACGAAACGCACGCGCTTAATCACGATATTCGCAATGCAGAGCAGGTACTTTTTAACGCAAAAAATATTTTTAAAGAGCATGTAACGGTATACGCCTCGCTTGGAAAAATCTATGAAAGAAGTGATCGCGCTGAACAAGCGAGAAATCTCTATGCAGAGGGAATTGCCCACTGCGCCAACAAGCTGGATTTACTGATTTCACTGGGCCGTATAAACAGAATGCTTGGAGATTTCGACGAAGGCCTGAAACAGATCGACAAAGCCCTACGTATCAACAGCGCTTATCAGCCAGCCCTTGCTGAACGCTGCAGCTTTCATATCTTGAAAGGGGAGTACGATCAAGCTTACACGTTATTAGAGAAATTCATATCATCAGAGCGCAACGAGCCTTTAACAGCTGGATTGTCAATGGCCTACGCTCACGCATGCAGACTTACTGATCGGTATGACGAGAGTATTGCCACGTTGCGTATAACGCTCGATACACCTGGACTACCAGATGCAATAGCAGCGGCTGCCCTGTTTTCCATGGGCGAAAGCTACGACAAAATGAAAAATTATGATGAAGCTTTTACCCTGTACAGCAAGGCCAATAGTTTTGAAAAGCAACAATCAGATATAGATCTCTATCTGAAAATATTGAGTGATATTCAGCGCAGCATTAAAGGAGGCTCGCAAGCAAATGCTCTACGCTCAGATATTGATACCAACAAACCCGTATTTATAGTTGGCATGCCGCGATCAGGCACCTCGCTTGTGGAACAGATTATCGCCAGTCACCCTGAAACCTATGGGGCAGGTGAAATAACGGAGCTTTGGAGCATCGGCCAGGATATCTGCGAAAGCGAAGATTATCGAAACTACACCGAAAAGCTCGCGTCAGTGAGCATGGAAGACATCAACAAGTATGCTCACCGCTATCTCAATTTTATAGAAAACCTGGGGCCCAATGCGTTACGGATAACAGACAAACTGCCCCATAACTTTATGCATATAGGCCTTATTAGACAGCTGTTTCCTTCTGCCCACATTATTCACTGCCAGCGCCACCCTTTTGATACATGCTTGTCTATCTACTTCAAAAAATTCAATGACAATCACCTTTACGCACGAAATTTGTCGGAAATCGCTAGCTTCTACACCCAATATACACAGCTGATGCGTCTTTGGGACGGTACAGAGACAATAATCTTGAGTCTGAAATATGAAGATCTTGTGGTAAAGACCGAAGAAATAACACGCAATATCATTAGCCATATAGGATTGGGCTGGGATGACACCTGTCTCCGGCATCATGAGTCAAATCGACTCATTGCAACCCCAAGCTACACCCAGGCAAACAAGGCCATTTATACTGACTCCATCAATCGATGGAAACACTACCGAAGTCATCTGCAGCCACTGATTGACGTGCTGGGAGAGCCTGAGCAATACGAATAGTGATTGAGCGCTCCTTGTTTACATCAACACAGTAGCTGCCAGCGCCAGCACATCACCCGTACCCTCGGAGGTCAGCAGATATTCCTCTGTCACTTTTTTTTGGACAAATGCGCACCCATAATTTCCATCAAGCACCTGCTTTGTCCAGAGCATGAGCCAGATACACCAGCAAAACCGGCGCGCAGATACCGTTATTTTACCGCAAGACGCAGCACGCAGGACCCATGCGTGACCCACATGCTTGACCCATGCTTGACCCATGCTTGTCCCATGCTTGACGGATAGCGTAACTATCTGTAGGCTGGGTTTTTGAATATCTATCTATAGGTAGCAAGGCCCGCCCAGATCCTGGCTTTGTCTTGCGCAAGACCATCAAGACCAAACCCGGGTTAGACGCAACGCAGGTCCACCAAGGAAATCTCACGATGACAGTAGCGCAGGCCGTTGACACACAAACGCGTTCTATCAAGCCACGCAGAATGGCGTTCGATATGACACAACTGCGGGAAAAGTACTTTTTTCGTGGCAATCCCATCCTCAGCACATTGATGTACGCAATGTCCGCCTCCTTCCCCGACGGTGAACGGTTCTTTATCGATTCCGTGCGCCACTACCAGAAGGATATCGATGATCCGATTTTATTGGCGCAGATACGGGGCTTCATCGGCCAGGAAGCACATCACAGCCGCGTCCATGAGGAGTTCAACGCCCAGGCAGAAAGCCTCGGCATGGCCATGAAGCACATTGAGAAACGCTTCAAAAAGCGAATCGACACCGCAAAACGCAGGCTGGATCCAGGACGGCAACTGGCGATAACAGCCGCGCTGGAGCATATAACGGCCACCCTGGCCCAGTGGACACTGGAAAACCCCGAAGCTGGCCTGCAGAGCGACAACCACTCTCCTCTGCGGGAAATGCTGGTGTGGCACGCTATGGAAGAAATTGAGCACAAGGCAGTGGCCTTTGACGTCTACCGGGCGGCGGTGAACAAGGAGAAAGAGCGCATCGTGGTCGCGAAGATTATCTTTCGCACATTCTGGATACAAATGGCCATAGCCCAGGTAATTCTGTTGTGGCGTGACCACAAAATTCCCTCTGTGCATCATATCCGTGAGGCCTGGAACTTCATGTGGGGCAAGGGCGGCTTCAGAAGCTGGTCGGCACCGGAATTCAAGCGCTACTTGAAACCAGGATTTCATCCCAACGATGTCGACCAGAGCCATCTCATCGAGCAGTGGCATGACAGCTACCCCGAAGTTGCCGCACTCCAAATCGGCTAGTGGCAGTGACGGCCCAGAAGCAGACCACTACTGGCAAGGAAGCCGGCACTTATCGCATCTCTGAACTGATTGCCGCCTCTGGCGCAACCCGTGACTCGATCAAGTATTACCTGCGAGCAGATCTGTTGCCGCCGGCAAAAAAACCGCGCGCAAATCTTTCTCTGTATACACAGAACCACCTGAAACTGATTGAGCTGATACGAAAATTCCAGGAACAAACCAGGCTGTCGCTGCAAGACATTGCCGATGTCTTCCGGACGGCCGGCTACGATGCAAATGTCATTGAAATCGAACTGCTATCGGCCCGGTATAGCGTGAATGACGATGACAATATCATCCCGCTAAAAAGTCACTTTCAGAATACGCGCAACCTGAGCTTCCCGGCCGAGTTTCTGCAACAGCTGGCAAATTCCTCATTGCTACAAAACGCAGCGCAACCTGAGCAGGACGAAGATCAGCTGATAGGGCTGTTATGGGCTGCTCACAATGCCGGAGTGCCGCTGTCATTTTTTGAAACCGCACGGGGAAAACTCGCCGATTTGGTCGATCTGGAAGTAAAAACACTGATCGCCATAAAGCGACCCGACCTGAGTTTTGACAACATGGTCGACAACGTAACAGACGTGAACCGCATCATCAGCCGATGGATGGCCACAGAAAAGAACCGGCAGATCAGAAACCAGTTTCAACGGGTCATCGACAATTCTGAGCGCGCCATCTCTACGTTAATCGACACGATCTATCGGCCCAGCATTCTTTTTCGCCAACGCCATGGTCTCGACCAACTACTCTCAAACCTCACTGCACAACTGGATACCCGCGCTACACTGCCTGAACACGCCTATGCCCTGTGTTTCGCCGGCCTGCTTCTAGGAGAGTACGAGCACACTATTACCGTCGGCCAGACCGCACTGGCTCTGGCCCCTGGCGAGCCGATCGCTATAGCGGTTCTCGCCCTGGCGCACGGTTTGCAGAATGATGTCGACCTCGCCTTCGAGTATGGTTCGCAGCTGGAAGATTGCGACAATAAACACCCGGTGATCCTGCAAGCACGCATGCTCTCTTCGTTACTAAAAGCGTCAAAACTGAGCGGCGTCACTGACACGGCAGAGCTGATGAGAAATGCGGGTGAAATTTTTCTGGACCTGCTCCAGGGGTCCACGTTGGAAGAACCTGAGGCTATCCTGACCCTCGCCAGGGCCAATATCGCCTTCCCTGATTTCGCCAATAGCCGGCCGCAGGCAATCAATGCACTGCAAACACTGCTGAGGGGGCTTGAAGAAAATACTGTCGAGCTGACCGACCTACTTGGCGCAGAACTGCGGGATGGCCTGCTCATTATCTACCGCACGTGTGCTCTGTACTATTTGGGAGTGCTGCTGGCAATGAACGCCGAGCACGAAAAGGCTGCACACTTTTTCGAGCAGGTGGTACAGCTGGACCCGGCCTCTTATTTTGGCGAGAACGCTTATCTGCAACTGGGGTCATCCCACTAATAGCAGAGGCTCAGTCCACATCTGCGCTGCAACCGGGCGTTTTACAAGCTCGCTGCTGAGGCTATGCTTCGATGAAAATTAAAAAATCTAACGATAAATACCATGGGTAGACACATATGACACACTCTAAAAGGCACTGTAACAAACGAGGGCCCGTCCATCTGATTCTTTCAGCACTGACCTTAGGCGGCACATCAGTGCAGGCGACAGCCCAGGCCAACGCACTGGAGGAAATTATCGTCACCGCCAGTAAACGCAGTGAAAGCCTGCAAGACGTGCCCATGGCTATCACCGCCTTCAGTGAACAAGTGATTCAGGAGGCGGGCATCAACAATGCGGTCGACCTTGCTGTCTTGACGCCGAGCTTGACCATCTCCACCGGCAACCAGCCCTTTACCGCCGCATTTCGAATTCGCGGCATTGGCACGTCGCAAAACGACATCGCGCTGGAGCCGTCCGTTGGCATATTTGTAGACGATGTCTTTCTGGCTCGTTCGGGCCTGGGCATGTCAGATCTGACCGACATAGAACGCATCGAGGTGCTGCAGGGGCCGCAAGGCACCCTCTATGGCAAAAATACCAACGCCGGCGCCATCAGCATCTTTACCAAAGATCCCAATCTAGAGGAATTTGAAGGATATATAGAAACCAGCATCGGCAATTACGATTTAACCAAGCTGACTGCGGCTGCCAGCGGTCCTATCAATGAAACGCTTGCGTATCGCATTACCGGCACCATTGATCAGCGCAACGGCTATTTTGAAAACGGCTCAGGTGACGACCTCAATAGCGCCGATGACTGGAATATCATTGCAAAATTGCTGTACGTACCTTTTGATGACCTGCGGGTCCTGATTAAAGGCGCCCATGTCGATCGAAATGCCAAATGCTGTGCAGCGGATTCGGTGCAAGGTGTTTCCGTCAACAATGAATTAGCGGCGCGTGGCTTGGCCATCGACAAGAACAATCCCTTTGACCACGAAATTGCTGTTAACGTGGATAATGCGTTTAAGAACACTGTCGATAGCGTGTCCGCCGTGATCGATTACGATCAGAAGTGGGGCTCCCTGAAATCCATCACAGCGTGGGGGCAAGCCGATGGCACTACGAGCTATGATGTAGACCGATCGCAGTTGGATGTTATGTCCTATGTTGGCGCTACCAGCGAGGGCGATAATTTCTCACAGGAATTACGCTTCGTCTCGGAAACTGACGGACCGCTGGACTACCAACTGGGTTTATTCTATTTCCAATCCAGTACCACCGGGGGCGATGGTTCACCTTTTGTTTTTGTGGGCGAAGATTTTATCAGCCAGGCCAATCAACAACCGGATATCGCCGCTTTACTCCCCGCGGGCGTACCCGACATTGCCTTTATCGCGCAACCAGGCGATTCCATCAGTGCCGACATCAAACTACAAACCAAGACCTTCGCAGTGTTCGGCCAGACGACCTGGAATATCAGTGAGCGTTGGCGTGTTACCGGCGGGCTGCGCGGGACAAATGAACAAAAAGATGCGGATATTTTAACCGCGATTGAATCCACCGCGTTGTCGGCTCAATTCACCGGATTATCATTTTTGAATGCTGTCACCACGCCGGTCGATCAGGATTTTTCTCGCAGTACGAGTGATGTTAACTGGTTGCTCGACACCAGCTTCGACCTGCTTGATGACACCATGATGTACGCCAGAGCTTCCACAGGTTCTAAATCAGGTGGATTCAACACCGTCAATGGCACACCCGAACAACGTGAGTTTGAGGACGAGTCAACCAGCAGCTATGAACTCGGCGTTAAATCCACCCTGCTGGATGCCCGATTTCGCATCAATGCTGCGGCTTTCTACACGGAGACTGACGACTACCAGTTTCAGCAGCAACAGGAACTCGGCCTGGGCACGTTCGTGTCCAACCTGCCCAGCGTGGAGACGTCGGGCCTGGATGTGAACCTCCAGGCACAACCCCTGCCCAACCTGACACTGACCAGTGGCCTTCTCTATATGCACAAGTATGAAATCACCGACGGCCCCCAAAAGGGCGAAAAACTGCCCTTTACCGCAGAGTACAACGCCACTGCGTCTGCTACATTAGTCTTGCCGCTGGCCGATGGCGGGGTTTACCTTCGCGCAGACTACAGCTATATGGACGAGCACCTGACAACCGACGCTGCCAACGTCCAGGATAAGGATTATCAGGACAGGAGCCTGTTTAACGCCAAACTCGGCTGGCGCAATGATCACTGGGATGTTTCCGTCTGGGGAAAGAACCTTTCAGACAACAAATACGCCGGGCTGACGGCGGCGACATTCCCCATTACCACCATGGACGCCTACTTCCTGGAACCACCCCGTACCTATGGCGCTACCCTGAGATACGATTTCTAATGGAGCAACTATGAATACCACCAGCAACTCAGTAGACGTACTCATTATCGGAGCTGGCCTGTCCGGTATTGGCGGTGCCTGCCAGTTGCGCCGTCACAGCCCCGAGCGCAGCTTTGCCATTCTGGAATCGCGCGCTGCCAGCGGCGGCACCTGGGATCTGTTCCGTTATCCCGGAATTCGCTCCGACAGCGACATGTACACCTTGAGTTACGGCTTCAAACCTTGGCGCAACAAATCCTCGATTGCCGACGGCGGCTCAATTCTCAATTATATTCGCGACGCCGCGCGGGAGTATGACGTGGAGTCGCATATTCGCTATCACCATAAGGTCGTGTCCGCCGACTGGTCAGCCAGCGAGCAGCGCTGGCACGTTACCGCAGAACGTGGGGACACGGGTGAGTCCGTTGCCATCAGTTGTCAGTTCATTCTTAGTTGCAGCGGGTATTACGATTATGACGCGGGCTACACCCCTGAATTCGCCGGGCGCGACGACTTCAAGGGAGAAGTCATCCACCCTCAACACTGGCCCGATGATCTGGACTACAAAGATAAACGCGTCGTCGTCATCGGCAGCGGCGCCACCGCCGTCACGCTGTTGCCTGAGATGTCCAAAGATACTGCCAGCATGACCATGCTGCAACGCTCACCCACCTACATTGCCAGCATACCGGCACGCGACGCCATGGCGGAGATGCTGCGCAAATGGCTGCCCGATTCTGTGGTGTTTCGCCTGACGCGCTGGAAGCGGGTGCTGTTCCAGATGTATGTCTACCAGCTATCGCGCAGGAAGCCGAAACTACTGCGTCGCTTTTTGCTGCAAAGGGTGAGGGAGGAGCTAGGCCCCGACTACGATGTGGCCACTCACTTCACACCCAGCTATAACCCGTGGGACCAGCGCCTGTGCGCCGTGCCCGATGGTGATTTGTTCGCGGCTATCCGCGAGGGACGCGCTGACGTGGTGACCGACCATATCGATTCCTTCAATACCGATGGCATTCGCCTGCAATCAGGCAAACAATTAGACGCCGACATTATCATCATGGCCACTGGCCTTAACCTGAAATTTGCCGGCGGCGTACAGTATAGCGTCGACCAGCAAGCTATCGATTTCACCAAGCACTATGTGTATCGCGGCATGATGTTCTCTGACATCCCCAACCTCGCCTTTGTGGTCGGCTACACCAACTCTTCCTGGACACTCAAGGCCGACCTCACCAGCAAATACATGTGCAGGCTGCTAAACCAGATGTCCGGCAGCGGCTATACAAGCGTCACTCCCCGTGTCAAAGCAGCGGTGGGTGAACAACCCCTGCTCGACTTCGAGGCAGGCTACGTGCTGCGCTCACGCGAGCAGTTCCCCAAGCAGGGCGACCGCTTCCCCTGGAAGGTCTACCAGAATTATATCCGGGACTTTTTCAGCCTCGGGTTTAGCAGCCTGAAAGACGATGAACTGGAGTTCAGATAAGTGAGAGATAAAGGGTGGAGCACGCAGGATGGATCCGAATACTCATTGGAGTATTAGGCTCCTTTGGGCCTCGTCGTAACTCAGCTCGTCTGAACTTGCTAACGCGATAGCCAGTGCACCAGCGGCTCTGTGCTCCGCCAGGGCGCGATTTACCGCAGCCTTGGCACTATTAAAGCTGAACTTCCACTGCTCTTGCGGAAGATTGTCGCGCTGGCACTCCCAGAAGGGTTCGAAGACACAATGGCACCGTGATGTGGCCATTTTACGGCCTTTATATTTCGATATGTAGATCTCCGGGGTTTGTGTTAATAATGCACCTGCTTCAACTTTCGTAGAGCGTGCAGTAGGTAGTCTCTTATTTTGGTTCACATTGGACAAAGGGAATCTCTGTGTCTTGCTTGCAGCGAAGTCTATACCTTCTAACGTGCACATGCGTACTTGCGGCGATAACGGCTTGTGGTGGTGATAGCAATAATGAGTCACAAAATGTGCTGTCGCCGATCATTTTTGTGCCCGGCTACGGAATGGGGGCCCTCCATGTTGAGGTGACGGAGGACAGCGCTGCGAGGGTTAATTTTAATTTTCTGCTACCAGCGATGAATCCGGACGCTATTTTCAAAGCGCCGGTTCAGAGCGCCGCAGATTATGCGCAGCGTAGTGGACTGCCTACTGACGACCTCATTTTGGTGCGCGAATGGCTCAAGTTAGAAATTGCTGAGGACGGGTCGGCGCGAAGTCGTAACGGAGTTAGAGTGCGACCGGTGTCTATTGGAGAAAACTTTTCCGAAGAATGCCCACGCTATGTTGGCATGATGACAACGTTAGCAGCGGATGGCTGGGAGCCCAACAAAAACCTGAAGTGCATTCCTTATGATTACCGGTTTCCTCCAGGGGAAACCGCTTTTGCCAAAGACCTTGAGCGCTTGCTAGCAGAGGCCGTAACGGCAGCGAATGGCACGAAAGCCACGATTGCATGCCACAGCCAGGGGTGTCTTTTGGCTTACCACTTTCTTCGCACGCAAGATCCGGTATGGCTGGAAGAGCATGTTGGCCTCTTTTTCGCTTTTGCGGGCCAATTCTCGGGATGCAGCGATTGTCTGCGCTGGTCATTCCAAAAGGAGTGGAGCTGGAACCCCAATGATAATCTCGCGTCGCCCTCCGATATGACTTGGACCGGTGAACTCGCTCTTAGCCTTCAGACAAGCGTGTATCACGATAATATCCTCTATCAATGGGGGCCAAAGGTATATCGAGCAGCTGATACTCTGACCTTATTGCGCGACGCAGGAGCGCTAGACATCGCTCGCGCTACGCAAAGATATGCGCTCGAAAAACAAGTTTGGTTCCAAAAGGGAGCGCAGCAACATGAACCGCTTTCGGTTCCTACGCGGATGACCTACGGGACTGACCTGCCGACTGAGGTCGGGTTCATTTTCCGCCAGCTTCTCCCCGCGGACCCGACGTGCACCCACCCAACGTGCGGCGAGTTCTATCACCAAGACTATCCAGAAGTGATTGAAGCTGAGGGCGATACCGGTGACAGTGGTTGGATGAATAGGGCACCGCAAGCGTGGCTCGCGGATCCGACCTGTGAAATACGGGAACTTTTGTACGTCGGGCATATGGACATTTTTAATAACGCGGACGCACTGGATTTTCTGGTCACCAGTGCACAAGAAGTTGTTCTCGGGGTGGATCCGTGCTGGTGACGCTTGCCGTTATTAATGCGGCGAGCCTAGTCATTTTTTCTGCTCCAAGCGTCGAGGTGTGTCGACGCGTTGGTCTAGCCCGTTTTGGCCAGTGCTCCATTCACTATGCCTTCAACTATGCCGAAGCACACACGTATCCGCTCCAGCCGAGTTATTGTCAAAAGTGGTGTTTCGCACCTGAGTTAGGCGGCGACCTG
>JBDNIE010000231.1:0-5951 GCA_041688425.1 Halioglobus sp. | reverse complement strand
GCCATCAACCCAGTAGTACTGAACGATGATGGCAGCAATGATTGCGACCGGGTCAACTTCCCAACATTGTCAGCCGCTGGCTACGTGAAAAAGAGTTTATCTTTGAAATGACTGTCCATTTGAGGTTGACACCTTCCGGGACTGAGCAGGTAAACCGGGTACAAAAACCTTGCACATGTCACAATCCGGATAAATAGTACTCCAATTAGGTTTCCACCATTTTCTCCAGTCGCTAGACTACAGTGGATTGTAGAGCACTCTTAAACGACGTCCAGAGACACGCCTGAGAAACTGGGCCTTACCGACGGCACTATAGTATAGAAAGGAGCAGGAAGTGCGTGACAAGTTCTGAAGGATCAATGTTCAGGAGTAAGTACTTCAGGTTCTTATTGGGAATCCTGCTGGGCGCTGTGCTACTTTATCTCAGTATAAAAAATGTTAGCTGGCGCGGAGTCAAAGACGAGCTCGATAGTATCATTTATACATGGATTTTCTTCGCCGTCTTTTTGTACTGGATCGAACTAACGCTGAGACTAGCTCGGTGGCGGATTCTCTTGTCTCAACTAAAACCGCCTATCGCCAGACATCAAACTGCTCTGGCATTTATCTCCGGTTATGCAGCAAACAATGTACTGCCAGCAAAATTGGGTGAGGCCTTTCGGGCCGACTTGCTGGGCAGGTTGGCAGGCATTTCCAGACTTTCCGCATTTGGATCGATTATTGTAGAGCGCCTTTTCGATATGGTTGCTGTCCTGGGCATGACGGCCTGGGGCATACTATTCATAACCACCACGCACCTCGACACACTGGAAGACGTAAGCAAGGGCCTGGCTATACTGGCACTTCCCATTGTCCTTCTGGTGATAGTGTTGTATTTCCTGATCGCTAACAAAAACAATGCACTCAACGTTAAACTGAAGACCTTGGGTGTCAGAATACAAAATTTTATACACGGATTGCATGCCCTTCAAGATCCTTCAAAGTACCTGAGATTGGTCGGTAGCACCCTGATAATCTGGACACTCAATTGCCTGGCGATCTGGTCAATCATGATGTCTCTGAATATTCAGCTCAACCTTAACCAGACGATATTTTTGATTGGGGTGACCGGCATTTCCGCAGCAATACCCGCCGCTCCCGCCGGCATCGGGACACTTCAGTATGCGTTTCACATCACTGCAGTGTTGTTTGATTTTTCAGCGTCAGCTGCGCTGGTGGCTTCGGCCATTATACAGATTGCGCTACTTGGAAGCGCAACATTGGTGGGAGCTTTTTCCTACAGCTACGCTGTTTCCAATCACCTGTTGCCCGGTAATGGGGCTAACCGATGATCGATGGACTGGTAAGGGAAACGCGCTTCACCTCCTTCGATGGAACGCTCAGTCTATCCACTGCGCATCAACGTCCCGATCGCTTTTCTCACCTGGAATCACCTGGCCGAATGGCCCATCGAATTCCTCGCGGAGGCGGGTTTTCCTACTCAGCCTCGAGTTTTGGAGAAAACTCACTCGTTCAGGAAATGACTCGCTTCAACCGATTTCTTGAGTTCGATCCTGAGAAGCTAACTCTAAAACTGGAAGTGGGCGTTCGTCTCATTGAATTGATGGAGTGGGCATTACCGCGTAACTTGCATTTCCCGGTATTGCCTGGCTACCCGATGATTACATTGGGTGGTTGTGTCGCGGCTGACGTGCACGGCAAGAACCCCTACGAAGATGGCACCTTCTCGGACTGGGTGAAGCAGCTGACGTTATTCCACCCACAAAAAGGGTACCTCACATGCTCACCCTGTGAGAATCCAGAACTGTTCGCTATGACCTGCGGGGGGTACGGTTTGACTGGTGTCATTACCGACCTGACCTTGCAGCTTGCAGAACTCCCGGCACCTGCGATAGCGCTCGCCCAAATGAGGGTCGGCAGTTTGGCGGAGGCAGAGAGCAAACTGTCATCCAATGATGCCGATATCGCGTACAGCTGGCATGATGCTACCGCGGGATCAAGTTTTGGCCGCGGCATCGTGTTTACCGGTCGGTGGGCTGGAACCAAGGCCCAGCCACAGCCACTGAAATTTCACCCCATGACGGCGAGTACTAGAGCAAGGCTCCCTTTCTCGGTCTGGAATGGAGTCACTGCCCGATTCGCAAATTCAGCGATATTGCTTCAGAGTCGATACAAAAGTGATGTTTCCGTGACAAGCATCCTGGATGCATCTTTCCCATTTGCGTCTAACGTGTATTTTCATAAGCTATTCGGAAAGCCAGGGCTACGGGAAACGCAATTCCTGGTGAGTGAAGACAAAATTTCTGAGTGTTCAGAAGCTTTGAGAAAATTGATTTGTGACACAGGTGCACCGACAATGATGTTATCCCTGAAGCGGTTCAGGGGCACGCAAAAATCGCTGAGTATGTCGGGCAACGGCTATCTCATTGCACTGGATTGTTATCGCAACGAGAAAACGGATTTATTCATGCGCCAACTGGATCAGTTGCTTCTGGATATGGGTGGGCAACTCAATCTCTCAAAAGATTCAAGAGTCACAAAAGAGGTTGCTGAACTGAGCATCGCCAACTTTTCCCAATTCAAACAGCGTCTGTTTGAATACGATAAAGAACGAACCATGCGGTCTGAACTGTCAAACAGGCTTGGCCTGTTGTGACATATATTATTATAGGCGGTTCTTCCGGCCTGGGCCGAGCACTGGCGGAGAAGTTTGCAGCAGAAGGCTGCGAGCTGGTGCTGGTATCCCGCGACATCAGGGACACTAGTGCTTTGGCGGCCCATCTTGCCATCAAGCATGGCGTAAACGTTAGCCCCGTCGCAATGGATCTGGGTTGCAGTCCGCTGCCTTTCGATGCCATTGACACTGTGCTGAGAGAGCATCTTCCCCTGAAGGGCCTGTTGATGCCGGTTGGAACCAATGACGACAATGATCATGTCGGGCTAAGCGATGAAAAACTTGAGTTTATTTCACGGGTTAACTATCTCTCTCCGTGCGAATTGCTGAATTACTATCTTCCCATTCTGGAGAAGAATTCCGGTATTATCGTCGGTTTTGGTAGTATCGCAACTGCAAGGGGCAGGGCTAGGAATGCAGCTTATGCCGCTGCTAAAAGTGCGCTGGCATCGTACTTCGAGAGTCTTGCCCATTACGCAGCAGACCGCGAGATATTCTGTCAGTATTATGTTCTCGGATATTTGGACACAAATCTGGCCTTTGCACAAAGATTGCTATTTCCATTAGCCGCACCGGACAGAGTCGCGGACGTTGTTTTTGAGAGACGATTTACGAGTGGCAGACGTTTTCTTCCACGCCCCTGGTACATTCTCTATCGTGTTGTGCAGTTTTTGCCCTGGACGATATTTAAGCGACTTACGTTCTAATACTATGATTGAAAATAAACCCGATATCAGCCTGTTTTTCCCGGTATACCACGATGAAAATACCGTCCGCGTCGTTGCTAATCGAGCGCTTGAACTACTCGAGGAAGTTGCAGGCAACTATGAAGTCATCATAGTAAACGATGGCTCACCGGACTCGTCTGGCGAAATTGCAGACGAACTAGCTGCAGAGTACGCGGAAATTACGGTGATACATCATCCCGAAAACAGGGGATATGGCGCTGCGATGAAAACCGGGATTGCGGCCTGCAAATACGAAATAATATGCATGATTGACGGAGACAATGAGTACGATGTATTTGATCTGAAGAAGATGTTGGCCGTAAGACAGTATTACATGCTGGTCATCGCTTTTCGATACAGGAAGCTCTATTCGACAAAAAGAATTTTTATCTCGTTCGTTTACAATGCTGTTCTGCGACTAGTATTCAAAAGTCCGTTTCGAGATATTTCAACCGGCATAAGGCTGATCAACCGGGCTGTACTGGATGATGTAAAATTGACCTCTAACAGCCCGTTTATAGGGGCTGAATTAACACTCAAATCAATGCTTCGCGGCTTTCCCGTGGGCGAGGTCGGGATTCAAACATTCCCGAGAGATTTCGGCGAGGGCTCTGCGACTTCGCTAAAGAATATTGTGGGAACGATTAAGGACATATGGCGAATTCGGAAGGAAATATTTTCGGACTCCTATGATATGCCTGAAGGGCGGCCGAGAGGCAAGAACTGATTTATGGAAGATCTCGCGAAACTATACAAAATCAGATTCTCTGACACTGAGCGAATCCAAAAAGATCGGGTTTGGAAAGTGCTGTGTGAAGACTATTTTCAGCAGTTTATTTCCGATTCATCGACGGTACTGGAGATCGCCAGTGGATACGGAGAATTCATCCGGCATATTTCAGCCGCCAGAAAAATCGCGGTTGACCTGAACCCGGACGCTGAAGCCTGCCTCCCAGAAGAGGTCGAGTTTCACCTGGGTAGCGCCACGGACCTGACTATGCTGGCAGATGATTCAGTGGATGTTTGTTTCAGTAGCAATTTTTTTGAACACCTGCCCAGCAAGGAGATAATGGACCAGGTGTTGTCCGAGGCCGTGCGAGTGCTAAAGCCCCAGGGCATATACCTCGCCATGCAGCCGAATCTACGTTGTGAGCCGGGCAAGTACTGGGATTATTATGATCATGTCCTGCCGCTTACTCACCTGTCATGTCGAGAAGCATTTGTTAAGGCAGGGTTTGAGGTCACCAGAGTTGTTGATCGATTCATACCCTTTAGTACTGACTCGAACCTTCCCCAACATCCGCTGCTGGTAAAAGCGTATTTGCGGATACCCCTGTTATGGCGTTTTTTCGGCGGGCAATTTGTCATTATTGGCCGCAATACTGCGAAGACCACCTAATCAAATACCAACCTACAACTCTGCGGTACAGAGAGTTAGCGCTGGCACACTCATTCCTCGCGCGACAGCGGACTTTCACACTTAGGAAATGGCCTGCAGGGGGACGTGTAAATTCCCATTGAAATAGCCTCCTGGACAATAGCGGCCGGTTCATTTCCCGACTTACCGTATACCAAAAATAATCCACGGTTAAAGTCGCTGTGTCGCCCATTCAACAATTTCTGTAGCGGAGTCTCAAAGTGGTGAAATGCCCAAGCCCAGTACACACCCGCCAGCAGAACGATTATGGAGATCGAGGATAACCTAAATACCTTTAACCTTAGTTGTACTAGTAAGGTCAGGGTGCACAGAAACATTACCGACACAAAGCTATACCTGGAATCCAGTATGTAATCCGGCGTTAGCGCCCTCGCTCTGGCCGCGGTCACTGCTGCAGCGGTGGCTACAGCAAACCAGCAGCACAGTACCAAGCGGATATCTTCATGCCGAAAAAACCTGACTGTGATATACAGTAAGACCCCCAACATGAAAAGACCAACGACTGCTGCCGCAAGCGTACTGGAATCACTGAACGCACTGCCCAGAATGGCCGGAAAAAATCTGCCATAACGCTCCAGAACCGGGAGCGGCGACATATCTACAAGAAACTCTGGTGCCCACAAAAGTACTTGGGACGTGACCTCAGATGAGAAGTAGGGGAATTGTGGAAAGCCTACACGCCAAACCAGAAGGAAAACAATCGCGAGGACTAGCCACACCACCGGATATATCATCGGCCTGTTCTTGATCACCAGGCACTGATGAAGCAGGCTGGCTAGGCCCAGTAGCCAGACGAGCTGGCCTGAAGCATAAGTGAGCGTGGAAAGCGTACACAATACCGCCGCAAGTACCAGTTTCAGCGAGGTTACATTGTGCAGGGCAAACATGCAGGCGAACGCGTAAAGAAAAACATAATAGTATGCAAAGGCTGCTTGGCTCCACAAAACTATGCTGTAAGTCCTAAGGTGGAGCCCTGTGTGTCAACCTGATCCCATACACTCTCCGTTTGGGATAAACTATATTTCAGGGCCACAGATACTGGATTCCCAACATGCCAAAATCAATATCAGAGCGGCCCGACACACAGGTTACACCTGAACCTGCACTGGAG
>JBDNIE010000230.1:0-3904 GCA_041688425.1 Halioglobus sp. | reverse complement strand
CCCCCGCCATTCCTGTGCCATCATCAACAAACTACAGAGGATTTCCAATATGTTCAAATCAATAATCTGCATGGCTTTACTCACCCTGCCCCTCCTGGCTCAAGCCCAGTCCACCATCCCCAAGGTCGGCAACAAGTGTCCCAGCGGTTACAGTGACGGCAAAGGGGCCTACTGTTATGGCAGCAAGACAAGCACCTCTAAAACAATACCCAAGACCGATAGCCGATGCCCTAGTGGCTACCGTAATGGCAAAGGCGCGTACTGTTATGGCAGAGATACATCAGAGGAAGTCATCACGAAAGTCGGCGGCAAGTGCCCGAGTGGATATAGTGATGGCAAGGGTGCGTACTGCTATGGCAACTGAGTGAGCTGTCGAGTTTGTTCGCAGGTGACATTGCACAGAGCTACGTCGGATGAACAAAATCCCACAAGAAATTCGAAAAAATTGATAACCTTCAACGAGACACTGCAAAAATATTGCCGCTAATTCCTAATATCTCCATGTGCTTTTTTATTGTGGGCTGCCTTGCCAGAATTATCGGCGCCGTTGAGCTATAAAGTGTTCTTGGCAATATCAATGCCTAGCATGTTAATAGTAATGCCGATCTCCCGTCCGAGGTGAAGGCCCCTCAGACTAAATCTAGTTTGCATGGCCCAGCCGGTCTAGTGGCGCGAGTGGGGGCGGTTCGTTACATTCGTAACCAGTTAAGTTGTCATTGCCACCATCGGCTGCATTTGAGCGCAGGTTATTGTAGAGACATCGTCATATACCAGAACTCGTATTCTCTTTCTCCAGAAAACGCAATAGACGACTTACTAACTCTAAATCAGGATACTTGCCTTCATGAAACCACTTGTTTCTTGCGATCCTTACTTGGGTCAAAAATTCTTTTTGGCTTATACTGATTTTGTCATTAAGGAAAAGGCGGTTTATTCTGGTCACATTGTCCTCTGCATCGATGCAATTGATGCGGCACATGCGTTTCAGATAACGCTCGAAGCCGGTTAAGGCAATATAGAGTGTAAATGGTGTTCGTTCTTGGCTATTTGTTACTACATTAGATTCGACATCTCTTCTACTTACCCAAGGATACTCCGTCAACCACAGACTTTTGAGATTTTTGAGCTCTTCACCCAGTCGATATATATCTCTGGACCTGCCATCGTCACCTATCTTCTTTCTCAACGCTGATACCATTTCCTCTTGACGCTCCAGGGATTGAACTGCATCTTCATGATGCTCCCAAAGCTCTGCTAACTCTCGATTTTTCTCCTCCAAGTCATTTTTTAATCTCTCTTTTTCTTCAGAAGATGTATCTAGTGACATTTCGTCTTGGAGAGAATCAATCTTTAGTCGAAGCTGAGATATCAAACTGTTGTTCTCGATAACTCGTAATTCGTCTAACTTCCTTTCCTGGTAGGCGTCACGGAGATGGCTTTCAAATTTTTTCCTAGTCCTAAGAAGAAATACATAGACTGCCGCCGATACAATAAGAATCATCAGCCACAACCAACGATTTTTTTCCCACAATTTTGAAACGCCGCGCTCTGTTGTGAGGAAATAGTGTGCGCCCTTCAAAAATGTAATTTCTGGCATGATCGAATTACGGCCATGCACAACGTATTTACCTGCGTCACCCACTAAAAATTTCCCACCGCCATCGAGCTCGGATATATAGAGGTATTTTCCATCTTTCGTTTCTAGAATGTCTACTCCATAAGTGTGAAATACATTGCCAATTCGCAGCTGGTTCTGAACTGAACTTAGGCTTGGAAAAGTGCCACACAACTTTTTCACTCGGCCATTTTCAATACATCCATCTCTATAAATCAAAGCTACTGGATAAAAAGCTTCTCCGTCACTGTTAGTCAAATTTCCCACACTACTAAGAAATATGTCACGACCTTTTGGATCCAAAATATCGATACCAGAACTGAAACCTCGTATTATTTTGAAGTCTATATTTCTTACATTGTCCAGCGTAACCTCTCTTCCAAACATGTTAGCCAGTCCAATCAGCAGACAGAATAAAAATGTTACAAATACGTATCTCAAAAATGGAAAAAGTCCAATACCGTTCAATGTTTTCTCCTAGTATCATTTTTTGTGGCGGGCTATTTTACACCGCCTCCTAACCAGTAGAAGGTTCTGGCAACTTAACTCTTTGAAGCCGCAGGAATCTGTTGCCTGAACTCAAGCCACCGCCCTGCTCCATTCTCCGAACGTGCTTATCCTAAGATCACTGTAATGATTAGCACTAACCAATTGCCTGCTTAGATTAAACAATTTCTGCACAGCGGCATGGCAACTCAGGAAACTCTGCGCCTGCCTGACAGATTTGAACTTTCGCATCCCCCGCTGCCTCACCCGAGTTGCCTCATGCGATTGCTCAGCCCTGTATATCGTCTCCTAAATAGATTTGCTATTGGCACATCCAGAAATCCATTCGTCACCAGTGTACAAATCCACACGTCGCCTTTTCAGCCCAGTGATATTTCCCCGGGGAGACATCCTCGCCATTCCTGCACTATCCTATAACTATCAACAAGGAGTCACTAGTATGCGAATAACCTCACCAAAGCTCGCCCTAACTGCTCTCGTTGTCGGCATGGCAATAAGCCACACCGGCCCTGCTGCTGCTCAAGATCTTGTCCTCGACGAAGGAGACACGATCTGCGCCAGCTATAACGACTGCGCGACTGTCATGACCTACAACGGACGCCAGCGTTTAGTGCCCACTGATAACGGTGGCCGCACAAAAATAATGCCACAAGATGCTCCCACCATAACCAAGCGGAAGAATGAGCGCGGTATGGGCGATAACACGATTACTATCCCAGAGGCCGTCGAGAAATATAGCCGCGGCCAACATGACTAAACAATGGCTTTATCTCAGGATGCTGTGACCGCCCTGTCGCTGCCGCATCCAAGGAACCCAATATCCATTCTATAAGTATCTTAGCGGCGGCGGGGTTCTTTAAGATAACACCCTGATCATCTCCCCATCCTTTACCCTGAGCCACAGCATCACTCGCGCTCGTCCCGTCAAGCCCAATCACTTTAAACCTAACTCAAACACCCGAAATCGCCCTCGCAAACCATCAGTTTAGAGCGCGGGAATTTCGGTATCTTATATGAATAGCATCACCCATACCTTCAACTCGCTGCCGGGCTCAACCCTGCGGCTTCACTCTGCTGTACCCGTATGAACCACAACATGGAGCTACACCTATGGCTATAAAATGCAAAGTAGTAGAAGTACAACCTCGCGTGATCAAGCGCGGCACTTGCAAAACCATTTCCGGCAAATCTGATATCACGTATCAACTCGGGAGTGATGCCGATGACCAGTTGGTCTTTCGCATCTATAGCAATGACGGCGGTGGCTTCTTTTCAATAGAGTGGATTACCGTCGCCGATATCATTGCCGCACTTGAATCCTGGGACGCCGACAAGCACATCACCTCGGTGGCGGTCTCGAATCTGTTTCGGGGCAAGTCAGTGAACTCAGCCGCATTTCTTCTTGCGGCATTGAAGGCGGAAGGCGTAATCAGTCCCATCGATGGTAAGCAACGCTGTCACGAATTAGGTGATGTTGAGATCTTCCTTGCACAAGCGAAAGCGCTGCAGTCCGGTAAACCTGCACCCAAAGAAAAAGCATCGGCCAAAGCTAAGGCAACCCCAGTAAAAGCCAAGGCTGCAACGGCCAAGAAGAAAGCCGCACCAAAGGCGAAGAAAAAGCCAGCATAGTCCCCGGTGACTTAACCCGTTCTCCGACCGAGTCTTAGTCGGCGGGTCACTGCTTTTACACCTCTGTAAGTCCAAGAAAACCTTCGCTTTTTCTAATGGGTCTAGCGGCCAACGCCGTAAACCGACCCTATACCGACCCAAACATCCATAACT
>JBDNIE010000229.1:0-11580 GCA_041688425.1 Halioglobus sp. | reverse complement strand
GACCATAGACCATAGACCATAGACCATAGACCCGTGTGCAGATCACATTTAATCGCTAGAATAGCGCCCTTGCAAATTGTCCGGAGCCCACTATGCCCGAGTACCTGATAGCCCCTTCCATCCTATCTGCCGATTTCGCCCGTCTCGGTGAGGAAGTCGATGCTGTTCTCGCCGCCGGTGCCGATATCGTGCATTTTGATGTCATGGATAATCACTACGTGCCCAACCTGACGATTGGGCCGATGGTGTGCTCAGCGCTGCGCAAATACGGTATCACCGCAGATATTGATGTGCACTTGATGGTGAGTCCTGTCGATCAGCTGATCCACGATTTCGCTGAGGCTGGTGCCACCTACATCACCTTTCATCCCGATGCATCCACCCATGTCGATCGCTCCCTGCAGCTGATCCGCGACGCCGGTTGCAAAGCCGGACTGGTGCTCAATCCACACGTTGGGTTGGGTTGCCTGCGCTATGTTCTCGATAAAGTGGACATGGTGCTGTTGATGTCGGTCAACCCGGGCTTTGGGGGCCAGTCCTTCATTCCTGCGACACTGGATAAATTGCGCGAGGCGCGCGCGCTGATCGACGATTCCGGGTTGGATATTCGGCTGGAGGTTGACGGTGGTGTTACGCCGAAGAATATTGCCGAGATAGCGGCGGCGGGGGCGGATACCTTTGTCGCGGGATCGGCGATTTTTAATCAGCCCGATTATGCGCGTGCTATTGAACAAATGCGGGCGGAGCTTGGGAAGGTTGCGCGCTGATACCCGGTATTGCCACCCGCCCGCCGATATGTAAAATAGGCATCCCCGAATGACGCTGCTTGAAGCCCTACTGGCTTTGGCGCCAGTCCAGCAGCTTAAGGAAGCGCCATTCAGGGCCCCTCAATTCTCTGGAGAACGCTGTGAAAACAGCAATGCGTAATAACATCGGCCTGCGGTCGATGCGTGAGTTCATTCTCTGGCGATGGTAGCCAAGGCTTTTTCACGATTTTTTTACGCACCTTAGTTCTTCGAGGACATCCCATGAAACAGCAGGATTTTGCTGCGCTTGCAGCGCAGGGTTATACCCACATTCCAGTCAGCCGTGAAGTGTTGGCTGATCTTGAAACGCCTCTCAGCGCCTATCGCAAATTGGCGGAAGGCCCGTATTCCTATTTCTTTGAGTCCGTGCAGGGCGGTGAGAAATGGGGCCGATATTCCATCATAGGGCTGCCGTGTCACACTTTGCTCAAAGTCTTTGGGCAGCGTGTGGAAATCTGGGTTGACGGGGTTTTGACTGAAACTGAGGAGGTCGCTGACCCCCTCGCTTTCGCGGAGGCCTTCAAACAGCGCTATCGCAGTGCACCGCGCGACGATCTGCCTGTGTTCCACGGTGGGCTGGTGGGTTACTTTGGCTACGACACTGTGCGCTATGTGGAGCCTCGCCTGTTGGCGGGAACCCCGCCTGATCGGCTGGGTACGCCGGATATCCTGTTGATGGTGTCAGAGGAAGTGCTGGTCTTTGACAACCTTGCGGGCACGATTCGCTTGATTGTGAATGCATACTCGGTCGGCACGGATGCCCTGGAGCGCGCGCATGAGCGGCTTGCGGTGCTGGTGGCGCGCCTGCGCGAGCCTATGCGGCCGCTCGCAGAAGTGGTACTGGAGGCGGCGGACAGCGCGGCGCTGGAGCAGCAGGCAGATTCCGATTTCACTCAGGCGATGTATGAAGCCGCAGTGGAGAAGGTGAAGGAGTATGTGCTGGCGGGTGATGTTATGCAGGTAGTGCCATCGCAGCGCATGAGCATCCCCTTTGATGCGCCACCGCTTAACCTGTATCGCGCTCTGCGTAATCTTAACCCGTCGCCCTACATGTTTTTTCTCGATCTGGATGACTTTTATATCGTTGGCTCTTCTCCGGAAATTCTCGCTCGTCTGGAAAAAGGTGTGGTGACCGTGCGTCCGATCGCCGGCACGCGGCGCAGAGGGCATACGGAGGAAGAAGACAGGGCAATGGAAGCGGAGTTGCTGGCCGACCCCAAGGAGATCGCAGAGCACCTGATGTTGATTGATCTGGGGCGCAACGATGTGGGCCGCATCGCACAAACCGGCTCAGTGGAGCTCACTGACTCTATGGTGGTGGAACGTTACTCCCATGTGATGCATATCGTGTCCAACGTCACCGGGAAACTAAACCCCGGCAAGTCGGCGTTTGATGTGTTGCGCGCGACCCTCCCGGCCGGAACCTTGAGTGGCGCGCCTAAAATTCGGGCCATGGAAATTATCGATGAGCTGGAACCCGTCAAGCGCGGCGTCTACGGTGGTGCAGTGGGCTATATTTCATGGGCTGGCGATATGGACACCGCCATTGCCATTCGCACAGCGGTGATCAAAGACGGCAAGCTCTATGTGCAGGCCGGGGGTGGCGTGGTAGCCGATTCCGTCCCTACACTAGAGTGGAAGGAAACGCACAACAAAGCGCGTGCAATGTTCCGTGCGGCGTCAATGGTGTTGGCAGAGCCGCCGTCGAGCTAGCTCTGGTGCGGGAGCGCTTGCATATCCTGCGCCCAATATTGGCTTCCTATTAGCACAGAAATTGGTGAAAATACTGCCTTCCGCCATGCCTCGTCGCTACCGTCAGAAATACAGGTAGTGGTATACGAGGCGATGGCGTCAAACACATTCAACGGCTGTGATTCTTATGCTGCTAATGATCGACAATTACGATTCTTTCACCTACAACGTGGTGCAGTATCTGGGCGAGCTCGGAGCCGAGGTGCATGTCGTTCGCAATGATGAGATTACCGTAGATGATATCGCGGCACTGGCGCCCGAGAAAATTGTACTGTCGCCCGGTCCGTGCACGCCTAATGAAGCGGGCATTTCTATGGAGGTCATTCGACAGTACGCTGGGGTGGTGCCGCTGCTTGGCATTTGTTTGGGCCATCAGAGTATCGGCCAGGTGTTTGGCGGCAAGGTGGTGCGCGCACGCAAAGTGATGCATGGCAAAACCTCTTCGATCTATCACGATGGCAGAGGGGTGTTTCGTGATCTTAGTCTGCCGTTTGAGGCGACGCGCTACCACAGTCTCGTGGTGGAGCGTGAGAGCTTGCCCGATTGCCTGGAAATCACCGCCTGGACACAAACGGAGTCGGGTGAGGTCGATGAGATCATGGGCTTGCGACATCGGAAAATGGCAGTAGAAGGTGTGCAGTTCCATCCGGAGTCCATACTTACTGCGCACGGGCACGATCTGCTGCGCAATTTTCTGGAACAGTAAGGGAGTTACAGATGAATATTCAACAAGCTCTGGTTCGAGTCGTTGACGGTGAGGATCTTGCCAGAGAAGAAATGCAGGATGTGATGCGCCAGGTAATGACTGGCGACGCTACCGATGCACAGATAGGGGGTCTGTTGATTGCCCTGCGCATAAAAGGTGAAACGACACAGGAAATTGCGGGTGCGGCCGAGGTGATGCGCGAACTCGCCACGCCGGTGCATGTGAGCGCCCCCCATCTGGTTGATCTGGTGGGTACGGGCGGCGATGGGGCCAATTTGTTTAATGTCTCAACCGGTGCCTGTTTTGTGGTGGCGGCGGCCGGCGCGACGGTCGCCAAGCACGGCAATCGTGCAGCCTCCAGTGCCAGTGGCATGTCGGATGTGCTGGAAGCGTTCGGTATGCCGATGGATCTCACGCCCGCAGAAGTCGGACGCGCAATAGTAGAGGTCGGCGTAGGTTTCATGTTTGCGCCACTGCATCACAGCGCTATGCGCTATGCGGTAGGGCCTCGTCGAGAGCTGGCTTTGCGCACCGTATTCAACATCCTTGGGCCGCTGACCAATCCAGCCGGTGTGAAACGACAGGTGATTGGTGTGTACTCTGCACATCTTTGCCAGCCAATGGCGGAAGTGCTTAAAATGCTGGGGACCGAGCACGCGATGATCGTACACTCGGATGACGGTCTGGACGAAATCTCTATTGCCGCGGGCACTCAGGTGACAGAACTCTTTGATGGCAATATTGAAAGCTACCACATCCGCCCCGAAGATTTTTCCCTGCAAAGACAGAGTCTGGAGGGACTGACCGTGAAAGGGGCGACGGAGTCTGCGGGTTTGATTCGTCGTGCCCTGGAAGGCGCCAGTGACGAGCCCGCGCAAAAAGCCACTGCGATGCTGGCGCTCAACGCGGGTGCCACTATTTATGTCAGCGGTATTGCCGCCACTCTGGCCGATGGCGTGGCGATGGCAGAGGATGCGCTGGCGAGTCATTTGGCACAGGAGAAGTTAAAGCAGTTTATTGATTTCACACAAATGATGCGTCGGCAGGGTTGAGTTGATGGCGCGTAATCCCCCCACTATTTTGCGCAAAATCCTGGCGCGCAAGGCCGCGGAAGTCGCTGAGCGCCGCGCCGCCCGTTCGCTGGCCAGTCTTGAAAGCCGTATTAGCGAGCAGACCTTACCGCGCGGATTTTACCGTGCCCTGCAGGCACAGGTAGCAGGCGGCCAGCCCGCGATTATCGCAGAGATCAAGAAAGCCTCACCCAGCAAAGGCGTTATCCGCGAAGACTTTCATCCGGCACACATTGCTGCGAGCTACCAGGAAGGGGGTGCCAGTTGTCTCTCAGTACTGACGGACAAGGACTTTTTTCAGGGCAGTGAAGCGTATCTTCAGCAAGCGCGCGACGCCTGTGATTTGCCCGTGTTGCGCAAGGACTTTACTGTGGACCCCTATCAAGTCGTGGAGGCGCGCGCGATCGGCGCGGATGCAGTGCTGCTGATCGTGGCGGCTCTGGCCGATGAGCAAATGCGTGAGCTCATGCAGGCGGCATCTGAGGTTGCCCTGGATGTGTTAGTGGAGGTGCATGATCGCGCCGAATTGGAGCGTGCGCTGGAACTTGAAACGCCACTCATTGGTATCAATAACCGCGATTTGCACAGCTTTGAAACGCAGCTGGTAACGACACTGGACCTGCTGCCGCATATTCCGGCAGATCGCTTAGTGGTGACTGAGAGCGGTATTCATACCGCTGCCGATGTGGCTCAGATGCGAGAGGCGAACGTGCAGGTGTTTCTGGTGGGAGAGGCGTTTATGCGGGCGGATTCTCCTGGCGAGAAGTTGCGCGAGTTATTTTTCTAGCGGATGAGCCCCGCGGTAATCCTGTTACCGCGTTCCGAAAACCACCATGGTTTTTCCCGCCACTGACACCAGCCCATCCTGCTCCAGATTCTTGAGAACACGCCCGGCCATTTCTCTCGAGCAACCGACAATTTTGCCCAGTTCCTGGCGTGTGATCTTGATCTGCATGCCATCCGGGTGAGTCATCGCGTCGGGCTCCTTGCAGAGATCGAGCAGCGTGTGTGCAATGCGTCCCGAGACATCCACGAATGCCAGGTCGCTCAACTTGCGCGTGGTTAAGCGCAAGCGCGCGCCCAATTGCCGTGACACAGCGTAGAGTATGTCAGGGAATTGATCGCGAATTTGGTGGAAACGCTCGTACGAGATTTCTGCCACTTCGCATTGAGTTTTTGCAACAACCATGGCGCTGCGCACCGATTGATCGTTATCGAACAGGCCTATTTCTCCGACAAAATCGCCTGGATTTAAATAGGCTACCACCAGCATGTGTCCCGGTTCGGACTCATCTTCAACCATGACTGAAACGGAACCATCAAGAATAAGACAGAGTGAGTTGCCTAGCTCCCCCTGTTTTAGTACTACGCTTTTAGCTCTGAAGTCCTTGCGCTGACAATGCCGCAGGAAGTTTTCCACGTTCGGAAGGTTCTTTGTTATATGTGGTTTGAGCAAGGTTCTAACCTCTATGACTATTAATTATTCGCGTCATATTAACCTGATCTGTGTCTAAGTAAAACGTTACTTGTTGTGCTAAGCTTCCGCGATTTTTCAGCAGGGGAATTGTTGGCCTATGAAAGCGACAGTGAAATGGTCAGATGGTGCAATGTTTGTCGGTGAATCTGGCAGCGGGCACACCGTTGTGATGGATGGTCCCGAAGATTTGGGTGGTCGCAATCTTGCGGTTCGTCCTATGGAAATGCTGCTCCTGGGAACAGGTGGATGCTCCATTTACGATGTACTTGGCATGCTGAAAAAGTCGCGTCAGCAAGTGGTCGATTGTCGGGTTGAATTAGACGCCGCGCGCGCCGACGCAGTGCCCGCAGTATTTACCCGCATTAACATGCATTTTGTCGTGACGGGTGTCGGCCTGAAGGACAGTCAAGTGAAGCGCGCTGTAGAACTCTCTGCCGAAAAGTACTGCTCTGCTTCTATCATGCTCGGCGCCGCGGGCGTCGAGATGACGCACAGCTATGAGATCGTAGAGTTTAATCCTACACTGTAGTCTTCTGCGTTTCCGTAAAGACACAGGAAACGGGTGACTGGTGGATGGAGATATGGCCGAGGTTCAGGCGTTTGGAGGCGAGCTGGCGGCATAACCTGTTCACTCAGCCCTCTGAGCTCTCAGGCCCCCCGCACTATCGAGGCCGGGCCCCACTCCGATTTTCCAGGATTAGGGTTCTGATCGAGAATATCCCAGGACAAATATCAAATCTTGTAACTGGTGCGCGTCATAAACCGCGACACCGAGGTCATGGCTTCTTTCGCCGCCAGAGGAAAGTCAGCCCCGCCTGCCAGCAGTGCTTTTTCACCGTGGCGTTGTTCGTCGACCAGCATCTGCTGGAGTATCAACTGTGACTTGCGGTCCTCGTCCGGAAGCTGTTTGAGATGGCTGCGCAAGTGATCGCAGACCTGCTCTTCAGTGGCAGCCACAAAACCCAGGCTGACCTTGTCACTGATGGCGCCGGCGATAGCACCGAGGACAAATGACATGCCGTACCACGCCGGGTTCAGGTAGCTGGTGTGGCTGTCTAATTCGCGCAGGCGTTCCTCGCACCACACCAAGTGATCGATTTCTTCCTGCGCCGCATCTTTCATGTCCTGACGGACAGTGGGCAGTTTGGCGGTCAGTGCCTGGCCCTGATAGAGCGCCTGCGCGCAGACTTCTCCGGTGTGATTGATGCGCATCAGTCCGGCAATGTGTTTGCGTTTGGACGTCGAGAGTGCGGTATCTGTATGCCCGGTGGCGGGTGAGGGGCGGCTGGCGTGATGGCCGCGGTTGGTGATGGTTTTCATCACCGAATCGGCTTCGCTAATGAATTTGTCCAGCAGAGAAAGGCGGCGCTTCTGCATGTTGTGCTCCTGCAAAGGTGCGTGTTGTGACAATAATTAGTCTAACTATAGCGTTCTATCGCTCGCCAACCAATGTCGCGGCGCAGAGTCATTCCGTCCCAGCTGATCTTGTCGGCGGCTTCGTAGCAGGCGCGCTGCGCTGTTGCAATGTCATGCCCCAGCGCGGTCACGCACAGCACGCGGCCGCCGCTGGTGACGATGTCATCGGCGGCGTTGGTGGTGCCGGCATGAAAAATCTTGATGCCCTCTGCCTGTTCTGCCTCCAGCCCGCGAATGGGTGTGCCCTTGGCATAATCCTCCGGGTAGCCTCCGGCGGCGAGCACCACGCCGATGGCGCAGCGCTCATCCCACTGCGCTTCGGTGCTATCCAGATTGCCATCGAGTGCGCTCTCGCACAGGCTCACCAAATCGGACTGCAGGCGCATCATAATGGGTTGGGTTTCCGGGTCGCCGAAGCGGCAGTTGTACTCGATGACCCGCGGTTGGCCCTGCCCGTCAATCATCAGGCCGGCGTAGAGGAAGCCGGTGTAGTCATTGCCTTCGCTGGCCATGCCCGCAACGGTGGGCAAAATGACCTGCTCCATAATGCGCTGGTGCACCAGGGCATCAACGACCGGGGCCGGCGAGTAGGCGCCCATGCCGCCGGTATTGGGTCCTGTGTCGCCCTCACCGATGCGCTTGTGATCCTGGCTGGTGGCCATGGCGAGCACGTGTTTGCCGTCCACCAGAACGATGAAGCTGGCTTCTTCTCCGGGGAGAAATTCTTCAATCACTACACGACAGCCGGCTGCGCCGAAGGCATTGCCGGATAACATGTCAGTGACGGCTTCTTCTGCCTGCGCCAGAGTCTCTGCCACGATCACGCCCTTACCCGCAGCCAGCCCGTCTGCCTTTACGACAATAGGTGCGCTGTGTTTGCGCAGGTAGACCAGCGCCGGTTCCAGCTCAGTAAAGGTAGCGTAAGCGCCGCTGGGGATATTGTGTCGCGCCAAAAAGTCCTTGGTGAAAGCCTTGGAACCCTCCAGCTGAGCGGCTCCTTTGGTCGGACCGAAGCAGCGCAGGCCACGACACTGAAAATAGTCGACGATGCCTTCTACTAGTGGTGTTTCAGGGCCGACGATGGTCAACCCCACGCCGTTTTGTGCAGCGAAGGTTGCCAGCGCTGGAAAATCCATGGCGTCGATAGCGACGTTGCTGAGGCCGGGTTCCTGCGCGGTGCCGGCATTGCCGGGTGCGACGTAAACGGTCTCTACATGCGCAGACTGCGCAGCTTTCCATGCCAGTGCGTGCTCGCGCCCGCCGCTGCCGATGACCAGAACATTCATGCTGGTTTCCTAGTGTCTGAAGTGGCGCATGCCGGTAAATACCATGGCCATGCCATGTTCGTCTGCGGCGGCGATCACCTCGTCGTCGCGGATGGAGCCTCCCGGCTGGATGACGGCGGCGATGCCGGATGCCCCTGCATTGTCGATGCCGTCGCGAAAGGGGAAGAAGGCATCAGATGCCATCACGGAACCCTGCACGGCAAGACCGGCATGCTCGGCTTTGATCGCGGCGATGCGGGCGGAGTTGATACGGCTCATTTGTCCGGCGCCGACACCCACGGTTTGCCCATTTGCGGCGTAGACGATAGCGTTGGATTTGACAAATTTCGCCACTTTCCAGGCGAACAACAGGTCCTGCCATTGCTGCTCGGTGGGCTGCAGTTCGCTGACGACACGCAAATTATCGCGTGCAATCATACCCAGATCCCGATCCTGCACCAACAGGCCGCCATTGACGCGCTTGTAGTCCAGAGTGCGGCCTGGAGTGCGGTTCAACGCGGCGCTAGAATTGCTCCACTCGCCACAGACCAGCAGTCGCACGTTTTTCTTGTCGGCCACCACTGCGGCTGCCTCTGCGCTAACGCTGGGCGCAATAATCACTTCTACGAACTGGCGGTCAACGATGCTTGTCGCTGTCGCCGCGTCCAGTTCACGGTTAAAGGCGATGATGCCGCCAAACGCAGATTCTGTATCGGTGGCGAAGGCCAGGTCGTAGGCTTTGCCAATGGTGTCGGCGACGGCGACGCCGCAGGGGTTGGCGTGTTTGACGATCACACAGGCCGGTTGCTGGAAGTTCTTTACACACTCCAGCGCAGCGTCGGTATCGGCCACATTGTTATAAGACAATTCCTTGCCCTGAATCTGGCGAGCGGTGGCAATGCAGGCCTCAGCGGGATACGCCTCTACATAGAACGCCGCCTTCTGATGGGGGTTCTCGCCGTAGCGCATCTCCTGTGCCTTAGTAAATTGTGTGTTGAATGTACGTGGAAAATCCTCGGAGCCGCCGGGTACCTGTTTGCCAAAATAGTTGGCGATCGCGCCGTCGTAGGCGGCAGTATGCTCGTACGCTTTGATGGCGAGGTCAAACCGGGTGGCCATCGAGGTACAGCCGCCGTTGGCCTGCATCTCATTCAGGATACTGCCGTAATCAGCAGCGTTAACCACAATGTTGACGAAGCGGTGGTTCTTGGCTGCAGCGCGCACCATGGTGGGCCCTCCGATGTCGATGTTCTCGACGGCGTCTTCGAGTGTGCACGCGGGGTTGGCGACGGTTGCGGCGAAGGGGTAGAGGTTCACAACCACCATGTCGATGGGCGCAATGCCGTGCTCTGCCATCACGCTGTCATCCTGGCCCCTGCGGCCGAGGATGCCGCCATGCACCTTCGGATGCAGGGTCTTTACACGGCCATCCATCATCTCTGGAAAGCCGGTGTAGTCCGCCACTTCTGTGACGTCCAGCCCCGACTCTTGCAGCAGCCGATAGGTGCCGCCGGTGGAGAGTAGTTCAACGCCGAGCTTTCGCAGGGTGCGGGCAAACTTGACGATCCCGGATTTGTCAGAGACGCTGATCAGGGCCCGATTAACCTTAACTAGATTGTGTTCACTCATAGCGCAGTCCTTCTTAATCCCGTTCAGTGATCAGGTTGTACTGCTTGAGTTTCTTGCGCAGCGTGCCTCGATTGAGTCCCAGCATGATCGATGCTTTGGTCTGGTTGTTACGTGTGTAGTCCATAATTTCTGCCAGCAGGGGCGCCTCTATTTCCGCTAGCACCATCTGATACACATCGCTGGACAGCTGGCCGCCCAGTTCATCCAGGTAGGTGCGAACGGCGGTCGTCACGGCCTCGCGCAGACTGCTAGCTGTTGGTGTAATCGGAGCACTTGTATGGCTGGCGCCCGGTAAATCGTCCGCGGTGTTAGCGTGTAGGCGTTCGGCCCTGATCATGCGGCGAGTTCCTTATCGAATTCGATTTCAGACAGCTGTTCTACGAAGTGTAGCTGCTCTTGGGGATATGCAAGTCGATTAAATAATTTGCGCTGTTTAATGGCGTCATTTCTGCTGCTCAAATACCAGCTCACGTGCTTGCGCGCGATGCGCGCGCCCATGAAGTCGCCGTAAAACTGGTGCAGCTCGGTGACGTGGCGTAACAGAATGCTGAGCTGTCGGTCGAACGAGGGTGGCGCAGATAACTCCCCAGTTGCAAGGTAGGTTGCGATTTGCCCGCATAGCCACGGCTTGCCCTGGGCGGCCCTGCCTATCATCACTCCGGCCGCACCGGTATGGGCGATGACGGCGGCGGCTTTCTGCGGCGAGTCAATATCACCGTTGGCAAAGACCGGGAAGTCGGTGCAGGCGACGACCTCACTGATAGTGTCGTACTCCACATGCCCGGTAAATGCGCAAGCGCGGGTGCGGCCATGCACTGCCAGCGCAGCAATACCGCAATCCTCGGCGATGCGGGCGATGGTGGTACCGTTGCGGCGATCCGGCGCAGTGCCTGTGCGGATTTTAAGTGTGACGGGCACGTCAACTGCGCCTACCACTGCGTTCAGAATGGATTTCACCAAAGCCTCATCAGCCAGCAGTGCGGAGCCGGCCGCTTTGCGGCAGACCTTTTTGGCCGGGCAGCCCATATTGATATCGATGATTTGCGCCCCGCGCGCGACGTTGTAGCGGGCTGCTGCGGCCATTTCCATTGGGTCGCTGCCGGCTATTTGCACTGAGCGCGGGGCAATTTCACTATCGTGCTGGCTGCGCCATTGGGTCTTTTGCGAATCGCGTAAGCGTGGATTGCAACTGATCATCTCCGACACCACCAGACCGGCGCCAAGCTCAGAACACAGCCGACGAAATGGCAGGTCAGAAACGCCCGCCATAGGGGCAAGCGCGACATGATTGGGCAGTCTGTAAGGTCCGATCTGCAGCATTGGATGTCGTATAAAAGTGGCGGCGAAAAAGAGACGTGATGATACTAGGTCGGGGTTACGGGTGAAAGGAATGATGGGTAAAAGAACAGCTGTTTTTGTCGCGTCGTCTGCTTGATTACCTATTGATTACCTATTGATT
>JBDNIE010000228.1:0-6829 GCA_041688425.1 Halioglobus sp. | reverse complement strand
GCAGAGCTGCAGAGCATGCACTCTACAAGCTGCGAATCAACCAAATCTGCCCAAGTTGACAGCTTCGCTTTCCTATTCGCGAACTTGTGCTAGTTTTAAAGTATGCGTCGGCCGAGAAGCAACTTTGTGCCTCCTGTGCAACAACCGGCCCACGGCAAAAAACCCGTCTTGAAACCACAACAAGGATGTTATGGCTATGGATCAATCACTGCTATCGAACAACGACTGGGATGACACTATCCCGCCTCCGGAAAAAGCCGGCTACCTCGCACTCTCTCGCACCACAGATCGTGTCTTGCAAATCCTGCTCGGTGGCGACCTCGCCAGGCTGCGCGCAGATTCAGTCGCAGAATCGCTGGGCATGAGCAGTACCACGCTCAGGCGGCGTCTGCGCGCAGACCATACGTGCTACCAGTTCCTGCTGGATAGAGCGCGGCAATATCGCTGCGAGCAGGTGCTGCGCACCCTGTGGCGTCCCGGCAAGTGTCTGGCGGATGAATTGGGCTATCTGGAGGTCAACAGCTTCTACCGCGCTTTTCGTCGCTGGACGGGCATGAGTTATAGCGAGTACAAGACGCAGCATTATCCCTGAGTTTGGTCGGCTACCGCGGCGAGCGTCTTTCCGGCCATCTTTGCCCGCGCTATCAATCGACCACTTGGTGTTCTCATCAGGGACGATGGGAGCACCCTTTTTACTTAGGCCATGCTGCTACTTTGTCAAAGCCAGCCCTGCCGACGGTACACCCAGTACCCTACCATTTCGTGCAGCGCCTCAGTGGACTGATAAAGATTGCTCACAGCGGGCAGCCAGCTGGGTAAAAGACTGGGGGTCATCAGCCGCTGGTAATCCGTTGGCGCCGGGGTCACATCCATCCCCTGGACTGCAAACAGCGCGAGTGAGCGCCGCATGTGGTAGGCGGACGTCACCAGCAGTATGCGTTTCATGCCTTTAGCCCTGAGCAATTGTGCTGAATTGACTGCATTGTCGTGCGTGTTGCGGCTGGCCCGCTCCAACAGGATGTCCTCGGCCGGAACGCCCATGACACCCAGCAAGTCGCGCATCTGCTGCGCTTCCGTTCGCGCTCCCTCGACACCGCCCCCGGTCACCAGTATCACCGGTGCTTTACCGGCCTTATACAGAGCGACCGCATGTACCAATCGATCGGCGTGGTGGTTGAGATCGGGCAGTGCACCCAGATAAGTGTCGCCGCGCATGGCACCGCCAAGCAAGACAATGGCGTCCGCCTCCTCGACGACGGACATTGCCCTTGGCGCAAATTCGCCCTCCAGCGTACCGGTGAGAAAATTTGCGAACAGGGCCGTGGAGCACAAATACAGCCAGCCAACGGCCACCAGCACGATAGAGAAACTGATTCGGGGCCATACTCGTGAAATAGCGAGGCCCACCACACACAGCAGCAAGCTCAGGCTGAGGGGATACACTAACAGTGACGCCAGCTTGGCCAGCGTAAACGTGATCATCCGACACCCTCGCAGCGCTCTGCCTGACCCGATCGAGTGCCATTCGTTTCATTACAGAGTATCAACATCAGGAACATGGGTGTCAGGTGCCGGGAACTCAGGCATACCCCTCGGGATTGCCCGATTGCCAGCGCCAGGCGTCCTCGCACATTTGTGTCAGGCTACGGGAAGCCCCCCACTGCAGCATCTCCCTGGCCAGGCCGGGGTCAGCCCAACAAGTGGCAATATCACCAGGGCGGCGATCGACGATCTCATAGGGCACAGAGCGACCGCTCACTCGCTCGAAAGCGCTCACCATCTGCAATACCGATACGCCATTCCCGGTACCCAGATTAATGGTATGAAGCCCGCGCTCGCGGTGAATATAATCCAGCGCAACGACATGCCCTTCCACCAGATCCATGACATGGATATAGTCGCGCACGCCGGTGCCATCGGTAGTGGCATAGTCATTGCCAAAGACAAACAATTTCTCGCGTTTACCCACTGCAACCTGCGCCACAAAGGGCATCAGGTTGTTGGGGCATCCCTGCGGGGCCTCTCCGATTCGACCGCTGGGGTGCGCACCTACCGGATTGAAATAGCGCAACCGACCAATACTCCACTCGGGATTCGCCGCATGCCAGTCCGCGAGAATATCCTCTACCATCAGTTTGGTGCGACCGTAGGGGTTGGTGGGGCCAAGGGCGAAGTCTTCGCGAATCGGCACGGAGACAGGGTCGCCATACACCGTCGCTGAAGAGGAAAACACCAAATTTTGAACACCGGCACGCTGCATGGCGGCCAGCAGCACAAGAGAACCCGTGACGTTATTGTCGTAATACTCAAGCGGTTGCTCAACCGACTGACCCACCGCCTTGAGGCCGGCGAAATGCAGTACTGAATCTATGTGCTGCTCAGCAAAAATCTTATCGAGACAGTTGCTATCCCTGATATCACCCTGCCTGAAGATTGGCGATCTACCGCAAATCTCCTGTACTCGTTGTAGTGCGATCACGCTGCTATTGCAAAGATTATCCAGCACCACCGCCTGGTAACCGGCTTCGATCAATGCAACACAGGCGTGGCTGCCAATGTAACCGGCGCCACCCGTCACCAGTACCGTGCCGGCCATATAAGCCCCTCCCTTTGTTATTCAGCACACCGTGCAGCCGAGAGTATAACCGATTGCAAGAGGGTAGAAGCCCCGATCTCGATTCAATGCAATCGCCCACAAAACGCTTTATCATGCGACTCCAGTACAGCGAAGCAGACTGTTTTTCATGCATATACTCGTCACCGGCGCCGCCGGCTTTATTGGCTATCATGTCAGCGAAAAATTGCTAGCGCGCGGCGACTCTGTCACGGGCCTGGACAATCTCAATGATTACTATGATGTCAGCCTGAAAGAAGCACGCCTGGACAGGCTAAAGAAACGACCCCGGTTCAGTTTCCTGCGCGCCGATCTCCAAAACCGCGCCGCTATGGAAGCGCTGTTTGATGAGAACCACTTCGACGCCGTGATCAATCTTGCCGCGCAGGCCGGCGTTCGCTACTCGCTGGAAAATCCACACAGCTATATCGACAGCAATATTGTGGGCTTCACCAACATACTGGAATGCTGTCGACACCATAAAATTGGCCATCTGGTCTACGCCAGCAGTAGTTCAGTCTATGGCATGAACAGTGCGATGCCCTTTTCGGTGCACGACAACGTGGATCATCCGATATCGCTGTATGCGGCGACCAAGAAGGCCAATGAGTTAATGGCCCACACCTACTCCCATCTCTTCGGGATTCCGACAACGGGTTTGCGATTCTTTACCGTGTACGGCCCCTGGGGTCGTCCCGATATGGCGCTGTTCCTGTTTACCAAAGCGATACTCGCAGGCGAGCCTATCAAAGTGTTTAACAATGGCGATATGCAGCGTGATTTCACTTACATCGACGATATTGTGGAAGGCATTATCCGCGTCACTGACAGCCCGGCTACCATCAATCCCGACTGGGATGGCGACTATCCGGACCCGGGCACCAGCAGTGCGCCCTACCGCTTGTACAATATCGGTAACAGTCAGCCTGTACGTTTGACAGACTTCATCGCGGCCATCGAAAAGGCGCTGGGGCTCACTGCAGTGCAGGAGCTCCTGCCGATGCAGCCGGGCGATGTCGCTGCCACCTATGCGGATATCGAGGACCTGATTGAAGCTGTCGATTACCAGCCAGAAACACCGGTGCAGGAAGGCATCAATAATTTCATTGCATGGTATTTGCAGCACATGCATAAGGAACAACTATGAACGTTGTAATGATCGGGGCCGGCTACGTTGGGCTGGTATCCGGGGCCTGTTTTGCAGAATTTGGCGCCAATGTGATCTGCCTGGATGTAGACGCAGGAAAGGTCAAAGCGCTGCAGAATGGCAAGATGCCGATCTATGAACCGGGCCTTGAAGATCTGGTGCAACGCAATGTACAGGCACGGCGATTACAGTTCTCTACCGAGTTTGAGGATGCAGTCGGCGCAGCAGACCTTGTGTTCATCGCTGTGGGCACACCGGCACGGCGCGGGGATGGTCACGCCGACCTGAAGTACGTCTATGCTGCAGCCACGCAAATCGCCGCTCACCTCAAGGGCTATACCGTGATCGTGGACAAATCCACGGTGCCGGTAGGCACCGCGCGGGAAGTGCAGCGCGTGATACTAGAAGCCAACCCCAAGGCCGACTTCGATGTCGCGTCCAACCCGGAATTTTTGCGTGAGGGTTCTGCTATCAATGATTTCATGCGCCCTGATCGCGTTGTGCTGGGCGTAGAGAGCGAGCGCGCCGAAGCGCGGTTACGTGAACTGTATCGCCCGCTCAACCTGATTGAGGCGCCGATCCTGGTCACCGACCTGGAAAGCGCCGAACTCACCAAATACGCCGCCAACGCGTTTCTCGCCACCAAGATCAGCTTTATCAATGAGATCTCTGAACTGTGCGAAAAAACGGGCGCCGATGTGCACGCCGTGGCCAAAGGGATGGGGCTGGACGGCCGGATTGGCAAAAAGTTTCTGCACGTTGGCCCCGGTTATGGTGGATCGTGCTTTCCCAAAGACACGCTGGCGATGATTCGTATGGCACAGGAGGCAGGCACCTCAAGCCGCATTGTGGAGGCGGTGGTGGAGGTGAACATAGCGCAGAAGTTCCGGATGGTGACAAAGATCGAAGCGGCATTGGGCGGCAGCGTGGCAGATAAATCCATCGCCGTGCTAGGACTCACCTTCAAACCCGAAACCGATGATATGCGCGACGCACCCTCACTGACCATTCTCCCTGCTCTACTGGAAAAAGGTGCCCGTATAAAGGCCCATGATCCTGAGGGTATGAAAGAGGCGCGAAAAGAGCTGGGAGATACCATAGCGTATTGTGATCATATCGAAGACGCTGTAAAAGACGCTGACGCTGTTGTACTGATGACCGAATGGAACCAGTATCGCGGACTTGATCTGGGCAAACTGAAATCACTGATGCGCGGCGCTGTGTTCGTCGATCTCAGAAACGTTTATGAGAATGACCTGATGCAGGCGCACGGTTTTACCTACAGTTGTGTCGGACGCTAAACCGGCACTCTTGCGGTGAGCAAAGAATTACATTGAACCTATCGCCCCCATATCAAGCAGCCACACTGATGCAGTGGAAGCGTCATTGCGCAGCCCTTTTATTCGTGGCGTGCCGGGCTCTGGCGGCCTCGGAGAAATAAGTACCGGGCATAGCCTGCTCAGCGCTATCGTACTTGCGCGCGACCAGGGCACAGACGGCTACAGTAGTGGGAGCCGGCTCAGTCGTGACGAATCTACCGAACCTTACTCACTTGTCGCTGGCATACCCGCAAATGCCATCTCGTCGCGACTCGCTAAATATCTCTATCATGAAATCCATTAACGATGCCGCCAAGGCGCATATCGCTCTCAATAGCTACCCCCCACTGCGATGGCGTATTTCTCAACGCAGACGAACTACCGGATATGAAATCTGCAACCCCGATGGATCACGTTCATAGCCTCCTCACAAAGCTTGAAAAGTAGCGTGCTCGCCAAAGCCCTGTTCGCGTAAATCGGCAGTATAGCGGGCGATGTTCGCCTGCGCATTCACTTCCAGTCGGTCTCTGAAAAACGCTGATTGGTACAAACTAGGCCAGCGCTGCAACTCGCCGAGGAAACGAAGTTTCCCGTCGTAATAGCGCTCATCCGTCACCTCATTCGCCTCGCACCGCAGTGCATTTGAATCAGTCACATAGCCTTCCCAAGGGCGACCAAAACCCGACAGATCTATGTCCACCAAAAACGCGGTACCCGCGTCGCCCGCCGCCCCTGTATGCTGTGTGGCCAGGATGAATTTACAGACCCGCTCCACAAACTGCGCCGGCATGGATGCACCGACAATGTCGCGAAAATAGGCAGCGCTGAGTATCTCGTTGTCTCTGGCGCCATAGTGGTAGATTATATCGTGGAACCAAATCGCAATTTCAGTGGCGTCGAACTCATCGATATGTACTTTGGCAATATCCAGTTCTCTCAGGCAATGGGTTATATGCGCCAACGTATGATAATGCCGCTGGGGCTCCTGATAATGCGCTCGCAATTTCTGCCATACCGCGTCGGCGCTCTTGCCAGCACAGCGCTGCCAAATATCGCAAAAGCGTTCACAAAGAAAATTCTCGTCCACCCGGCGCTCCGTAAGATAGCAGGCCGACTCACAACACCGGAGTCATACCTGCTCAAGACTCAAAGGATTTAATTAAAGACACCCGATTTCTGACAGGCTACTTATCGTTTTTTAGATTAGCATGGCGTCACTAATGACCATAAAAAATAGTGGAAACTGCGTCACACTTTACAGCAATGTGGTTTCCACCAAAGCGTGATCCCTGAGCATCGGCATGGGCAACGTCAGAATAACATCGCCAGCACGTGCCTTTTGCCGAGGCCGCGATCCGTCAGGATGTTATAACAGTGGCAACGGTTTGCTTCTGCCAGACTGTGACCGCGCCTGTAACGGCGCAGCATCGTCGCGATGCATATCCATTAATGGCAGCGACACCAGCCATAAAACCGTCACTGGCTTGATCAGGGCATTGGCTCCCTGCGAGAAAAAAACCAATGACGCGGTAAGCAGAAAACCCAGAGTGACACTGCGGGCATCGCCTGAGGCCATTGAGGGTGGGGCGGCCATCCGCGGGGCGGCCATCCGCGGGGCGGCCATCCGCGGGGCGGCCATCCGCGGGGCGGCCATCCGCGGGGCGAGCCTACAGGGAGATTCTGCCTCTTTTTATGGGGGCGTCTTTACGGCGTGTCCCGAAAACCTCCACTCGGTTTGGCACCGATCTG
>JBDNIE010000227.1:0-20704 GCA_041688425.1 Halioglobus sp. | reverse complement strand
TTCTTGGCTGGAGCCTTCTTCTTGGCTGGAGCCTTCTTCTTGGCTGGAGCCTTCTTCTTGGCTGGAGCCTTCTTCTTGGCTGGAGCCTTCTTCTTGGCTGGAGCCTTCTTAGGCGTCGCCGCCTTCTCGATCATCGAAATGCCTTCGCTCACCGATTTTTTAGCTTCTACCACCAGCAACTTCCATGCCTTGAGATTAGCGTCCGCTCGTTTCTTTACGATCTTTTGGGCTTTGGTATTAGTCCTGCTTGCCATTTTCTGGAGCATTTGCGCGTCTTTCTTCGCGCGCTCAATCACCTTTTTCAGCTCCTTCACTACCGCGTCACGATCACCGCGGACTTTACGCAGTTCCGCCAACAAACCCCTGAGCATCTCGTACTGACGTTTGGCAATATCAGAATATCCGTCAATGATGGCGCGATTCGCCTCGGCCACCGCATCCATATTTTTGCCAGTGCTCTGCAGGACGTCATCCCAGGAATAGTTTCCAATCTTGATTTCATCCATGTACTTTCCCAGATTCGAGGCAGCAGATTTGCTGGCGACGGCTTTTCTCTTCACTGGACGTTTACGAGTGGCTTTTGCTTTAGTGATAGCCATTATTACTCTCTCCTTACGGTTCTGGTTAATGTCATGCTCCGCATACTGCACACCTGCTTTCAGTGTAGCTGATTAATCACGCTTTTCCATTAGGTATTAATTAGCAAGTGCACCCATATACTCACCGCATAACCCAGCGCGGTAACGGGCGTCGTACGCATCCGTCTAGCCGTTGTTGTCATCGACACGTTCAGCAACAGCGCCGGACAAGGTGACAAGCTCCTATCTGGCGCTGCCTGTGTATATACTTCGGAAGCGCTAATTCGATAAATGCATTACGGAGTGATTCTGTGGTTATGGCGACATCTTTTAAGTACGCATCTGAAAAAAAGGGTCTCGGTCCAGGAGCGCTGGTTCATGTGGGCAATATCCATCATTCCGATACACGAATGACGCTGGTCGACTATAGCGCTGCACACTATGAAGAACGCCCGCTGGATGCGCTGGAGGACATCATGCCGTATCGCCTTAAGGACTCTGTCACCTGGGTGATTATCGAAGGACTGACGGACTCATCCATCGTCGAGTCGATCGGGGAGCATTTCAATATTCATGCGCTGGTTTTGGAGGACATCCTCAACACGCATCAGCGGCCAAAGATGGAGGACCATGATGAATACCTCTTCGTAGTGCTGAAAAGCCTGATGTCAGAAGAAGGCGGTTTCGTTGTCATGAATGAGCAGGTCAGCTTACTGGTCCTGGAGAACTTTATCTTTACCTTCAAGGAGAAAGCCGACGACCTCCTGGTGCCAGTTCTCAGGCGCCTGGAAAATAGCCGGGGGCGCCTCAGAAGTGCGGGTTCGGACTACCTCATGTATGCGGTACTCGATACCATCGTCGACCTCAACTTCGACATAATGGATGAACTTGAAGAGACCCTGGTCTCTCTGGAAGATGAAATATTTGCCAATCCAACGCCGCTACTACTGGAGAAAATTCATGAAATAAAGCTCGAAGTGATACGAATGCGTCGTCACATCTCTCCTATCCGGGATTTGACGGCCGGACTCCTACGCAGTGAATCGGAACTGATTGATCCAAATACGCAAATTTATCTCCGGGATGTACACGACCATGTGCTGCGCATCATGGAATCTATAGAAACTCATCGGGATATCCTTTCCAGCCTGCTTGAGATCTATCTTTCCAGCATCAGTAGCAAGCTGAATGAGGTTATGAAAGTACTCACGGTGTTCTCATCCGTGTTTATCCCACTGACATTCATCACCGGTATCTACGGGATGAATTTTGAAGACATGCCTGAACTGAAGTGGTCATGGGGCTACCCCGCGATCTGGGTTGTATTCATCGCTACGTCGACGACCCTGTTTCTGTACTTTAAACGCAAAGGGTGGACCTGAGAGCGCTATTGCGGCGTCGTTTTGCAACCGAGAAGTTGCACGAATGAGCAGCCTGTCACCGTCATCGCGCCAAAGACATAGACCAGACCAATTGGCCCATCAATCGCCAATAGCGCGTATTCCCATGTTGCGGAGAGCTGATTAGGCACTGCGTATATCACAGCCGCCACGGCCGATAAGCGCACCAGACCCTGCCAGAAAAACACCGGCGCCCGATTCGCCATATCGTGCGAGGCCCACATGAGCAGCGCGGCCGCCATCATCAGGAAGGTACCCAGAGTAATCAATGGTACAAATTGCCCCGCAACAGGCTCTGCCGCCATAGCAATACCCATCGCGCCAGCCCAAGTGCCTGCGCCGACCAGAAAGTCAGACAGTCCCGTCCACCAGATAAACTTTTGCAACATACGCTTTGCCTCTCTTGTTATAGGGTTTGGCGCTCGCCCTTGTCACTAACACTCAGGGTCAAACGTAATATTCATGCTCTTGATGCCGGGAATGAAATTGGACACAAGATTGTGTGGGGCACCCAGCAGCCGAGGGTTGCGCAAACGGGGTACAATCTCTTCAAACATAATACACAGTTCCTTGCGGGCCAGATGTGAGCCAATACAGAAGTGTTGTCCCACACCGAATGTGCGGTGCTGGTTCTTCAAGTCAGGCATCCGCTGTGCGCGCTTCACATCAAATACCTCCGCATCACCACCGAATAGCTCTGGGTCATGATTAATCGACGGGTAAAATAATTTGACGAGATCGCCCTTCCTGATCTCCATACCGTTGAGCGTGATATCCTCAACGGCAGTGCGCTGCATATGGATGAACGGCGGATAAAAGCGCAAAATTTCCTCCACAGCGTCCGGAATCAAAGACGGATCATCGATCAGCATTTGATGTTGTTCAGGGTGCTCCATCAACAGGCGCATTCCCTGGCTAGTGGCCGTTCGTGTTGTTTCAACTGCACCGGCAATCAAGATCAGAAAAAACGTACAGAACTCGAATTCATCCAGCGTTTCACCTTCGACGACGCCATGGAGTAGGGCGTGGATAATCGTACCGCCCTGCGGGTTCGTTGTGTGATTCGCGGCCAGCTGCATCGCAATCTCAAAAATCCGGGCTGCGGCGAGCTGTCCATCTTCCGGCGACACATCCAGCTCAGGATCGTCCATGCCGATCATAGTATCCACGAGACGGGCGAAGATCTGGCGTTTCTCTGCTGGCATTTCCATCAGAGCACAGATCACAAACAGCGGCATCTCTGCAGACACCTCCGAGACAAATTCGCATTCGCCTTTGGGCGCGACTTTGTCAACGATACTCCTGGCAAACTCACGCATAAGAGGCTCCAACGCATCTACCGCCTTACTCGTAAACGCATTGCGAACGACCCGCCTGTACTTGACGTGATTGGGTGGGTCCATGTTGATGATCAGCTGCCGCATGATGTCCATTGACTCGGGGTCCGCACCGCCCGGCTGCGGATGCGCGAGATTGGCACTGGAGGAGAACTTGTCAGGATTTTTGGAAACAAAATCCAGGTCTTCGCGCCGGGTGATCGCCCAGAAATCACCTCCATACTCGGGCGCACCGCTTTGATAGGACACGGGGCACTGCTGCCTGAGCGTCGCAAACGCCTCGAAAGGCAGTTTCTCGTGGTGCGTCATGGGATTCATCAAATCGAACTGGAAAGGACATTTTTCAGTCATAAAGACAGATTCTCGCGATTATTATAATGGCCTGGGCGGCGAAACCGCGGCAACAGGCGGGTCGATAGCAATGGGCCTGCATGACACAGACCATAAAGACCTCTACTCACTCTAGCCTGAGTTTAGCCGACTATACCTGTATATCATAACAGGGCTATGCTGATGCCGAGCAAGCCAGGACGTGCCGGGGGGATAGCTACAATGAAGCCAAGCACAATGCATAATGCAGTTCACGCCATTCTTCGGACAGTTCTATGGATTTTAAAGACTACTATCAAGTTCTCGGCGTGCAGCCTGATGCCGAAGCCAAGGACATCAAGACAGCCTACCGCAAGCTGGCACGAAAATATCACCCCGACATGAACGCGGACGCCGGTGCGGAGGATAAGTTTAAGGAGGTTGCCGAAGCGTATGAAGTATTGAAGGATGCTGGAAAACGAGCCGAGTACAACGAGTTACGGCAGTACCGCGATCGCGCTGGGGGCAGCTTTGAACCGCCACCGGGCTGGCAAAGCCGCAGTGGCTTCGGCGGTGCAGGCGGCGAGCATTCCCAGGGTGATTTCTCTGACTTTTTCAATTCTATATTCAGTGGCGGTGGTGGCGAATCGCGCTCTCAGCGCCCTGGCCGCAGGGGTCAGGATGCAGAAATTGAATTGCCTGTGTTTCTGGAAGAGTCCATATCGGCAGCGTCCAAGCGAGTCGAGTACATCATTCGCGTGGTGGAGAATGGCCGGCCCAAAGACGTAAAAAAGAGCCTGAATGTGAAAATTCCGGTTGGCGTGCAGGATGGCGAGCGGATTCGCCTGAAGGGACAGGGTGGTGCCGGTCAGGGTGATGCACCGAGTGGCGACCTCTACTTGCATATTCGATTAGTGCCACATCCCCTATTTGATGTAGAGGCCCACAACCTGGTTATCACAGTCCCCCTGGCACCCTGGGAGGCTGCACTGGGCGCGAAAGTGACCATTCCAACACTGTCCGGCAAGATCAACCTGACGGTGGCTGCCAACAGCCAATCGGGTCAGCGGTTGCGCATCAAGGGCAAAGGATTAGCGAGTAAAACCGGGCAGGGAGATCTGTTTGCCTTACTGAAGATCGTTATCCCGCCTACTGCAAACGACGAAACTAAAGCATTGTGGCAGTCGTTGTCGGAAGAAGCGCAGTTTGATCCAAGATCAGAGTGGGGTAATGAGCGATGACAGAACTTGTACTAAGCATTTCACTGCATGAGCTGTGCCAGTGCGAGGGGCTGAGCCAACAGCTTATTGTAGAGGTCGTTGACCACGGTATCGCGCAGCCTGTAGCCGGGCAGAGCGTTGTCGATTGGGTGTTCGATACCACCAGCGTGCACTGGCTGCGCAAGGCAGTCCGACTGCACGACGATCTGGAGATCGACTGGGTTGCGGTGGCCATGGTGATCGATTTACTGCGGCAAAAGGAGGCTCTGGAGAAACGTAACCAATGCTTTGAGCAACAACTCAAACGGTTTCTTGATGAGTGAGCCGCACTTGGCAAAATAGGCTTTTCGGCGGAGCCTGGAGCTAACGTATACGCTGCAAGACCGGCGCCACACTGAGTAGAGCTTTGACGCCTATGTGCTTTCCTGCAGCTTAAGAAAGTGCCCTTTGTGCTTGGCCTGGCTTTTCAGCCACTCCAAATGCCATGACAGGAACACCGGGAAAAGCGACCGATGAATCGGAGTGACCGAGCACAATCCCGTCCTGCAACGCCGTCAATGTCTCCTGACGACGTCCAAAAGCATTCACAACTTTGGCCAATGGCTGCCCTTTCTTGACAACATCACCGGGTGCCGCGAGAAATCGTATGACGCCCGACTTCGCGCCATAGGGCTTATCTGCGTAACGCAGCGGTTTATTGTGCTCATAACCCACCGGCAGCGGATAGCGAAACGGTGTCTCTCGCTCGGCGATCATGCCCAGATCGGCCAGGATGTTCCAGATAGCCTCCACGCCGTAGGTGACATTGGACTCACTGACAATGTTTGGCTTACCCAACTCAAAGGTGACAGCCGGTATGTCGCGCAGGAGCAGATTGAAGGACAGACTCTGGTGCAACTCCTCCTCATCGAGAATCACACACAGTCCGGCCTGTTTTGAGGTATGGATAGACTGTTGATACGCGTGTTTGTGCGCCTTGCCTGGGTCATGGTCTACCAGCACATACGGCATGGATTCGATCCAGTCATTGTGAAAATCCACCACCAGATCGGGCTCGGTACTAACAATTGTGTCGAATATCGTGTGGGCAATACGCTCACCGAGAGAGCCACTGGCATTCCCCGGAAAGGAGCGGTTAAGGTCTTCGCCACTCATTGTGATGTGCCGTATTCCCGACTCAAAACCGAGCGGATTCATCAACGGGAAGGCATGCACCGAACCACAGCTCAGGCGCCTTCGGATATGACGGAACACCTCCTGAATCACGACGATGCCACTCACTTCATTACCGTGACTGCAGGCCGTCAACCAGACGCCTGGGCCGGGTTTTTCACTGGTCGCGCACATAAGCGGTAGACGCCGGCGCGAGAGGTCGGAGCCGGTCATGATCTTCTTAAACGAATAATGATTCCTGACTTTGGCAGTCGGGAGCTCATCGGTATGTTTGGACATAGCGGTTTCTCTAGCAGCCGGGGCAACGCACCGACGCGGCAATACACTACTCCTTCATCCTGCTATAGCCTACTACAGGATAGTGGAGCACCTGCAGCCTGTCGCACTCAGGATGATGCCACCAGGCGGCGCGACCCTGAGCCCGATAGTCTCCTAGCTAAGCTCGGTGCCGGATGTCTCTCGCAGCAGTAAAACCACCACCGGTATTGCCAGTAGCGAGCTCAGACACAGCACCGTCAGTGCAGCAGCGTGGGTGCCCAGTGCTGTATAGAGGACGCCCTCTACCGCCAAACCGGTGACCGCTGCAAACATGGCGCAGATCGCGCGGAGCGTAGACGCTGTAGAGCGGCACCGGGTAGGGAAAAGCTCCCCGCTCAGTGCATTGACCATCACCTCTACGGCAAAATAACCAAACAATGCGACAATCCAGGCTAGCGGCAATAGCCATCCGCTAATGTTGTAGAACGTTATTGTAGCGCCACAGTAGAGAATCAGTGCCATCGCGAGCGTTGGCCGCCGACCTATATGATCGGACAATCGGCCCGACAGGGTATTTCCCAAAATGGCGATAGAACCCGCGACGATATACAGAAGGCTGACGTCCCGCGGCGCGAAGTCATGAATCTCCTGCAGATATTTGGACATGAAGCTCAGCGTTGCCGCTATCTGGAACCAGAACGCCATGGAGATTAATGCAATGGCAGTGATTTCGCGCCTGTAATGGCGCCAGATTTCCTGTATCGGCTGCCAGAAAGTCGGAGGCGGGGTGTCTACCGCATGGCGATCGAATAACGCCGATTCGGGTAACAGCCTCCGCAGCCAAGCGAGATAGAGAACCGGAACCGCCGCAATCAAATAGAGCGCGCGCCAGCCTCCAGGCAGATAGTCGACCAGGCCGTAGAGCAACGATGCCGCACCTGAACCAAGCCCGCCCATCGCGGCCAGAAAACCGACACCCCAACCCCGATGCCGTGCAGGCAGCATCTCCAGTACATAGATGACGGCAATAATTTCCTCAGCCGTGGCAAAAGCACGCACACAAAACTGGATGGCGATGAATTCTTCAGTCGTACGTGCAAACCCTGTGAGGCCGGTGGCGATCGAAAGACCGAACAAGGTAACCATCAGCAATCGCCGCCGACCGATGCGGTCTGCCATCAATGCAAGGAATATAGCCGGTAAGGTGCCCAGCCGCGCGGCGGCGATAACTTTCCCCAGGTCTTCCTCAGAAATATTAAAACTGGCCTGTACGTCAGGCAACGCCAAACCGAGAACGGTCAGGTCGTAGTTACCGATAAAAAAAGCTGCCCCCAGTAGCAGAAGCAGCCTTGTATCAGCAGAGGTCAGCCCTGCCGGTGGAAAAAACAATCGAAACATGAGACCTCATTATGCTTTAGGTGCAGGCCATGTAAAACGTCGGAACGAATATTGGCAGGCTATGCATTCAACCGCTGCAGCGGCGGACTCTGGTTGGCAAAAACCGGTACTAGAAATTATAACCGACACTTGCCCCATAAGTGCGCGGTTCCAGCAGGAACTGGTTGGTCGCCAGACCAACGTTCTGGTCACCCAGAGACTGTCCGGTAATGTAATCGTCATTGAGGAGATTCATCCCCCAAATGCCCACAAACCACGCTTTATCGGCGCTGAACAAGGTGAGCGTCGCGTTCCATACCTCCCAGCTGTCCACCTTGTCGTTGGGTGCGTTGAAAATCCGTGTGTAAAACTCATCCTGCCAGTAGTAGTTGGTGTTGGCAGCGAGCTCCATGCCATTCATCAGAGGCCAGGTGTAACCGACGCCAACATTGATGGAGTACTCAGGCGAATTAGGGAGCTCATTACCTTTCAGCTGCGTCGGCAATCCCTCGCATGTAGGAGTGCCTGTCGGGCAGCCGGGACCAATATACAGATTGCTGAAGGGAGTCGAGATGATGTTCTCGGTAGTGCCCAACAAATTAATGTTAGCGGTATCGACACTCTCGCCATCGCCCAATTCAGTGTCCAGCCAAGCGATATTGGCGGTGAGGCGCCAGCGATCATCCGGCACCCAGATAAATTCCCCTTCGAAACCCTGAATGGTGGCATCCTTGTTCTCATTGATCGATGTCTGGTTGGTGATCTTGCCGATCTGCAAACCCTCGTAATCGTAATAGAAATACGTCACATTGGCCTGGACGGTATCAGAGAACAGGCGGCTCTTCAGGCCAAGCTCCAGGGCGTTAATAAACTCCGGGTCGAACTCAGCAATATTGGGGCTTCCACCAAGCGCGGGGTCGAGCAAGGGCGACTCTGCCGAGATCGGATTGAAGCCGCCGCTTTTGTAACTTCGTGAGAGTGTGACGTATGCCATAACATCATCGGCGGCATCCCAGCTGACGTTAATCTTGCCGGTGGGCTCATCCCACTTCCCCTCGAAATCGCTGTATCCGCCATTTTCAGCAGTCGGATCACTGAGGAAGGCCAGATAGATCGTTCTTTGGCTCGCCTTTTTTTCTTCTCGGGTATAACGCAGGCCAAACGTGACCGCTATATCCTCTTCGGCCTGCCAGTATAGCTCTCCAAATGCGGCATAGGTGTCGAGCTGGTAGGGCTCGGTCTCGTTCTGGAAGAGCCGTTGCGAGGGATCGAGATTGAGCAACTCCCCCGTGAGCTCAACAGCTGACGAATAGATCGTATAACTGTCATTACTTTCGTAGGTGAGATAGAACCCGCCCAGCATAAAATTCCAATCGTCGTCAAAATCGGAGGCCAGGCGAAGCTCCTGGCTCCACTGCTCAGGCTTGGTTCGCGAACGGTCAACATTGTAGAGTCGGTCTACTGTGATGGGGCCGGCAGACCCGCGCTGCATCGTCACCTCCACTGGCCAGAGCTCAGACGCAACATTAAAGTCGTAGTCATTGGAGGCATCGTAGTCCGAAGAATGATAGCCACTAAGCGATGTCAGCGTCAGATCGCCGAAGTCGTGATTCACTTCAAAAGCGACAATGGTATCTTCAATTTTGTACTCGGGCGTGTAATCCATCCACTGCTCGCGAGGGTCACTGGAACGTGGCGAATTGATGAAATCATCATCCGGAAAAGAAAGCCCCGTTATCGGCTCGATAAATTGGCTGACCATGAATCCGGAAGCCGTCGCGGCAGCATTGGTGGTATCGTCAGCGAGGCCCGTCGGCAGGCAACCGATAATACCCTCGGGATCGCGCAGGCAGCTTTGGTTGCTGCCGCGCAGGCGATCCGAATCTTCCTTGAAGTAGTTAACCGTCAAAATAGCATCGGTATCCTCATTGGACCACCGCGTGCCCGAGCGCAGGGAGTACATATCGCGCCCATCAATATCGTCACCGTTGAAGCGGTTTTCAACGTACCCGTTGCGCTCGGTATAGAGCATTGAGAAGCGCTGTGCGAGATTATCGGTCAGCGGAAGATTGACGGCTCCTCTGACCCGGGTGTAATCGTAATTACCCGCCTCCACAATGATATTGCCGCCAAACTCGTCTTCCGGCTTGCGGGTAATTAGATTAACAACGCCCGCAGTAGTGTTGCGGCCATACAGTGTGCCCTGGGGTCCGCGCAGCACCTCAATGCGCTCCGCATCGTAAAACTCCATTTCAAAAATTCTGCCGTTGTTCAGGTAAACGCCGTCGAAGTGGTTGCCGGTACCACTATCGGCGGCGGAACCGATCGCAAGGTTGCCAATGCCGCGAATCGAAATGGCAGCGCTGGAAAAGTTACCCTTGCTCATCAGCATGTTGGGTACGTTGAACTGCAGATCCATCGGTTTGCTGATTAAAGCGCGGTCCAGTTCTTCACCCGTGAATGCGGTCACTGCTATGGGGGTGTCCTGCACCGTCGTTACCCGCTTCTCTGCCGTGACGATGACCTCCTCCAGTCGTCCCGCCTGGGCAAAGACCAGTGAACTGCTCAGCGCCAATACAAATAAGGGTAGAGCACAGCGATTTTTGACAGTCATACAACCTCGATTGGCCCTGCAGCAGTTGCATGCGGCGATACAACCCACTCTGCCCTTCGAGTCAGGCTAGACTCACGGCCAGGGTCTGGAGTATGAACTGGCAGCGTCCGGGAAGACTCCGCCCAAGAGTTCATTCAGCAGTGCATTAAAACCATCGGAGGCCTTGCACTGGCGAATCGCCCTACTGTTCTGCTTATGGCTCTTAATTATTGTTTTGAACTGTTATCTTATAGACTCGCGAGGCACAGTCAATCCAGAAATTTGCCCGAGATTCTTTGCGATGATAAAGACGTCATTTACGCTTACGGTTGGTCGTGCCGAGCTTGCTAAGTACCGGGGCAGCCACTGGCTTATGCGCAGAGGTGATCCAGCTCAAAATTCACGTCATCATGGCAATTGCCTCGCAATTGGGCAATGATAGTCTTGCCTGCCAACCTGCGGCTGCATTCTGCGCCCGCTTTGGCATTTTTTTTAACTTCGAAAAAGGGATTACGCCACCATGCAGCCTGATGCCAAGCATCTAATGCGCACTGTACCTGATGCCCAGGCAGTCAAACTTCCCTCACGATTCCTGGAGCTGCTGGCACTGCTTATGCGCCAACCCAGCGTGGTCGGGTCGGAACACAGCTTTTTCCGCGCACTGCAGCGCGAGCTGGAAGAACGCGGCGCTCAGGTAACCTGGTACGAAGGATTGCTGGTGGCCAATGGCAAAAAGCCCAACAGCCTGATGCTGTCAGCGCATATTGATCGGCATGGATTGATCTGCACCGGACCCAACGAATTTCAATACGCAGCCTTCGTGGCCGGCTCACGATCCGACCTCTTGGGTAACTCCGTCGGCGAGCAACTGATGAAGAAGATTGTCGACCGTTTCAGCGCTGAATATGTGTATGCCTATGAACCCTGGTCGGGCGCCTACCGCGGTCGCGGCATGATTACGCGCGCTTACATCTGCGAGTACAGGAACAACCTGATTTTTGAAGTCGAGGGGCTGGAGCATCTGGTAGCCGGCACGCCGGTGGCATTTGCCGACGCGCTCAAGATTACCGATCAGGCACTGGTGGGACAACTGGACAACGTATTGACGGCTGCCGCACTGGTCTACCTCTTCGAGCTGGGCTTTGAGGGTACTGTCTTTTTCACGTCGCAAGAGGAAGCCGGCAAAAGTTGGCGCTACCTGCTTGAATGGTTTCGTCGTTTTGGCGGCAACACAAATGAACTGATCGTGCTCGATACCAGCCCTTACCCGGACTTTGACACGGCCATGCAGCAGCAACTGGTATTGCGCAACAAAGATGCAAACGCGACGTTCAGTCCAACGCTGACCCGCCGGTTACAAAGTCTGTGCGAAAAACGCGAAATACAGTATCAGATGAAAGACGCATACGTTGAAGCCCTGAATGTACGATTACGCGCTGACGGTGAAGACGCGCGCTCTCTGGGATCGACCGAGATGGGGCGCATCATTGGCGCCTCCAATGGTCTGGTGGACGGCACCACCCTGCAGATTCCGACTTCGGGTTACCACACCATGTCTGAGTCAGCGCCTCTTTCGTCAGTGCAGGCGTTCCTCGATATCCTCTGCGACATGGCAGAACTTGATACCCCTGACCGCCGAACCCCTGTCACGGTCTAGACAGTTCAGTTACAACCCAAGGATTACAGGGCTGAGATTACGTGCAGATGCAGAGCAAGGAACTACGGGCCGTTATCGATATGATCCCACTGAACTTTGCCGACCCGTCGGCAGATTTCAACGCGGTTCGCACAATGTTTGCCCCCTTCCACGGCCATCCCACCAGTGATGCACTGAGGGTCCAGCTAGCGCATTACGGCGACGTACGGTGTGGCGACTACGAACTGCAAGGTGCGCGCAATACCCTGACAGTTTTTCACTGTCACGGCGGGGCCTTTGTCTCCACAGGACTTGACGAGTACCACTTTTATGGCGAAATCATCGCACGCGAAACAGGCTGCCGGATCGTCATGCCCGACTACCGCCTGGCGCCGGAGCACCCCTATCCCGCCGCCGCAGACGACTGCTTTGCGGCTTACTGCGGATTACTTGCAAGCGGCACCGACCCGTCCACCATTGTCTTTATGGGTGAGTCCTGTGGCGGCAGCCTTGCTATGGGTTTGCTGCTGCGGTTGCGGGAAGAGGGCCTGCCGTTGCCGCTTTGTTTTGTCTCTCTGACCGGCTGGTTCGACCTATCGGTAGCAGGGCCAGCAGTGCCCGGTCGCGATCCCTTTCTCACCCCCGACTGGGTGCGCAATCGAGGTCGGGACTATTTGGCAGGGAAACTGGCGCTGGAAGACCCCTGTGTATCAGCGTCCTACGCCGAACTACAGCAACTGCCGCCCATGTACCTGCAAATCGGGCAGTTCGATACCCTGCGCGAAGGCGCGATCCTGCTGGGCGTCAACGCGATGCGCGCGGGCGTCTCGGTGACGATGGAAAGCTGGCCGGGCATGATCCACGGCTGGCATGGGCTGGTGACTGCCGGTGTACCTGAAGCTGCAGCTGCCTGGGCGGCGATACGTCGTTACCTGGAGACGCTGGCTCAGCCATAGCGCTATCGCTTATGGTTGGAGTTCAAACGGGTCGCAAAGTACATTTAGACGAATGCCTTCCATCACTGGAATGGGACTCAGGGAGATAACATTATGCGCAGGACTGCGTCTGCCAGGATAACTCTCAGGGAGTTACTGGGCATAGAGTTCCCCGTGATCCAGGCACCCATGGCAGCAGTGCAGGACGCCGCGCTTGCCGCAGCCATATCCAATGCCGGGGGCCTCGGCTCTCTGCCCTGTGCCATGCTGGATCCGGCCGCTTTGCAAACATCGCTGCTGCATCTCAACACACTCACCGACAAACCGTTCAACGTTAATTTCTTTTGCCACACTGCGCCGACGGTCACTCCTGATGCGCTGCGACACTGGACTAGAAACCTCGCGCCGTACTTTCTCGAACTGGGCATCGAACCCCCCAAAGAAAGCCCAGGAAGCCAGCGAGAGCCGTTCGGCGAGGCAGCGCTGGCTGTGCTTGAGCAATTCAAGCCGGCGGTAGTGAGCTTCCATTTTGGCCTGCCAATCCCTGAGTATGTAGCACAGCTCAAGCGATGGGGCGCATTGATTCTGGCATCTGCTACCACGGTAGATGAGGCGCTCTGGCTGGCCGAGCGTGGTGTCGACGCCATCGTGGCACAGGGACTGGAAGCTGGCGGCCATCGCGGTTCATTTCTCAGCACGGACATGACAACCCAGATCGGCACAATGGCGCTGGTGCCCCAGGTCTGCGCGAACGTATCCGTGCCTGTTATCGCGGCCGGCGGCATCGCCAGCTCGGAGGGAGTCCGGGCCGCTATGACAATCGGTGCCGCCGGCGTGCAGGCGGGAACCGTTTTCCTGTTATGCCCGGAAAGCAACACCACCCCCCTGCACCGCGCAGCACTTGCGAGCGAGGCGTCAAGGCACACGGCATTGACCAATGTTTTCACAGGACGACCTGCGCGCAGCATCGTTAATCGGCTGATACGAGAAGTCGGGCCAATGGCCGCCAGCGCCACGGCATTCCCCTCCGCGGCGGGCCCCATTACTCTGCTGCGCGCGGCTGCCGAAGCACAAGGGCGAAACGATTTCACGCCTTTGTGGTGCGGCCAGAATGCGACAGGATGTTGTGAGGAACCGGCTGCGGAAGTACTGCGGCGCCTGGCCTCGGACTGTTAAATCTCTAAACCGCCGACTGCAGGCGGGTGGTGCACAACCCCGCTTGAGAGCAGGCTCACTGCCTGCCTCACAGTCACCGCAGAGTCAGGCAGGACTCAGGACGGCCCCGCGCGAGGGCATTCGCGTACACCACCAGATCAATAGCAGCAGCAACACCTGGACGAGCAATCTGACGCTGAGAAATACCGGAGAGACGTCGGGAAACAGCTCGCGGTTCAGCCACATATGAATATTGGCGGGAGTGACGCAGACCGTAAGTAACAGCAGGCCGCTGCCCGCCCACTGCCGCAGCGCGGGAATGAGAATTCCGATGGCGCCGAGGATTTCAAGAACCCCGCTAATATAGACAATCTCAAGGTGATAGCCAATGTAAGGCGGCATGATTGCGACAAAAAAAGCGGGGTTAGTGAAGTGCGTAATGCCGCCCACCATAAACCACAGGAATACAACTGCCAGGCCCAGATTTTTCAATGTAAACATGCTCATCCTTATTATTAGAATCACTGCGAGTATCACTGATAAGCCAGCGCATTTAGGCACCTGTCGGGCTTAAGAACATGCTACTGCACTAGTCGGGCGCACTCAAAACCGTCTGTAGCCAGCGGCTGATATCCTGAATCTCCTGCATACAGACTTCATGCGCCATAGGATACTCACGCCAGTCGACCGCATAACCGGCATCCTGCAACGTCACCAGGGAAGACTTGCCCAATGACATAGGCAATACAGCGTCGTGCTGCCCATGACACATCAGGATAGGAATTGCCGCGTTGGCCGGGGCATTGGCTGTCGCCAGATTTTCACCCTCAGCCAGAAAGGTGGAGAGCGCCAGAATGCCTGCCAAGCGTTTCGGGTAGTACAAGCCCGTATGCAATGCCATCACACCGCCCTGCGAGAACCCGGCCAGAACGATGCGCTCTGCAGGCATGCCATCATCGATTTCATTCTGGATCAGATCGCGTATTTGCGACGCTGATTTTTTCAGGCCAGGCAAATCGGCGCCTCCCGCCGGATCGAAATCAAACCAGGCGCGGGCTCGCTGCCCACCAAAGGCCGTTACCGCCATCTCGGGGGCATGGGGAAACACAAACCGCACGGGCAGGGCCGATGGCAGTTTCAGCTCAGGTACAATGGCCTCAAAATCATGGCCATCAGCACCCAGACCATGCAGCCAGATGACCACAGCAACCGGTGCCGTGTCGGGGTTGAGCTCCACAATGGGCAAGGAACCTGCCAACATAAATTCTCCTGTTTGTTCTGTGCTCCCTGGGGCTACTCAGTTCAGGTCAGCTGCATACTTGCGCAAAATTTGAAGCGGCACGGTTTCAAGCGCACGAATATGTGTGCGCGTCAAATACACTTTTGGCGCCATCTCTTTTTCATGCGCCTGCAACCAACGCGGTGCGCAAAGACACCAGCGATCTCCGGGCTTGAGCCCGGGAAACCCATACGCAGGCATTGGTGTGCTGAGATCATTACCGGCAAAACGAGAATACTGCAGAAACTCCTCGGTCACTTGCACACACACCGTGTGAGAGCCCGCGTCCTGATCATTGGTGTTACAGCACCCGTCACGAAGAAACCCCGTAAGCGGGTCCTCACTGCACGGCAACAAAACTTCGCCAAATACGTTTAGCGGCTCATCAATCACAATTTCTTCCACGAAATTTTGCCTCCAATGCTTCCGGTCAAACAGCAAGTACTCTGCTGTCGGGTAATTTATCTACATCCAGACGTTTGATTTAAGGCATAGTACATCCCCGCGCGCTCATCGCAAGGAATAGCTGCAATTTGGCGGCGGCAAAAGTTGGCGCGTAGTATTGATGCGCAGTGAAGGGCACTGCTTTAAGCTTGGCGAAAGCACCTATGCGTCGAAGCGAGTAAAGATTGAAGGGATCGCCTGAGCCCATTGAGGGTGAGGCGGCCATCCGCGGGGCGGCCATCCGCGGGGCGGCCATCCGCGGGGCGGCCATCCGCGAAGCGAGCCTAGAGGGAGAGCCTGCCCCTGTTGATGGGTGCACAGTTACGGCGTGTCCCGAAAAGCTCTACTCGGTTTGGCGCCGGCCCAGTAACCCTGGGAAGCGGCATTCGGTGCACAACGGCATATTGAGGAATATCAACAATGACTGACTATCTCCCTCCAACGTTAGACTGGGTACGCGAACAAGTTGAGCTCTACGAAAGCAGCGGCGGCACTCAGGGAACCACCCTGCTAGATACCGGCATGCCCTGTGTTCTGGTAACACACACCGGCAACAAGACCGGCGGTATCCGCAAAATTCCACTAATGCGGGTGGCAGTGGGCGGCAACTATGTGTTGATTGGCTCAATGGGCGGTCAACCAAAGAACCCGGTATGGGTCTATAACTTGCGTGCAAATCCCGACGTCCAGATTCGAGATAAAACCCAAGTATTTGCGATGCGAGCCCGCGAAGTGAGCGACGAGACCGAGCGTGCAACACTGTGGGCGGCAGCGGCGACAGCCTACCCGCCCTATGATGACTATCAGGCAAAGACTACGCGCATAATTCCGGTGTTTGTTGCTGAACCGCGATAACAGGTGCCGCTCGCTGACGGCCGCCGTGTTTTGCTCGATTGCCTGCAGAGCGACATGCATTTGTGTAGACTGACTATAGCAGTGCGCAGCCTACTCTGGGATAGTGGTGTGGCGGGCCAAACCGTACGCCGACTGCGCACAACACACTAAACGAAGCAGATCAGGGTGCATCCGGGCCACCCCAAACACGCTTTCAGGATAGCAATAATCACACAGTCAGAGTCCATCATCGGAATGAGTATCAAGTGAAAATTCCCAGTCGCCTGCAACCCCTGGTTGATGACGGAGTCGTCGATGAGGTTATCCGGCCGCTCATGAGCGGCAAGGAAGCCGACGTATTCGTGGTGCGCTGCGGATCTAAAATCCGCTGCGCCAAGATCTATAAGGACGCGTTAAAGCGCAGCTTCAAAAAAGCCGCGCAGTACACCGAGGGCCGCAAGGTTCGCAACAGTCGGCGTGCCAGAGCTATCGAGAAGGGCTCAAAGTTCGGTCGCAAGCAACAGGAAGACACCTGGCAGAACGCCGAGCTGGACGCACTCTATCGACTGGCCAGAGCGGGCGTGCGCGTACCCGAACCCTTTGGATGTTTTGACGGCGTACTACTGATGGAGCTGATCACGGACGAGAGCGGCGACGTAGCGCCGCGACTCAACGAAGTGTCGATGTCGGCAGAACAGGCCAGGGAAGACCATGCTCTGGTGATGCATTACGTCATGCGTATGCTATGTGTGGGGCTGGTGCACGGTGACCTGTCTGAATTCAATGTGCTGGTCGATGAGAACGGGCCGGTGATCATTGACCTGCCGCAAGCCGTTGACGCTGCTGCCAATAACAACGCACGCGCCATGCTAGAGCGCGACGTAAAAAATATGTCCGATTACTACGGACTGTTTGCGCCTGAGTTGCGTGAAAGTCGCTATGCTCAGGAGATCTGGGCACTGTACGAGGACGGTGAACTGCACCCCGACCTGCAACTGACGGGTCATGCCGAAATCGATGACCACGCTGCAGACCTCGACTCTGTGATGCTTGAAATCAAGGCCGCACTGGCCGCAGAAGAGGACCGACTGCGACGGTTACGCGAGGCTGACGAGGAGGACTGACGGGCCAGCTGGGTCTAGTCGAGCCCGCATTCTCAGGATTCGCACATTCGCCTAGGGGGCCCAACAAGGCAGCACCTGTCGCGGCGGGAAAAAATACTCTATCATCTTCCAAACGATTCTTCCGCAGGGATTGGACATGACACAGCTGAAGACATTCTCAACCTGCCTGTTGGCACTTGCGCTGCATAGCGCAGCGTGGGCTGAAATCTACGAAACAACAGACGCTCAAGGCAACCCGGAATTCACGGACTCGCCGCCCAGCCCAAATTCCGAGGTCATAGACCTACAGCAAACCAATATTATTGATGCGCCTGCACCCGAGCCACAGGACGAATTTGCGTCACAATCAATGGACGGTGAAGCAATGGGTGGTGAAGAAGCACCGGAGCAGGACAATCGCACCGTCATTATCAATGATCGCAACGACGACCAAGACGATGTCTACGATGCGTATCAAAAACAAGAGCGGGCCTTTGAGCGCAGAGATCCGGCAACCCCTGATGAGGTATTGAACGCAGAAGCACCTAGGGAAGTGGGCGACGACGCTGCATCGCAGATGCCAGATGCGGCCCAGGAAGTCCCCTTTGAAGGCCGACGCATTTATCACCACAGGTGAAGCGGATTCATTGTTCCATCTCTATTTTACGAGCCAAGCGCATGAACAAAATACTTATCGCATTGATCCTGGGCTTCACCACTGCCGGCGCGAGTGCCATGACCTGGCCCTGGGAGGAAACCGCACCTACGCTGCCATCTGAGTACTGCAAAGGATTAGTGGTCGGAGGGCTTGCGTCCAATGAGGTTAGCGGGATGTCCAGAACCGATCTGTGGCTGGCCTGGAACTATGTGATCCGCTCTGGCGCAATGGAGCAAAATGTTGCAGCGGATGAGTATCAGGCCGGCCGGGGAAAATTCCAGAATGTGACGGATACCGCTGCTGGAGCGTCAATTGTGCAAGACGCTGACGGTAACTGCGGCCTCGGCAGATCGGGACTGCAAATCACTGGCTGGTAATACTTTCTCCCCGGCAGATACGGGTTAGCCTCTCAGCCGGGAGCCGGTCGGATTTAGGATGATGCTACTGCGGCGCATTGTAGGCTGGGTCGTGGTCTTCCATGATCTCCTGCGCTATCGCCTTCAAGTCAACCGAGTAACCGGCATCATACTGGTAGGTAGACAAGTCGACCCCGTAGATTGCACTCAGCCAAACCAACTCGCCCAGTGCTATTAGTATCTCGTCAGGGTGACCCAAATTATCTCGAAAAATAGCATCTTCACTGTTACTGACCAGCGCATCCACATCGGGAAGATTGCCGGCACCGTATAAGCTGTAGAGCTCTGCGGCACTTTGACCATAGGGAATGCAGTAAAAATCGACCCCGGGGTTCTCAGCACGCAATGTATCTATAAATGCATGCGCAACCAGCGGATGATAGAGGTGCCAGAAAGCTTCATAGCTCGTGCTGGAACTACTGGCGGGGGATGTGGCCCAAGGCAACGCGATAAAGAATCGGGTGTCGGGGTTTTTCTGTAGCGCGTAATTCACCCAGTTTCTGTAACCCTCGATCGTGGGGTAATCAGGATGGTACGTCATGCCGAAAACATCTATATCGCCTCCATCGAGAACCGCCTGTATCGCCCCACGCTTACCGGCATTTTCCCAGAAAGCCTGCGGTGAACCAGAGCCGCCGCCCGAAAAGAAACGGGACTGGGCATGGTCGCTGAAGCCTGCGCGCGAAGCATGGGCAGGCAAGCCCCGTGCGTAGGGGTCAAAAAAGCTGTGTCCTATCAACAGTGAGTTTAGACCGCTATTCACCGACGGCCTGAATATCGCAGTCAGTGGCGTGACGGTGGCTCCCCAAAACTGATGCACGGTCTGCGCGGGAACGTCAAACCCGCATTCGCCACTCGTATCGTCAACACAGTAACCGCTCCAGCGATGAAACTGCCAACCGGGCCTCGGTGTCGCGTAATAGGTCTCCAAGTAATCGTCGATGACCAAATTCTCGCTGCAGTTGCCTGCGCCTGCGGCATGCTCCTCGAGCAGACAATCTCGATTGCCGCTTGCCGACAGCACATCGCCCTCCCCTGCAATCTCTAACGGATGGCTACAGGCTTGCAAAAAAAGAGCGAGAAAGAAAACGACTATTGCCGAAATGGTCTTCATACACTTTGCCTCAGGCCCTTACGCAGCGCAGGTAGCCTCATTAGATGTATGCAATGCGCTACCATAGCGCGTCATGCATTAGAATTCTATGGGATCTTATCGTGCAGAAAGCGGGCAAATCTGACCGGACCATGAGGGTTTAGTTGTCTCGGGAACTATAGATGCCGATAGGTGCCAGATCGGCGTAATACTGTTCCAGTTCTTCAATGCTGATCACGCGCTGCCCGGCTTTGACATACTCCTCCGACGGCGAGCGCCACAGGGCGGTCCTGAATCCATTGGACATCAGGCACTGGCCATTGAACTTATGAGCTGCATCACTGGCTAACCAGACCAGGCCCTGTGCCACGTCCTGCGACTCACCGAAACCGAGCTGGGAAGCTCTCTTGTCAGACTTATCAATGAGGGGCTGGGTCATATCCGTACGCGCCACCGAAGTTATCGACACAAGAGGCCACGAGTGCATCGCAGACAGCTGCCTCGGCAACGGAGCCCAGCACCGCGCGTACGGGCGCGCCAAGCGCCGCAATTTCCTCAGTTACAGCCGACAGTGCTTCTTCATTGGTACCATTAACCACCAGAGAGGCACCCTCGGTTGCACACGCGAGCGCGAAATGGCGACCCTGGCTGCGCAAGGAGCCGGTTATAACAATACGCTTGCCGTCCAATCTACCGATGCTGCCAATCTCCAACTATTTGCGCGTGTACTCACCAACATTGTTGGCAACGCAGATGCCATAGAGCAAATCTGCTCGCCCGATCACAGACTGGTCCAGCCGCCAGGGCCGCCCGCCTTCGAACAAGCTCAATAGCTTGCCGCCGTGATAGACAATACTGGTATTGGCGCAGTTGGCCGGCATGGTCCTGAACCCGGAGCGGTGAGCG
>JBDNIE010000226.1:0-8554 GCA_041688425.1 Halioglobus sp. | reverse complement strand
GTGGAACCCTGATCGCTTCATTGGGCCCGCTGGATTGCTGCAGGCTTACCGTTTTTTGGCGGACACTCGCGACACCGCGACAGAGGAGCGTCTGTCGAAGCTTGATGACCCGTTCAGCGTTTTTCGTTGTCATGGTATTCAAAATTGTGTCAATGTGTGCCCTAAGGGACTCAATCCCACGCGCGCCATTGGGCACATAAGAAACATGCTGCTCGCCCGCGCCACGTAGCATTAGGGCATAGTTTTAACCTATTGATACACATGGTTAAACTATCGTTGAATGTGCTTAAATATAAGTAGTTTTTGTAGTGAAGTCACACAACAGCCAAGCGTGACACGCGCACACCACCACAATCGGACCCGCGGCTGCAGGGAGCGCGCTGACGCCTCGCTAGAGCTAACAGTGACTCAATGCTGCCCCGGGAGGGGTCAAGATGCAAAATAGCGCTATGGAATTGCTCCGGCAGAGCTCGCATATCTCTGGCGGCAATGCTACCTATGTAGAAAATCTGTACGAATCCTATCTGAAAGATCCCAACGGTGTGCCTGAACAGTGGCGAGATTATTTCGACAAGCTGCCGATAGTAGCCTCCGAAATCGTTCAAGTTCGGGACGTTCCCCACTCCGTGATCCGCAAGCGCTTTGCCCGGATCAGTAAAATGCGCGTGCGCACCGAAGCTACCGTGCAACACGATTCACAGGCCACCGAGTACGAGCGCAAGCAGGTTTGCGTGGTGCAGCTAATATCGGCCTACCGACAGCGCGGCCACCAGAAGGCAAAACTGGACCCGTTGGGACTTGCTGAACGGGAGCAGGTTGCTGATCTTGACCTGAACTTCCACCAACTCTCAAGCGCTGATTTCGATACGGTTTTTCAGGCAGGCACACTCCATATTGGCAAGGCGGACGCCACTCTGGGGGAGATATTCGAAGCACTCAACCGCACCTACTGCCACACCATCGGCGCTGAATTCATGCACATTGTCGATACCACCGAACGACACTGGATTATGCAGCGTATGGAGTCGGTGCGATCTGCGCCAGACTACGGTAAGGATGTCCGTCTGCACCTGCTAAACCAATTGATCAATGCAGAGGGGCTGGAGAAATCTCTGGCCTCCAAGTACCCCGGCACCAAACGTTTCGGTCTCGAAGGTGGCGAGAGCCTTATTCCTATGCTGTCGGAAATGGTGCAGCGCTGCGGAGCGCTTGGCGCTCAGGAAATCGTTATTGGCATGGCGCACCGCGGACGCCTCAACGTATTGATCAATATTTTGGGGAAGAATCCCTCAGAACTGTTTGCCGAGTTCGAAGGACGGGTCCACTATGAGAGTTCTGGCGACGTAAAGTATCATCAGGGCTTTTCGTCCAATGTGATGACCGCCGGCGGTGAGTTACACCTGGCGCTGTCCTTTAACCCATCTCACCTGGAGATTGTCGCTCCGGTGGTCGAAGGCTCAGTGCGTGCGCGTCAGGAACGACGTTTGGACGAGGTTGGCATACGCGTTGTGCCCATCGTACTGCATGGCGATGCAGCATTTGCCGGGCAGGGCGTTGTGATGGAAACGTTTCAGATGTCCCAAACACGCGCCTACAAGACCGGCGGTACCATTCATATTGTGATAAACAATCAGGTGGGGTTTACCACTAACAAACGTGAAGACGCTCGCTCAACCGAGTATTGCACCGACGTTGCCAAGATGGTTCAGGCGCCAATTTTTCACGTCAATGCAGACGATCCAGAGGCTGTACTTTTCGTGACGCAGTTAGCGGTCGACTACCGCACAGAATTCAACAAGGATGTGGTCATTGACCTCATCTGTTACCGGCGTCGCGGCCATAATGAGGCTGATGAGCCTTCCGTCACGCAGCCGCTGATGTATCAAAAAATCGCCAAGCACAAAACCACGCAGGAATTGTACTCGGCGAAATTGGTCAGTGCTGGATTGATCGAGGAAGCCGAGGTACAGGTTTTAGTGGACCGCTATCGGGAAGCTCTGGATCGCGGTGCTCCCCTTGTTAGCAGCCTGGTATCAGAACCCAATAAATCCTTGTTTGTGGATTGGACACCCTACCTTGGCCACGCCTGGACATTGGCTTGCGATACGCGGATGGACATGCAGGCATTGCAGTCCTTGGCGCACGAAACCAACGTGACTCCAGACGGCTTCCCCTTGCAGCGGCAGGTGTCAAAAATTCTTGAGGATCGGCGTAAGATGGGCGCCGGCGCCATGCCGATCAACTGGGGGTTTGCCGAGAACCTGGCCTATGCTTCATTGCTGGCTGAAGGGTATCCCGTGCGTTTAACAGGCCAGGATGTTGGGCGCGGAACGTTTTCCCACCGCCACGCGGTGCTGCATAACCAAAAAGACGGCAACCACTATATTCCACTGCAACATATCAGTGATGAGCAGGGCAAGTTCGTAATCTATGATTCACTGCTGTCTGAGGAAGCTGTGCTGGCGTTTGAGTATGGCTATGCCACGACTTTGCCACAGGGGCTGGTGGTATGGGAGGCTCAGTTTGGCGATTTTGCCAACGGCGCTCAGGTTGTTATCGACCAGTTCATTACCAGCGGAGAGCACAAATGGTCGCGTTTGTGTGGCCTGACAATGCTGTTGCCCCATGGCTATGAGGGTCAAGGCCCTGAGCACTCGTCGGCCAGGTTGGAACGTTTTATGCAATTATCCGCGGAACATAATATTCAGGTTTGTGCGCCCACCACCCCGGCCCAAGTGTTTCATATGCTCAGGCGCCAGGCGATTCGGCCTCTACGTAAACCTTTGGTGGTAATGTCTCCTAAAAGTTTATTGCGGCACAAGGAAGCTGTTTCCACCATCGAAGAACTGGCAGAGGGGCGCTTCTATAACGTTTTGGATGAAACCGACGATATTGATAAATCCAAGGTGGAACGTATTGTCATCTGCAGCGGCAAGGTATTTTACGACCTGCGCGCGGCGCGGCGAGAGCGCGGCCTGGACCATATTGCGATATTGCGATTGGAGCAACTGTATCCTTTTCCGGAAGATGAACTGGAAGAAGTGCTGGGCCGCTCTTACCCTAATATCGTCGACGCAATCTGGTGCCAGGAAGAACCCATGAACCAGGGCGCTTGGTACGCCAGTCAGCATCATATGCGACGGGTGATTCAGCGACATAAAGTGGATGTGTATCTGCGTTATGTCGGACGAGATTCGTCGGCGGCGCCGGCGGCTGGGTTTATGGCACTGCATCTGGAGCAGATGGAAAAGTTTATTAATGAAGCTCTGGGCGAAATGCCTTGGGGTTGTTAGCAACATATAGAGTGTTATAAGGGACAAGAAATGGCTATTGAAATAAAGGCACCCGTGTTCCCCGAATCCATTGCCGATGGGGAAGTGGCTGCCTGGCACAAATCTGAAGGGGAGGCGGTGTCTCGCGATGAACTCATCGTCGAGATCGAAACGGACAAAGTCGTGTTGGAAGTCGTCGCGCCTGCCGATGGCATCGTCACCAAAATTCATGTGCAGCAAGGCGAGACGATCCAAAGCGAGCAGCTGCTTGCTACCTTGGAAAAGGAGAAGGCTGGGGAGGATGTACCCCCCAAGGCGGCGCCTGAGGCCGAAAAAACTGATGTACCGAGTTCATCTGCGAATGAGTTGCTGGGGCCTGCAGCTCGACAGCTGGTAGAGAAACACAAGCTCGATATCAACGATATCCGTGGTAGCGGCAAGAATGGCCGCATCACGAAAGAGGATGTTGTGAAGTTTATAGACTCGCGGGATGCCGTGGCAAAGGCAAGCCCTGTCGCAGAAATAGCGCCTGCGCCTGCCACGTTAGCAGAGGAAAATCGCCCGCTGGTTCCTTCCAGTGAGCGCATTGAGCGGCGTGTTCCAATGACGCGTATGCGCGCCAGGATTGCCGAGCGATTGCTGGACGCGACGCAGGAGACTGCGATGCTCAGCACCTTTAACGAGGTGAATATGGCCCCCGTGATGGCGCTGCGGTCGAAGTATAAGGAACAGTTTGAGAAAACACATAACGGCACCCGGCTCGGCTTTATGGGCTTTTTTGTCAAGGCGGCATGCGAGGCGCTGAAGCGCTTTCCAGAGGTTAATGCTTCCATCGACGGCAACGATGTCGTTTATCATGGCTATCAGGATATCGGTGTTGCAGTGTCTACTAAGGGAGGTCTTGTGGTGCCGGTCATGCGCGATGCCGACTTTATGAGCCTCGCAGACATTGAGGCTGCCATCCGCGACATGGGGCAGCGTGCCAAAGACAACAAACTGACTATCGAGGATATGACCGGAGGCACGTTTACGGTGACTAACGGCGGTGTCTTTGGTTCGCTATTGTCGACGCCTATCCTCAATCCGCCGCAAACCGGTATTCTGGGTATGCACAAGATTCAGGAGCGTCCGATGGCGGTGAATGGCGAGGTTGTCATACTGCCCATGATGTACTTGGCACTGACGTACGACCACAGGCTGATTGATGGCAAGACGGCGGTACAGTTTCTGGTAGCAATTAAGGATCTGATTGAAGATCCAGCCAGAATTTTGTTGCAGTTGTAAGAGCGACAGCGGATAACGATGCGGCCTGGTGCGAATACACAAATTTCCGCCGAGCAGTGACTCTAATGGGGAGATACGATGTCTGATAAATATGATGTGTTGATAATTGGTTCCGGTCCTGCAGGCTATGTCGCAGCGATAAAGTCTGCGCAGCTAGGCTTCAAGACTGCCTGTATCGAACAGTGGCTGGGTGACAAAGACGGTATTCAGTTGGGCGGTACATGCCTTAACGTCGGGTGCATTCCGTCAAAGGCTCTCCTTGATAGCAGTTACAAATTCGCCGAAGTGAGGGATGATTTGTTGATTCACGGGATATCGGTGAAAAAACCTGAAATCGATGTGCCCGCCATGCTGGCTCGAAAAGACAAAATTGTAACGCAGCTGACAGTCGGCATCACCGGCTTGTTCAAGCATAACGGCGTTACGGCTATATCGGGTAGAGCCAAGGTGTTAGTGGGGGCGAAGGTTGAGGTGACCGATTCCAAGGGTAACGTTCAGGTGCTAGAGGCGAGCAACATTATTATTGCTGCCGGCTCTTCTCCCGTGAGTATTCCTCCTGCACCGATAGACAACGAGTATATTATCGACTCCACTGGCGCGCTGGAGCTTGCAGAAATCCCGACTCGGCTAGGCGTTATCGGCGCCGGTGTGATTGGTCTTGAGCTGGGGAGTGTGTGGCGGCGGCTGGGATCAGAGGTGGTGATGCTGGAAGCACTGGATGATTTTCTGCCGTTGATGGATCAGCAAATCGCCAAGGAAGCAGGAAAAATCTTCAAGAAGCAGGGTCTCGATATTCGCCTTGGCGCCCGCGTCACCAAGGCTGAGGTGAAGGAAGGCAAGGTGGTAGTGACATACTCCCGCGGTGACGGTGAGCATGTCGAAACCTTCGATAAATTGATTGTTGCTGTGGGCCGCCGGCCAAACTCTGAGGGTTTGTTTACGTCGGATAGTGGCGTGACTCTGGATGAGCGCGGCTTTATTTACGTCAACGACCACTGTGAAACCGAAGCACCCCATGTGTACGCTGTTGGTGATATAGTACGCGGCCCTATGTTGGCGCACAAGGGGTCAGAAGAGGGGGTTATGGTGATCGAACGGATCGCCGGAGAGCAGGCCCAAATGAATTATGAGTGCATTCCCTCGATAATCTATACCCATCCGGAAATTGCGGCCGTGGGAAAAACCGAGCAGGAACTCAAGGCAGATGGGGTTGCGTGCAAGATCGGCGTTTTCCCTTTTGCGGCGAGCGGCAGGGCACTGGCGGCCAATGATTCCGATGGCATGGTGAAGATGATCGCCGATGCCGAGACAGACCGAATTCTGGGCTGCCATATTGTGGGTGCGTCAGCGGCCGACCTGGTGCAACAGGTGGTGATTGCGATGGAGTTTGGTGCAAGCGCCGAAGATCTTGCCATGACGATATTTGGCCATCCCACTTTGTCTGAGGCCGTTCACGAGGCCGCCTTAGCGGTAGATGGTCAAGCCATCCATATTGCCAACCGCAAGAAGCGCTAGCGAAATTCGTCCTGCGCGCACAACACAATAACTTGCCGGCGCGTAAGGATATCCAGTGGCTGGTCTGGCATCGTTTTAATCGCTAGATAGCCTTAATTATTGACAGTCAGGTTTAGATAACAGGATAAAACATGAATCTTCATGAGTATCAGGGTAAGCAACTGTTTGCAGAGTATGGGTTACCGGTGTCCAAAGGTTTTGCTGTAGACACGCCGGAGGACGCTATGGCCGCTGCGGACAAAATTGGTGGTGACATGTGGGTGGTTAAGGCGCAGGTTCACGCGGGCGGCCGGGGTAAGGCCGGGGGCGTCAAACTGGTCAAGAGCAAGGCGGAGATAGAAGCCTTCGCCAAGCAGTGGCTGGGACAGCGCCTGGTGAGCTACCAGACCGATGAAAACGGTCAACCCGTCACCAAGATACTGGTTGAAACCTGTACTGATATTGCTGAGGAATTGTATCTGGGCGCGGTGATAGACCGGTCTTCACGCCGCATCGTCTTCATGGCCTCTACCGAAGGTGGCGTTGAGATCGAGAAGGTCGCGGAAGAAACGCCGGAGAAAATACTGCGTGCAACGATAGATCCCTTAGTCGGGGCGCAGCCTTACCAGGGCCGCGAACTGGCCTTCAAACTGGGTTTGTCTGGCGATCAGATCAAGCAGTTTGTGAAAATATTTATGGGTCTCGCTCAGTTGTTTATCGACAAGGACCTGGCGCTGATCGAAATTAACCCGCTGGTCATTACAGATAAGGGAAACCTGCACTGTTTGGACGCTAAAATCGCGGTGGACAGTAACGCCTTGTACCGCCAACCCGAACTGCGCGAAATGCACGATCCCAGCCAGGACGACGAGCGCGAATCACACGCAGCGCAGTGGGAACTGAACTACGTAGCACTCGATGGCAACATCGGCTGCATGGTCAACGGCGCGGGCCTTGCGATGGGCACCATGGACATCGTTGCCTTGCACGGCGGCTTTCCGGCCAATTTCCTCGACGTCGGCGGCGGCGCCACCAAGGAGCGCGTCTCGGAAGCATTCAAGATTATTTTGTCGGATGACAAGGTGAAAGCTGTGTTGATCAATATTTTTGGCGGCATCGTGCGCTGCGACCTGATCGCCGAGGGCGTCATAGGCGCAGTGGCAGAAATTGGTGTTGAAGTGCCTGTTGTGGTCCGCCTTGAAGGCAATAACGCAGAATTGGGACGCCAGGTACTAGCCGACAGCGGCTTGAATATTATTGCTGCAACCAGTCTTACAGATGCTGCCCAGCAGGCCGTTAAAGCAGCCGGAGGGGCCGCACAATGAGTATTCTTATCGACAAAAACACCAAAGTTATCTGCCAGGGATTCACCGGTTCGCAGGGCACGTTCCACTCTGAACAGGCGATCGCCTACGGCACTAAAATGGTCGGCGGCGTCACGCCGGGCAAGGGTGGTCAGGAACATCTCGGATTACCCGTATTCAATACGGTCACCGATGCCGTCGCCGCGACTGGCGCCGAGGCTTCGGTCATCTACGTGCCAGCGCCTTTTTGCAAGGACTCGATTCTTGAGGCGGCAAACGGTGGCATCAAGTTGATCGTGTGTATTACCGAGGGTATCCCCACGCTGGATATGCTTGAAGCGAAGGTGAAATGCGATGAACTGGGCGTTCGGCTCATCGGGCCTAATTGTCCTGGTGTGATCACGCCCGGCGAGTGCAAAATTGGCATCATGCCCGGCCATATACACCTGCCGGGTAAGGTAGGTATCGTATCTCGCTCTGGCACGCTCACGTATGAAGCAGTGAAGCAAACTACCGACGCCGGCTTCGGACAGTCCACCTGTGTCGGTATCGGCGGCGACCCGATTCCCGGGTCCACCTTTATCGATATTCTGCAGATGTTCCAGGACGATCCGGCTACGGAGGCGATTGTGATGATCGGCGAGATTGGCGGGACGGCTGAGGAAGAGGCAGCAGCCTATATCAAGGCCAATGTGACCAAGCCCGTGGTGTCCTACATCGCCGGTGTCACTGCGCCCAAGGGCAAGCGCATGGGCCACGCTGGTGCGATTATCTCTGGTGGAAAAGGCACGGCAGATGAAAAATTCGCCGCGCTGGAAGACGCCGGCGTGAAGACAGTGCGCAGCCTGGCAGACATCGGTTCTGCATTGGCCGAAGTTACCGGCTGGTAGTCGCGCGCTGTGCTGTTTCAAAATAGGCCCGTCAATTGATGGGCCTTTTTTTTCGTTAAAGATCTAACTTCGATTATCGTCCCAAAGTGGACTCTGACTGGGATGGCACTGACTTGAGCTCAAACGTGGCGCCGGGCCCGTAAATTGAGTAAGCACCATTTGACCCTGGCTGTAAAATGGCCTATCTCTCACAATTCTCTTGAAAAACGCTGTTCCCACCCCCATATCCACAGATCAAGCAAATCCAAAAATATCAACAACTTACATAGATGAGGTTGCCATGACCGCCGATGTGAAAAAAGAAACACTG
>JBDNIE010000225.1:0-22362 GCA_041688425.1 Halioglobus sp. | reverse complement strand
CACTGCCACCAACAGGCTGCCGCCACCCTGCCGCATAACCTCGTTGGGGCCATCTTCCTCCCACAGAATCGACATCCGCTCAATGGTCCACGCAATAATAATCATGGGGAAGAACATGATTGTCATGCCGGTGGAGTAGCCCAACTGGTAACCAATGATACTAAAGGCCGAGATCAGGAATACGACCAGCACGATCAGCGTGGCAATACGGGAGACCAGCAGAAGATTCAGTCGTGACAGATAACTGCGCAGAGCCAAACCGGCGGCCACTATCAACACAAAGCTGATCAGTCCGGCCACCAATGATGTCTGCAAAAAAGCTACCGCGATAAGCACGGGCATGAAAGTGCCCGATGTCTTCAGGCCGATGATTACCCGCATAAACACCACGACTGCCGCGCCCAGAGGTAACAGCAATAGCAGCTTGAACATGCTCTGTTCTTCGATGGGTAGATGCTGCACGCCCAGTCGGTTAAACACGCTCTCGCTGCTTTTTGCCTTGGACAACTGCAGCGCCGGAACCGTCTGGCGGATCATGGAAAAATGCACGCGCGAGTTACTGCCACCAGTGACATCCAAAACAGAAACACCACCGCGATGCCAGAGCAACAGATTGGGCGGGACGCCGAACTCACCCGACACAGGATTCACCAACACCCACTCCTCCCCTGTATAAATCTCAACCATGGGCGTCAGACTCTGCCTGCGCCGGGCATCCTCCAGATACAAACCCATCACGGATCGCGTCGCAATATCCGCGCGATCCAGCAATTGCGCCAGCAGGTCTGCCTGGTCCGTTGTGTTGGAACGCAGCAGAGCGGTATTTTGAGACTCTGGACTATTGAGCTGATTGACCAGTTCTCGGGCTAAACTCTCGGGCGAACTGGACTTTTCACGCGCGAGATCGAGTACTTCCTTAGCCGCCAGTTCCTGCGCTTCCTCCCAACGGTCCAGATGCGCTTCGCCTGTTTCGGGCTCGTCATCAGCGCCGGTGCTGTCGTCACTGCCGGTCTCGACCAATTGGGCGCTATAGTAGAGCGACTGCGCTCCTTGAGCGTCGCGTCTGGTCCACTCAGCACGCCGGTTGCCTTTATTCGTCAGGATCGCGAAGCCGTAGCCCGGTGAGGCGGCTTGTTCTTCGAACAGTTCAAAGCCTGGCATTCTCGCATCGGGCAAACTGAGGTTGGCGGTGACAGGCCCACCATCCGCCTCGAAATCGACCCTGGCTTCAACCAGCCATACCGATTGCTCCTCTCCTGGCAAAAACGGTGTACCGGTGGCCAGATGTCGCAGCACCGCAATCGTGATGCCGCTCAGCGCTATCAACGAAAGAATAGTGAAAAATGTCCGCTTCTGGCTCACTTGCCAGCTCCTTTAGAGCCAGACGTTTCATCCGGAACGATGTAGGGCGCGACATTTTTCTTGCTCACATCCACCACCATCACATCTCTCAGAATGCTGCGGCCTATCTTGACCTGATAATCTGCATGACTGCGATCACTCAAGCTGAACTCCGCAGTCTGTTCGTTCTGGCCAATCACAATCCCCATCTTGACCACCGGGCGCCGCTTCGTTTCGGCACCGTCTGTTTTGCTGAATCCAAGCGTTCGGACAAGTCTGCGCTCGAGGATTTCCGGCTTATCGGATTTAGGGTTCGCAATAGTGAACCGCACCCAGCGCTCGCCATCGCGCTCAAACTGTTCGATCTCCTGAGCATCCATGGATGCCGTTGCAGCACCCGTATCAATCCTGGCCATCAAAGCCAAGCCGAGGTCGGGAAACCACACTTTCTCCAAGCCGCCCACGACCATCTTGTTGGAGACTTCCAATACTGACGGACAGGCCGCTGCCTTGGGGCACTCCCCAGCTTCAGGTGTCTTAAACGCATTGCCAAGATTGACATTCAATGCCGCCAGGTTTTGCTGTTGTGCTTCCAGCTGCTGCTGCTGCGCCTGCAACTGGGCATTCACAGTTGCCTGGTTGGCGAGCGCCTGATCCGACTGTGAGACCAGTTTGTCGAGACGAGGGTCCAGCACTTTTTCCAGCTGCGGCTCCGTCACACACCCTGTCAACAGGAGAAAAACTACGCCAAGCGCGGGCAGCTGATATTTAATGCTATTCGTCATAGAAACCCAAGTTTAAAAATGTCAGTACTCTTAGAGTGTGTCACTCTATCCGCCACGATCAGCAAAGTAAATTACCCGATCAAGGCCCCATTGCGGTCTACTTTTGACACAAATACCGTCCCAACGTCGGGTAGTGCGTTCGCAACACAATTCTCAACTGTGAACGGGCATAGCCTGGGTCCAGAGGAGATTAAAAACTCGCGGGACGATACGCCAACACGCAACCGTCCGCCGTAACTGATCCTGATAAATAATGCCCATATCGAGCCGCTGACTCTCAACGCCATTTTGAAACAAATGGCTGGCACACAATATGTCTGCCCGCTAGCGCTACTACTACCCTCAGCGTCGCAGACGACTGGAGATGCTAACGCTCATGCCCCTGCCCTCGATTGAATTTTTTGCAACAAACGAACAAAAGCCTCGGGCTCCTGAGCGCCGGGAACCATGTACCGCTGCTGGAAGTAAAACGCCGGCACTGCGTGCACGTCCTGCTCGAGCCAGTACTGCTGTTCTTCGCGCACCGCCCGCGCATAGCGTTCATCAGACAGCACAGCGTTAGCCTCGGCGCAGTCCAGCCCTGCCCTGCCAGCCACTTCCGCGAGTAAGGCAGCGTCGCTGACATCCTCGCGCTGACTAAAGAACGCCTCAAATAGCGCCAGTTTCAACGGCGTTTGCTTGCCCTGTTCGGCCGCCCAGTGCAGCAACTGATGAGCTTGAAAGGTATTCACCATGCGCATTCCGTCGAAGTAATCGAAGGTGAAACCCAGAGACTCACCCAGCGCCGACAACCGCGCTCTAGCCCCCTGACTCTGCGCGGACGTCGTGCCGTATTTTTGCGCCAGATGTTCCCGCAGATCCTGCCCCGCCGCGGGCATCTGCGGATTCAGCTCAAAAGGGTGCCAGCGAACTGTCACATCGAACGGTTCGGGCATCGATGCAAGGGCCTTCAGTAGCTGTTTATAGCCGATGATGCACCATGGGCACACCACGTCAGACACAATATCCACCTGCAAGGGCAGCGGGGGCTGTAGGACGTTTTGCTGCTGAGTCATGGATGCGGCGACCTTGGCGCGAGCTGCGGCGGGGATTCATCATAGAGTCAATCACATTGCCAGGCGAGCCTCCACGTTGCCAGCGCCGGTGTCCCGGGGCGGCAAGTTCGCCTCGCATAAAGGGCCAAGCAAAGGCTGACCGCGCAACGATTGAATAACTATCTCCACTTTTCTCCAGTTTTTCGTTTTTTTTCATGCCGCCTGCTGCTACAAACGCTATTGACCGGCCCGCGCTGCTGTCCGCTTGCGCGGGAACAACGCTGTTTTGGGCTGGTCTAGATACCTCAACAGTGTACGTGGAGATAGCGATGATTAGTTTACTTGAGCACAATGCCCAGGGCGCCACCATCAGCCTCGGGCAGCGCGAATTACTATTGGTTATGGCGCTGATTCAGGAGGGTAGGGAATCCTTTGGCTGCAATACCGAGACCGGGGAGGCGCTGGATACGTTTTTCTGTTCAGCCAACATTCAGGTTGAAGCGGCACGCCGAAAAGACCTGAAAAAGACCATCATGCGTCAAAAGATAAAAATAGTGACAGCACCCAATATCGCATCGCGCAAAGGAGCTTCCACTGCGTAGACTCACACTGTAAGCGCCGGACAACACACGGCTTTGCCCCACGTCGTGCCCTGTTTTAGACCCTCTTCGTAGCGCCGCAAACTAGAAATCTGATGCCTGCAATCTCTTCACTGGCCGGTGAACCCAGCAAATAGTATTCTGTCTTAACTGATACGCACTAAATCCCGCCACGCCATGCCAAAACGGGGCTGTCAATTGTTCAAAGAGAACCGCATATGAAAGCAGATCCTGATGATATTCTGGGCCACGAATCACAGCGCAGCAGGTTCCCTCTTGTAGAGCTGTTGCTCGCGCTGGCGATGATCGCAGGGCTGGTATTCTTCTGGTTCTGGTCGGGAGAGAAAGAGACTGTCGCGCAACTACCCACGGTTATCATTCCGACAGCACCATCCGAACTCTTGCCTACGCCTGATATTCCAGAACGCGAGGAGCTTGTAACAGTCGTCGTTCCCGGCGCTGAGGCAGAAGCCACAGCACAGCCAGCCGCGCCGGCAATTAGGCCGCCCCTGACACCCGAAGAAGGCAAGATGCTGTTACGCAAGGAATTAGCCGCCGCTGGGGCAGATGCAAACCTGCTCAAGGTTGCAAACACCGAAAACCCTGTAGATCTCAGCGCGGCGCTTATCGACGGTCTGGGACGCGGTATTATTCTGCGTAAGATGTTGCCGCTGGACCCGCCCAAACAGGCCTTCAGCGTGGAGCAGAATGGCGACACGCTCTACATGAGCTCCGCCAGCTTCGAACGTTACAATGGCTATACAGATGCTGTAACAGCACTGGACACCGATGTTCTGGTGGAGGCCTTTCATGTGCTGCGCCCACTCTACAAAGCAGCTTACGAACAGCTGGGCCTCGATCCTGAAGATTTGGACAATGCCATTATTCGGACACTCGATCTGGTACTGGCAACGCCAGAGATCAATGAGCCTATTGCGTTAAATACAAAGTCAGTCGTCTATGTGTACCAGGATCCAGCGCTTGAGGCGCTGTCAGCCGTGCAGAAACAACTACTGCGCACTGGGCCAGATAATCTGCGCCGCATCAAGGAGCAGGCGCGGGTGCTGCGCGAGGGGTTGCTCACGCAGTGAGGCCGATTGGCGCCCAAGCACGTCTGTGTGAGCCAAAGTAAGTGCAGTTCTGATCAGGATAGAAACACTACGGTCTTGTTGCCGCGCACGATGACCCTGTCTTCGAGGTGGTAGCGCAGCCCTCGCGATAGCACCGACTGCTCGACATCGCGTCCAAGCCGTACCAGATCATCCTTGTCGCAACTGTGATTCACGCGGATAACATCCTGTTCAATGATGGGTCCCTCGTCGAGATCTTTCGTCACGTAGTGGCAGGTGGCACCAATCAATTTTACGCCACGCTCATAGGCCTTCTGGTAGGGATTCGCGCCTACGAATGAGGGCAGAAAACTGTGGTGAATATTGATCAGGCGGCCAGCGAACTCTGCACATAGCGTCGGGGGAATAATTTGCATATAGCGCGCCAGCACCAAGGTGTCAGCCTGATGGCGGCTGATAATTTCTGTCATTTGAGCAAAGGCTTCAGCTTTCCCCTCTCTGGGCACAGCGACATGATGAAACGGGATGCCGTGCCATTCCACCATAGAACGCAGGTTCTCGTGATTGGAAATCACACACGGAATCTGGCAGGGCAACTCACCACTTTGCCAGCGGTGCAGAATATCCGTCAGACAATGGGAATCGTGACTGGCCAGAATTACTATCCGCTGTAATTCGCTGTTATCGCGCAACTGCCATTGCATGCCAAAAGACTCGGCCAAAGGCGCGAAGTCCGCGCGAAATTGCGCCTGACTGACCGCCAGTGACGCTGCGCTGATCACATTGCGCATATAGAACCAGCCCTGCTCAACATCAGTGTGGTGATTCGATTCCAGCAAGGAGCCGCTGCGCTCTGCGACAAAACTTGAAACCGCGGCCACGATGCCCACCTTGTCCAGGCAGGAGACAACCAACGTAAAGCTCGCTGGACGGCTTGATTCATTCATACAATAGAAATCCTTCTGCGGGTGATCAATCGATAAGCATGGAACTACAGTAAATCCCGCAGACGAAAATAGAGCATTCCGAGTGCGACCATCTGGCTGCCAAACGTTTGTCCAAACGGTATTTTACGATGAGGTACCTTGGCGAACACATCCATACGCTCAGCGGTACCTCCCACAGCATCTGCCAGCACCTCGCCAAAGGCGTGGCTCAGACTGACGCCATGCCCACTGTAGCCCAGCGCATAAAAAACATTTTGGCCTATGCGGCCCATCAACGGCACCCGATTAACCACGATGGCGATTTTACCGCCCCATGCATATTCCACACGCTTTTGCGCCAACTGCGGATAAATCGCCCGCAATCGCGGCGACATGCTGCGCTCTATATTGCGCGGTTCGCGACCGGCGTAATTACAGCGGCCACCAAACAATAGTCTGCGGTCTGCCGAGAGCCGAAAATAATCGAGCACCTCGTTCATATCGCAAACCGCGAGATCCTGCGCATTGATCTGCGCGGCCTCCGAAAGACTCAAAGGCTCAGTGGCAACAATGTAACTCCCCGCCGGAAATACAAGACCCGACCATACGGCGGGCTCCAGATGCTGGTAGGCGTTTCCCGCCAACACGACATAATCTGCCCGCACACTGCCTCGCACCGTCCTGACAACCGCCTGGGCACCGTGCTCAATGCCCGTTACCTCACTGCCCTCGTAAATAGCAACGCCCAGCCCTGCCGCGGCGCGCGCCTCTCCCAGACAGAGATTCAGCGGATGCAGATGACCATTGCGTCGATTGATCAGGCCGCCCAAATAATGTTCTGTGCCGAGTATCTCGGGCAAGTCCCCGGCCGTGATCAGTTGTAGTTGATGCTCCATGCCGCGTTCGCAGCCCGCCTCCCACATACGCTTGAGTTGATCCAGATGACGCGACTGCAGAGCCACATCGATAGCACCGTATTTCAGGTCGCATTCGATACCATAACGCTGCACACGCTCCGCGATGATGTCATGCCCGCGATAGCCGAGATTAAACAAGGTGTCTTGCTGCGAATTTCCCCAGTATTTTGCCAGTTTCTCCTCGCCAGGCACACCACCGAGCATTTGGCCACCGTTGCGACCAGAGGCTCCCCAGCCCACCCGATTCTGTTCCAACACGCTCACTGAGTAACCGCGCTCCGCCAGAGTCAGCGCGGTGGCGATACCTGTGAAACCAGCGCCCACAACGCATACATCGCTACGCACGTCTTCGCAGAGCGGAGGATATTCGGCTGTGTCGATGCGGGTAGCGGCATAATAGGAAGCAGGGTGTGTATCGGGGGAGTGATTGATATTATCGATGAGCGACATTCACGCACTTACTTCTCTAAAACTTTCAGCAGGTATGATGCCAGTCAAGCCTTGATGTTCCAAGCCCAATTCGAAGCAGGCCTATTGCGGGCTATCGGACAAGCTCCTGTCCCGCGCTGCATCGCATCATCTGATCACAGATCTCTCAAACTCCCACCCATGTCCCATGAAAACCCGAGGGAATCCGCAGCGGCAACTTCGCGCGCGCTAATGGGCCTCGTTCGATATCCTGGGCCGCGAACACCATCAACTGACTGAGTTGGGTGGTCTGATTATAGGCCAACACCAACAAGTAGCCATCGCCCTCACCCGTTGCGCCTGCCCGCGGAGCAAATACTGGTTCACCCAGAAGATATTGATCCTCACCCCATATTTTGCGAGCGCCGGTCTTCAGGTCGTAATGTACCAGTCGGTTGAAACGCAACTCGCGGCTGTGTCCGCCAACCAGCCAGGCATGACGATGAACTCGTGTCATCATGCGATCGTCGAGACGCGGAAATTCGCAGGTCATATCATCAAGCATGTCTTCGCTGACGCTGTTCGTGCTACCGCCGACATCGATCGTCCAGCGCCTTACGGTGGGTGCCAGCCCATCATCGCTGCTCGCCATGATACCGTCGAGTTTCGGTGCAAAGTTGCTGGCATTGGAGGCACAGACATCGACCTTGATCGTACTGTCTTCGTCCCAGGCGTTCACCATGTGGAAGCTCCAGCGCGCATCCATACTGTGCCATTTTACGTCGGCGGCGGAGCCATTGCGCGGCATCACGCCAAAATGGGTGCCGCGCTCGGGCTCCCAGGCCATGGGGATGCCGCCGCTAATGGCTCTGTCCAGATTGAATACCAGAGGGTATACAGGGAACACCACATACTTCTCGGTGACGAAAAAGTCGTGTGCGAACGAGGGAAAAGGCGCCTCGATCATTTCATTCTTGATGAGGTTGCCGTCTTTGTCCGCGACATTCATGCGCAGGAATGCGCTGAATGGACCTTTGGCTTGACTACCAAAAAAGACCATCTCTCCGCTGTGGTGATCCATCTTCGGGTGCGCGGTAATGGGACCGTTTATTTGGCCGTCGTAATTGAAATTGCCAATGGTTGCCAGCGTCTTCGGCTCGAGTTCGACCGCAATCGTTCCTTCCATCAACGCCATCAATCTGTTGCCGTGCCAGACGATATGCGTGTTGGCAGTGTTGTAGTGCTTGTCTGCTACGGAAGGGTCGGCCGTCATCGGGTTACCCAGTACCCCGAACAGTGATTTCCCCGCGGCGCGCTCCAGTTCGTACTTCTCGGTTCGCACCCAGCGATTTTTCCAGGATACGCGGCCGCCGCCAATCTCAAAGCGCTGGATCATGCCGTCGCCGTGAAACCAGTGATACTGCTCGCCCTCTCGCGGCGGATACAGTGGGTCTGGACCATTGCGAAAGTAAACACCCTGCAAGTCTGATGGCAAGTCTCCCTCGACAATCAGATCCGGCGCATCGCACTCAATACCGGAAGGGGCCATCGGACCGTTCAAAAATACGTTATCGGGAAAAGGTTGTGTCATGACGAATCTCTTTGCATGGGGGCCTTTCAACCCTGCACCCGCCGCGCTGAAAAATCAAGATAAGTAAAAGCTCCGCAAATGTGCGGATAGAATCATGGAAAATGTACTTTTGAGAGAGGTAAAACGGCTGCTGACCGAGAAGTAAACACCCCGGCGCTGACTGCATTTTGCTATATCGCGTGGCGCATCAGGACGCAGAGCGCCCAGGTCGAGCTACCCGACGAATAGCTAGCTTGGCATTTCCCGCACCTGACCTTTCGCCCATGCCGCCTGCCTGCGGTGCTGCAGGATAAGCTCGCGCACGATCATCAGGACAATCAACACGGAGGGGATCAAAAAGAACAGGACCAGAATAAACAACGCAAACTCGATGAGTAGAGAAATCATACGACTGCCTCATATACATTTGAGGGGCAACACTCCAAACCAGCCTCACCAGGCAAAAAGCTTGTCACATCCAGGTGTCACTACGCCGCCCCGATATTCCATTTTCTCTCGCTCTTTGAACGACACCGGCAATTACCAGAATCAACTATTGCGGCAATGGACGACGTCATTCTAAAGCTGTGCAACCCCATTTTCGGACTTCCTTTTCAACTCTGATAGTAAGTAAAAACCATGAGCAATACACGGGTTGTTAACTGTGCAAATTACCGTTTCTGACAGCCGGGCAACATCATATAGCTCTGTCAGTGACGGTGATCATCAGGCAGGGTCTGCTAGCAGCGCAATCTGGCGAGAGCGGAGGCACCGCGCATAATGTGGCCCGGGCTGACGCCGCCCCACTACCTGTTCAGACACCCGCATTTATCAAGCAAAAATTTAGGAAATGCGCGAACCACCTTCTCACTTAGCCCGTATATACCACAGTTAAATGAGGACACGAGCCATGAGTACACTGTCTAAAGAAAATGACGACGCCGCCCTGGAACAGCTGTTTGCAGAGGCGCGCAAGTACCCGTTACTAACGGCAGAGCAAGAGCGGGACATCGACGTCGCCAAATGGCATGCGTTGCAGCACCTGCTTGAGATTATGTCTGCGAGCACCCCTTGTTGCCACTACCTGAGCGCTTGGGCAACAAATGTGTTGGACAACCCTCCCTCACTGGAGGACTTCGCAGTTCGAGAGCACTATTACCTGCTGCGGCGCGAGCACGTGGGCCTGCTGGAGGGCGGCGAACAGCGGGAGGCGCTGATCACGTTCAATCGCAGTATTACGCGATCAAAAGCAACCAAACATATCGGGGCAATCATTAGCGCACTGGAACTCCCTGCCGGCTTGATCGCGGGGATGGCGGAAACGGTATCAAGTGCGACGGAGCCTCGTGGGGTGGCCGCAGCACTGCATTATTGGCACCAGTTCTGGCCACAGGCGCCGACTGGATTGCCCGGCACAGTAGACACCGCGACGCTGTCTGCGTTACGCGATGGCCTTAGTGACTACTACAAGGCGCGACAGCAGTTGGTTAATCACAATTTGCGTTTGGTATTTTCGATCGCAGGGCGCCTCACGCGACGCGGCGCACCCTACCGTGACCTTATTCAAAATGGCGTTATCGGCCTCATCCGCGCGGCAGAAAAGTATCAGCAGGACAAAGGCTATCGATTCAGTACTTATGCCTACAACTGGGTGAACCAGGCGGTGCGTCATACGATCGAAGACCTGCAAGGTATTGTGCGCTACCCCTCGGGTGTTAACGAACAAATCTCGCGCTTGCACCGCGAGCGCATGAACCACATTGACAGCACCGGCCACGAGCCGGACGTAAAGACGCTTGCGCGACGCCTCAAAATGAAGCCCGCCGCGGTGCAGCGCCTGCAACAGGTGACAAACCTGTCGGTGTCTCTGGATTCATCCCCGTTTGATGATGCAGATGGGCCCGCGCTAGGGGAAACACTCTCCGGCGGCCCGTTCAGCGAGACGGCAAGCCAGGCAGAGCAGGAGTCGCTGAACCGTTGTCTGATGCAGCGCATCAAGATTCTGGAGCCGTCTGAACAGCGAGTGGTTATCCGTCGCTGGGGCTTGGACAAGTCGCCACCACTGACCCGGGCAGAAATCGCTGAGCAGATGGAGGTTTCTACAGAATGGGTGCGACAGCTGGAATCGTCTGCACTGGCGAAGCTGCGTAAGGATGAAGGGATGGCGGAAGTCTATCAGGACCATCGGGGGGCCAGTCACTGACTGGCCCATTTTTTAGGCTGCTGCCCGTTGATAAATGGCCGTGAGCGCTGATGCCACATCGCGGTAGCCGAAAACAAAACCCGCCGCCTCCAGGCCCTGCGGCACTACACGCTGGCCGTTCAATAGCAATTCGTCAGCCATCTCGCCGACCAGCAGGCGTGCCACTACTGCCGGCACGCCAGCACGCAAAAATGTTCGGTGATGCGCCTGCAAAGCGAGAGCAAAGTCGCGCCCGGTCACGGGTTCCGGCGCAGTAACATTGAAAGGGCCCTGAAGGTCGTCGCGCGCGAGCAAGAACTCAATCGCGCTGATCACGTCTTGTCGGTGTACCCAACTCAGCCACTGCGTCCCGGAGCCCAGCCAACTAGCGACACCGACGCGATAAGAGGTTGCCATCTCCTGTAACGCACCCCCGTCATGATCAAGCACAACCCCAAGTCGCAGCAGGCACACTCGCACACCCAATGGCTGCACCTGCAACGCCATAGACTCCCAATCGCTGCACAATTGCTGGGCAAAACCTGCGGTCGTCGGCGACTCCTCGGTCAGGCATTCATCGCCATGGTGACCGTAATAGCCGATAGCGCTGGCACTTAACAGGGCTTCAGGGGGACGTTCAAGCCGTGCCATAAGATCGAGCACTTCGCGGGTGATATCCATCCGACTCGCTACGATCTCGCGCTTATAAGCGTCGTTCCAACGACGGGCTGCCAAAGAAGCGCCTGCGAGATTGATAACCGCGTCGAGCGCGTCAGAGTCCGGCAATTGATCGAGAGACTGCACAAAACGGCAGGATGGGCGATCGGCGCGTGACTGTCGACTGAGCACGATCACGTCGTGGCCGCGTGCAAGAAGCACCTGCACAAGCGGCACGCCTATGAACCCGGTGCCACCGGTAAGCAATATACGCATGATCTCAACTCCTGGCGAATACCTCTTAATGTACGCCGCAACGGCTCAATGGATCAACATTTCGCAGTTTCATCTAATTGTATGACTGAGACGTATATTGCTTTTATGGACACTCTGCAAGAGGAGAGCCATGCACTCGCCGACTTCATCGCCGCACACCCCCGAATGGTGGTGCTCACCGGCGCAGGCATCAGTGCGGCATCCGGAATCCCAACATACCGCGATCAGGCTGGTACCTGGTTGCATCGCACGCCCATTCAGGAGCAGGCTTTCCTGCGTGATGCACACACACGCCGACGCTATTGGTCGCGCTCCTGGTATGGCTGGCCCCTCATTCGCGACGCGCAGCCCAATATCGCGCACCATACTCTGGCGCAACTGGAGGCGCTGGGGCATATTAATTTGTTGATCACTCAAAACGTGGACGGCTTGCACCAGCGGGCCGGGAGCAGGAATGTGATCGACCTGCACGGCAGGGTTGATAAGGTGCGTTGTCTCAACTGTGCAACCCTGCACCCGCGTGACAGTGTGCAGGCACTGCTAGCTGCAAACAATCACTTTCCACCAGCGCCCGCCAATGGCGCACGGCCCGACGGCGACATGGAAGTACCCGAGGAATGGCTGCAGCGGATAACACTACCGCAGTGCCATAACTGCACCGGAGACCTCATGCCCGACGTGGTTTTTTTTGGCGGATCTGTACCCCGGGCGACCGTCAATACTTGCCTCAACGCCTTGGAAGAGGCTGACGCAATGCTGGCTGTCGGCAGTTCGCTGGTAGTATTCTCCGGCTACCGTTTCTGCCGCCATGCGCACCGGGGGAATATACCGCTTGCTATTATTAACCCTGGAATCACCCGAGCGGACAATCTGGCGCAACTCCGACTGGCGTCAGAAGCCGGCCCTCTCCTGACAGCGACTATCGCGCGACTCCATCCGGCGCTTTGATATCCACCATCCGCTCGCGGTAGTCCCAGCTAAATAAACGCAGTAGCTCGATAGATATTAGCACTTCGTCTTCCGCGCGCGACAGCAGCCACTGCCCCAGAGTAGACTCCGCACCACCGAGGTAGCGTTGCAACAATTGCCCCAGCACCGCGCCGTCGGCATCCGCCTCCAGTCGCGCAATACCCTGGCCTCTAACTCCGTGATACGGCGGCTCATTGGGTGCCAGTTCAAAACCGACGCGTTCGCAGCGCTGCAACAGATTGACCAGTTGCGAGCTGCGGTGCGAGACACAGTGCAGCGTATGGCCGTCATAGCCATACCAGACCGATACCACACGTGGAAAACCGTCTTTTGCCACACAAGCCAGCCGCAAAGGGAAGGTGCTATTCATCAGAAATGCATCGATTTGTACTTTATCCCAAGGACCTTTCAATACTAGGGCCATTCGCTTCTCCTGCGACGCCCATCTAAGGGACAAACCATTGGCACCTTTGGGTGCGTCGTGCGTCATTGTTGCGTGCAGTATCGCTGACAGCTACTCGTTTGCGCAATCTATAGAAGCCACATCGGTGTATTGGTAATGGATATCCACCACCATTCCATCGCCTTCTGCGTCAGTGATATTAGAGGTCCCACGAAAACGCGTCAGACGTCTCAGATCGCTGTCGTAGCCAAGCTCAATGGGATCGGCCAGCATCCTGAATAGCCAGTTGTTCAGTTCCAGCGTGAAACACTGATCAGCCTCACGCTCGTAGGAGCAGGTCGCGCTTGCAATCTGCAATTCCACCAGTGTTTCTCGCGCCGCGAAAGGGAACTGGAAATGCTTACTCTCGCCAGCCAGCAAGCTCTCCCAGTTGGCCTTCACAAATGCGTCAAAACCCGCATCGACCACCAACGGCACTCCGGCATCTGGCTTTTTCGTCACCACCCGCGCGGCCGCTGCCCCGGAACCGACGAAGGACATCACAACCTCGCCCTGCCGCAGTTCAACGGCAACGGAATCGCTGGTGTTAATATTGCGCTGCACAAACCCCGGAGTAGTCGGCCCAGTGTCATAGCTCAGTTCTTTGAGAGCGATCAGTCCGTCGCTGCTATCGCGATAGATTACCACGCGCACCATGGCATCAGCGCTAACGCAATGCGATTCACTGTAGAGCAATTGCTCGCTGTTGATGTCGTAGGCGTAACCAATAGTCTCGGCCGCCAACCCGGTCGCATGCGCCGACTGCGCCAGTAAAACTGTCGCCATCAGCAGCATCGTGCGCATTGGCCGCAAATTTTTTGCTGCACCAGACACGGCCCCGGCAGAAACCTGATATACCGGGCAAGTTGCGTATTGCATGTCAATAAACCTCTGAAGCTCTATACGAAGGTGCTCAGGAATCGGATTTTTTCTAGCTGCTGGCCCCGCGTAACTGATCGGAATTACTGCCACTCGCGTAATGTCTATATTAGTGAAGGAAACCTACTGCTTATGTACACACTATTAATGGCTGTGATGCTCGTCACTTTAATGGCCTGTTCACAGGTACATGTTACAGACTATAACGACATGCAGCCCGAACTGGACATAGAAGCATTTTTTAATGGCAAACTGACCGCACACGGCGTAGTCAAGGATCGCAGCGGTAAAGTGATTCGTCACTTTAGCGCGGACATCGCTGCAAGCTGGGAAGGCGGCGTAGGGACGCTGGTAGAGGATTTTGTCTTCGACGATGGTGAAACTCAGCAGCGCATCTGGGTATTAACACCAACGGGCAACGGGAACTTTACTGGCACGGCAGGCGACGTGGTCGGCACAGGTAAACTGCAGCAGGCGGGTAATAGCCTGTTTCTTGATTATGTGCTGCGCTTGGCCTACAAGGACGGCGAGATAGATGTTCACGTAGACGATCGTATGTATTTAGTTTCTCCTGATGTCCTCATCAATGAATCTGTACTCAACAAATTCGGTTTTCGTGTCGGCAGCCTCTTGTTGGTCATCACGCGCGAGGGTGCCGAGATGCGAAGGAATACCGAGCGATAAACCATGCCAATTTCAATTTCACAGTTTGAGACACTGCAACATCCAACAGACGTCATCATCCATTCACTGGACAGATCACTCTATCAGGTTGCAGTAACACTTGACGGGCAAAGCAAGCGCCTGGTCGACAAGGCCGGGAGGACACTGCGCTGGCGCAGCTTGGAAGAGGCACGTGCGGCCCTGCGTGGGATGCCTATTGCAACGCTTTCACTCCATCACGTCTCAGCTTACGATGAGATGATCGGACACCCGACCAAGGTGCACTCCAACCTACTCGCCATTTCGCTCTCTACGGAATTCTGACCTGACTCACAGTTCCTATCCGGGCGGCAATTTCGTGCCGATAGGCAGTAAATCAATCAATACCGCGGAACGCATAACCAACTAAATCTCTCGAAATCTGAATAAACAGCTCTTACGATTGACACCAACCCGCAATCCAAAACTAAGCCCATTACCACCAGTTCCCTGGCGACGCCATACTACCCGGTGTGCAACTGCGTAGTAGCAATCGATATACTAGGTCTTAATGAAGGCGCTGCCACGCCAAATCACTGGATTACTGTTAGTTGCCGCTAGGCAGTAACCACTCTTGCGCATCTGCAAGGAGCGTTTTTACCTCGTGACTGTTATCGGGCATGCTGCGTTGCAAAGACGACGCCAAGGCGGTGCCTAGCAAGCGCTGATAGTAAGGTAGATTGCTGGCATAAAACGGTAGATTAGCGGCGATCTCATCCTGACCGGATACAGTCTCGACGAAGGCCTCCACAAAATTACGCGCCCTCGCAAGTGCCGCAAGGCTCGTTGAATACAACCCCGAGGTGTCTATGGCCCATGTCATATCAGGCCGCAAACGACACTCTCCGAGGCACTCTCCCGGCGCTTGCTGCCCCCACTCGCTGGGTGAGATAAGTGACAGGTTCCAGTCTTGTTCTCGAGCGTACAGAAAATACGTTTTACCGACCACCGGCTTGAATCCGAATTGAGCAGCCAGCACCAGCGAAGAAATGCAGTAGTCGCGCAAAAATGCGGCAGGAGACTTGGGGGCGACCACACTGGGCTGCATCGTCGCCCAGTCACGCAGCACAGGCACCATGCCTTTGCCTTGGGGATTCGGATTTTTCACGACAGGTACTTTCACTTTGCGTGCTCTGCTAGAGCAGCCGCTCGATGGCTTGTTGAAGCTGTTGGCTGTCGGGGTTAGTGTTACTACTAAAGTGCTCTACTACCTTGCCCGAACTATCGACCAGATACTTATTGAAGTTCCAACTCGGTGCCTGCGTTTCTTTGGCAAGCTCACGAAACACGGGGTTGGCGTCCGCACCGCGCACATGCGACGGCGCGATCATAATAAACGTAACCCCGTAGTTTACGTAGCATACCTTGGCAGCCTTTTCCTCATCCTTAGCTTCCTGGCGGAAATCATCGCTGGCAAAACCGACTACCTGCAACCCGCGCTCCCGGTATTTTTCATACACTTGCTCCAACTCTTCAAATTGCGGAGTATAACCGCAGTGGCTGGCAGTATTAACTATGAGTATTGGCTTACCGGCGCTGACCTCGCAGAGATTAACGACCTCTTTAGAATGCAACTTGCGCAGCTCTTGATTGAGATAATCGGGACACGACGCAGCGGTTGTTGAGGTGGCCAATGCAATGACCAGAAAAACTGCTCCTGATAATGCACTCGCCACCGTGGCTTTTTTTCTACCGTGCATTTCCCATGTACCTGAGCGCAACATTCCGGCGATTATCGGCACTAACAAACGGTTGTGCCAGTGTCCTCTGGACCCTTCTTGACCGGGCTAGTATCGATGTCTAGAAGGTACCAGACGTAACATCGCGAAAAAATTCCGTTAACAATTAACGCTAAGGAAACCGCTACGACAAACCATTCGATGCCGTTCATAGTGGGCTGCACGAGCGCCCATACAGCAAATGCAATACCCAACGTCAGTCTTGTAATGCGCTCTGCATTACCGAGATTGCGTTCTATCATAATTTTCTCCTGAATTGCTGGTAATCTATTGTAGATATATACGTCACAACAGTAGGATCGGATGACTTGAACAACGGGTGCAGGACTGCAACGGTGCAGGGTTGCACCGTATTCGTTAGCGTTTGGCGGGGACCAGAATGACAAACGCCCAGCCCTTCTGAGCCAGCGCGTGGAATGCCTTTACCAATGTACGCATAGCCGGGCTCAGCGCAGGCGTCTCCGGCAGGCAGCTGCCTTCAACAATGACAATTGCCTGTGAAACGCGACGCCGGCCGCCAAGATAAAAACTCACTACCGGTTGTTGCAGAAGGTTCTTCACCCAGAAAGACCGCTCTCCGCGTGCTGTACTCACGACCCGGTAGCGACCAAGCTTGATACTCCACAACGGTGTGCGTCGCCGCAGGCCACTTTTGAATCCTACGGTCTCCAATACGATCAGGCTTGCCGGTGTCAGCGTAGGGGAGCCGATACCGGATCGCACGGCGGGCTCAACGACCGCATTCAGTCTACGAAAGACAGCTTGCTCCAGTTTCGCGAAGTTATTCTGTATCGCACTCTCACCGCCCATCAGACAAAGAAATCTGAATTTGCGGCGCCGAGACTTACTGCACCCAAATTGCGCGCAAAGGTCGTAGGATTGTTAGCAACGTGCGCCCGCGCCGTGTGGATATCCAGGAACCGCTGCTGGATAGGGCTACCCTGAAACACCGATGAGCCTCCCGCGGAGGCAAATAGTGCATCCACCACTTCGATAGACTTCTCAATCACCAATGAAGCCTGGTACCGATAGAGAATGCGATCCTCTAGCGCGATACTGCCACCCGCCCGCAATGTTGCCATCATGCTGTCGAAATTCGCAAATAGCACAGTGGACATTTCCTCGATGGTATTTGTAGCAGCGGCTATGCGCATCTGGGTGCCGGTATCCTGCGCCAGTTTGGTGACATCACCACTGGCCTTGCCCTTAACCAGTTCCGTATACAAGGCGAGTGCCTCGCGCGCCGCGCCAATTGCCGGAGTGGACACAACACGGATAAACAGCTGAGCCCAGGGCAGGTGGTACAAAGTGCCACTGTCCGGGCCCACGCCGGGGTTGGTACCTTCAAATCCGTCCGACTGCTTGTGGGTACGATAGTCGGGAACAAAGACGTCTTCCACCACGATATCGTTCGATCCGGTGCCCTGTAGGCCCATGGAATGCCAAGTATCTTCTATACGATAGTCACTGCGCGGCAGCAGAAAAGTACGATAAGTGCCGTCTGGGAGGATGCCACCCAGCAGGGCCCAAGTACAGTGGTCACAGCCGCTACTCCAGCCCCAGCGGCCACTGAAGCGGAAGCCACCCTCAACGGCTTCCACCTTGCCCATGGGTGCGTAGGAGGAAGAAATCCGTGTGTGGATATCGTCGCCCCAGACGTCTTGCTGTGCGCGCTCGTCCATCAGCGCAATTTGGAAAGCATGAACAGCCACAATACCGCCCGCCCATGCTGTGGACATGCAACTCTCGGCGATAGTCATCTGCATGCGAAAGAAATCTTGTGGGTTAAGCTCAAAACCACCCCACCGAACGGGCTGCAAAGCGAGGAAAAACCCCGCGTCCTGCAGTGCCTCGATATTCTCCGCTGGCACGCGACGCTCGGTGCGTGCTTTATCTACATTGGCTCGCAGTAGGGTCTGCAGGGCCTGCACTCGACCCCGCATAGCGACGCCCTCTTCAGCTACACGCAATGCATTGGAATCCAGGGGTTTATTCATACCGTTCTTCCTGCTTAGGGTGGCCTTGTTCAGCGCGTGAAGAATAAACTACCTGACGCTCTGCACACAATTAAAAAATCCCGCGGCCATGCGGCCGCAGGAAAAGGTAGAATGGGGAACTTCTAGAAATGGGATCTCCAATTGTACTGGGCACTGATCGCATCTCATAACGTTTGGTACGGGCACACAGACCAACCGGATCACTGCCCAACCGAAGATTTTTCTAATCCACATACTTTTCGACCGAAGAGCCCAGAAAGAACGCACCCATTATTCAACGAACATAAATCGTGGTTGTTCAACGCCCCCGCAATTCACTGTCTCAAGAAACATCGCCAGCGGCCTAACCCACAATCCGCCGGAGCCATAAAGAGGCGTATACACCGCCAGTTGCTCACCTGTTTCAGAATGAGTAGCGATCCCCTGCAAAAGATACTCACCACCTTTGAAGTGCCGATAGCGGCCGGGCTGGAGGTGTACCGCTGATTTATCTTTGCCCTCGCTGGCAGAATCAGATGCGTTCACACTGGCGAAAAAATCAGCACGGGGATATTGCGCACGCCTTCCGTACGCGCGCGATATTCCTTGTAATCAGGATACATGGCTTCCAGCTTGGGCCACAACAGGATCTCTTCCTCAGTGTTGGCCTCGCGCATGCGGTAGGTCTTCTTGTCCTTGCCAATTTGAATATCGACTGCATCGGCGGCCACCACGTTAAAGTACCAAATGGGCAGTTTAGACATGCCGCCTTTTGAGGCCGTCATCACGACATCTGCTCCCTGCTCCAGGAAGAGCAGTGGCACCTTGCGCACCAGGCCAGATTTCCGCCCGACGGTTGTCAGGATAGCCACTGGCCCGCCCAGAAACGTATTCCACAGTCGACCACCGGTCATTTCGTAGACTGTCGTCTGCCACCGCCCTACCTTGCCGATAATCCAGCTGCCAAACTTTTCTTGTTTGGGTGTGAACGGTTTGATGTCGCCTGTCATGGATGCGGTTCCTGAATTGAGAATAATGAAGGTATATACCAGATACGCGCAAGCAAGGCACCCTGGGACGACCATTTTCAGGGAATATACCAGATAGACGAACTCCTGACTCGCGCGCGCACTTTCTCCGATTGATCCAAAGCGCAATGTTTCTGCAGCCCTTGGAGCAGGGTGGGTGTTTCATAGCGACGAACATCAGCCTCCAACCACAGCTACCGGGTCCACCGTCGAGGTCGGCGACTACACCTTAGTCCCGCTTTTGCGGCTTGGGGCATTCTATTGCGGCCGGACTTTCCCCAGCCTGCGCCGATGCAGCAGCACCGGCACCAGCGTCATGAACATACTCACGCCGCCGTAAAGGAGCGCGACGAATAGCACACCATCGCCAATGGGGTCCAGCACACCGGCCTGCGCCGGAAACACCGTTGCCTTGACCGCAATCGCCAGCGAGATGTTGCGAAAGGTCGCCTCGACGCTGATAGCCAGCGCGTCACCGGATGCCAGCCTCAGCGCTTTCCCGGCAAGCACCGCACTGCCCTGAACAAGCATAGCGAAAACAACCAGCACGAGCACGCCGATCATGCCATAGGCATTCACGTCCAGCCGACCACTGCCGGCCGAGCCCACGACAATGACCAAAACAAGCAACAGGCTCAGCCGTATCATCCACTTGGCAAACTGCGCCGCGTAAAAGGTGGTAGTGAACGATTTCAGCCACATACCCAGCGCCAGGGGGATAATAAGGGTGGCGAAGATATCGCGCGCGATGCGCCCCATGGGCATACTGAAGCCATCAGGCAGATACTGCGACAACAACAGCTTTAGCAACAATGGCGTGGTCACCAGGGCCGCGACTGTAGTGATTGATGTCAGCCCGATTGAAAGCGCAATATTGCCACGACCAAACAGTGTGAAGATGTTAGACAGCGTTCCGCCCGGCACTGCGGCGACAAAGATCAAACCGACCGCAACACCGACGGGAAGGGGCAATAGCTCGCCCAGCGCTAAAGCGATCAGCGGCACCCATGCCCACTGAAAGAAAAAGCCGACGGCCAGGCCTTTCGGATTTTTCACTTCCAGCAGGAAATCGTGCGGCGTCAGCAGCGCGCCCATCCCCAGCATCGCCAGAAACAACTGCCCCGAAGCGACCGGATACTCGTAGTCAGCGTAATTGTTGAAGAAGTGCTCGAAGGCTTCGATCAGCACGTCAATGTAACCTCGTGTCGTTAGATTCACCAGAATCGATGTGCCGGGTAATATCCTTCATCAACGTCGCTACGTCCAGCGCATCGCAGCGGCCCGCGTTTTTTTGCAGCGCGATAAGCAATGCGAGCGCAACCTTGCACGACCCACTACCCCAATGCAATTATCGCGCGATAAGAGCCTGCAAGCACAGCATACTTGCGCCCGCAGTTGCTCTGTATATGATTAGAACCCTACCCGCTCAGCCCCACCCTCGGTACCGATATAAAACCATGAAGACACTGATCATTGCCGTCTTGACACTGCCACTCATTTTAGCTCTGCTGCTCGCACTGACCACGGTTATTGCCCTGCATCAGGATCTCCTGTCCAAAGCTGATATTGAGTTCCTGACAGACCTGGGCAAGCGCGAAGGTCCTGGCGCTGTCCTTGCGACCATCCGCGCCGAACTTTACGGTATCGATGCCTCTACAATTTCGGACTCTTCTCGCGGCAGGGAGCAAGTCAACAGTCGCGGGCATGCACCCTGGGTACTGCGCGAAAACCTCGATGGTGCTATTGATCTTGGCGAACCGGGCAACCCGCCTAACTGGCGCGAGTATCCCAAAGCCTGGCACGGCCTTGAGCGTATGAGCCGGGTCGGTAACAACGCCTTCGAGATACTCAATGTAAAGCCGCAGGAAGATAGTTTTGTTGTTGAACTCACACAGCCGCTGGCAGCAGGATTGGAGCTATCTGTGGCAGACGTAGTGGCCAGACAGTGGTTTTACTATCCCAACGAACCGTACGGTGGGCCCCAGTATGACGAGACCACGTTGACAGTCAGTGGCGTGGGGGTCTCGCCAGACCGCCGCAGCATTCGCCTGAGTATCGGCGGCCTGAAAGCCGGTTATGCGGTTTACCTGCGCCTGGCGGATCATTTGCGATCCGAGTCGGGTAAGGCGCTATGGACCGCCGAAGCCGGGCACACACGCAACAGGATTCCCGGGCAGTCAAGCGCTGCTCCGCCGGCTGCGGACCCCGATGACGACTGGCGCGACCTGTTCGACGGCATGACGCTGTCCGGGTGGCGCAATTACGGTGGTGACGAAAATAATGTTCGCAAGTGGACTGTGCAGGATGGCACGCTGGCGCTGGTGCAAGAAGGTATTTTTCCGCTGTGGGATCTCATCAAGAGTGCTGTTCTGGGGGGCGGCAGCGGTGATCTCGTTTACTACCGCGAAAAGTTCCGTGATTTTGAGCTGAGCCTCGAGTGGAAAATATCTCCCGGCGGCAACAGCGGTGTTTTCTACCTGGTAAGGGATGAAACTGAAAAGGTTTCCTGGCGCACCGGCCTGGAAATGCAGGTGCTGGACAACGACGGGCATGCCGACGGGCAGATTCACACCCACCGCGCCGGCGATCTCTACGACCTTATGGCCGCCGACCCGCAGACCGTGCGCCCACCCGGTGAATGGAACGACGTGATGCTGCGCGTGAAAAACAACCACATCGAACACTGGCTGAACGGCGTGAAAGTGGTCAGCATCGAACGCGGCAGCGCGGAATGGAACGCGCTGGTTGCGGCGAGTAAGTTCGCGGACATGCCAGGCTACGGAAAAGCCGAATCGGGCTATATTGCTCTACAGGATCATGGTGACCCGGTCTGGTATCGCACTATTCGCGTGCGGGAACTGT
>JBDNIE010000224.1:0-3898 GCA_041688425.1 Halioglobus sp. | reverse complement strand
TGTTTTCAGGGTAGTTTGCGGAATCGAGTCTAGGTCAATTTCCCAACCAATAAAACCGTCAACATTGATTGTTTTACCAGAATCCGTTTGTTAGCATGGCACATCATCGGGCAATGCGATTGCACTGCAACTGCATTTCAAAGCCGCTTCCCAACGACAGGTCACACCGTGGATTTTTCCCTCAGCGAAGAGCAAGTGTTACTGCGCGACAGCGTAGACAAGTATGTGCGTGAACAGTGTGGTGTAGAGCGCCATCGCATGTTGTGCAGGACTGACCTGGGCTTTGACCAAGGCGCCTGGCAACAGTTTGCGCAACTGGGTTGGTTGTCGGTTCCATTCAGCGAGGCGCTCGGTGGAATAGCCGGCGGCGCCACAGACCTGATGGTCATCGGCGAGGCATTGGGCAAAGGCTTGCTGCGAGAGCCGTTCCTCACCACGGTGGTGACGTGCGGTAGTTTTCTGCAACACGGCGGCAATGCGGCGCAGCAGGCGCAGTATGTTCCCGCCATTATCGATGGCAGTGCCCAGTGGGCGTTTGCCTTTGCCGAGTCTGCGAGTGGTTACGATCTGTCGCGGGTGACTACCGCGGCTCAGCGCAAAGGCACTAACTATGTTTTAAGCGGCAGTAAGTTGGCAGTGCTCAATGCGCACTGCGCCAATCACCTTATTGTGTCCGCGCGTATCGGTGACGAGGCAGCCGATGGCGCTGGTATCACCTTGTTTATTGTCGATGCAGATGCGCCCGGCGTTGTACGTGAAAACTTTGTAACAGTGGATGGCAGTCGCGGTGCGCATCTGCAGCTGAACGGGGTAGAGCTCACTGCAGCGCACATCTTGGGTGGGGCAGGTGATGGTCTGCCATTAATAGAGGCCGTGATCGATACCGCTATTGTGGCGCTCGGCGCCGAAGCGCTCGGTGGTATGCAGGTGCTGCTGAATGCCACCGTTGAGTACACCAAGACCCGCGAGCAATTTGGCCAGCCCATCAGCAAGTTTCAGGCCTTGCAACACCGCATGGCGGAAATGTACATGAAGGTGGAGGAAACCCGTTCGCTGCTGCTTAATGCCGCGATTGCGTTGGATGAGGGCAGCGAAGACTCAGCTGCAGCCTGCGCCGCGCTCAAGGTGAAAGTCTCCGAGGCGGGCAAGTTTGTGGCGCAGCAGGCGGTGCAGTTGCACGGCGGTATCGGCATGACAGATGAGCTGTGTGTCGGCCACCATTACAAACGCCTGATGATCCTGGCGAAGCTGTACGGCGACGAAGCTTACTATCTACAGAAGTATGCCGATTTGAGATAAGGGGGCTAGTTTACTCAGCCGGCCCTCGCCGATAATCGATCAGTAAACCGCCCCTGCAATTCCCCATTATTTTGTTATGCGCTTTGCATTAGGCTAATCGCCGTTAGCAACGCTGCAGCAACAGCGACCGATGAAGCGGGGTTTTGCCCTGTTATGATCAGGCCATCAACAACGGCCAGTGAGTTCCAGTCTTCAACCTTCTGGTACTTTGCGCCCATTGCAGTAAGCTGATCTTCGAGCAAATAAGGCACGATATCGGTTAATTCCACTGCGGCCTCTTCAGAGTTGCTGAAACCGGTGACGTGTTTGTCTTTAACCAGAGGCTCGCCATTTTCGTTCTTGGCCTTAAGTAGCACTGAAGGAGCATGACACACAGTTGCTACCGGCTTTTTGGCTGCAATAAAGCTTTCGATCAACGCAATTGAGTCTTTGTCATTGTGTAAATCCCATAATGGACCATGACCACCGGGATAGAATACTGCATCAAAATCATCCACTTTCATGTCTGCCAATCTTGCAGTGTTTGCCAGTGCCTTCTGGGCAACGGGGTCCTGCTCGAAGCGGCGTGTATGATCGGTCTGAAAACCAGGTTCGTCACTTTTCGGATCAAGAGGCGGTTGACCTCCACTCGGTGACGCTAGCGTAACCTGCACGCCCGCATCTTCTAAGTGGTAATAGGGGCCGGCAAATTCCTCCAACCAAAAGCCTGTTTTCTTGCCAGTATCACCCAGTTGATCGTGGGAGGTTAAAACAATAAGTACGTTCATCAGGTATTGCCCTTTGTGGTTTGCTTGCATTCACTGTAAGTACACGGCTGACTGTGTAGAGATCCTTTAGGCTTTATATGCACCATAAGATTCTGCCTCCCACTGATCCTATCTTTCCCATAAGTCGTTCGGAATTTACTCCGCCCCCGCGCCATTCAAGAGCGCTTCAGGAATGTCACTCTTGCCCTGGATAATGTGATTATTTTCATAAGTAAGCTTGACGGGATAAGAGATGCCATTCTTGTTAAAGGGACAAACGCTAAAAAATGTCAGATTCGAGAAATAGTTTTCCTCATACACTATGTCGCCGTAAGTGCGACACCCGCCAATTTCATCGCCATAAGGGATAGTATCAAGGATAGCATAGGGCGGGTAGGGAAGAGGGTCCTCGCCGTTGGCTGCGGGCCCGAAATCAAGTACGCCAATGGGGTTGTTGTATGAGGCATTGTTTTTGAGCACCACAAAGCGGCTACCGCCATCCGTATAAAACGTATTGCCACCTCCAGCGGGACGTTTGTTGTGTGCAACGTTGCCCTGAATCAGTAGAGCGTCATCCATTGAGGTGCCTTGCTGCCCCGTAGTATAAATGGCGCCGCCATCCCATACTTTGCGGAGAAATCCCTCAATACGATTATTTAGAATGCGGTTGCCGCTGTTCTGGGTGGGCTTGGTATAGATACCCCATTGCCCTCGTTCAGCGCCTGGTAAGCCGGGGAACATGCCGGGGTCGAGCAAGCCCCAGCCCCAGTCCCAGCCCCAGCCTATCGCGATGCCAGAGCACGGCACATCGGCAATCGTATTTCGACTGATTAGTGTTCGCCGTGTGAAGCCGACATATATCCCGGCCGCATCCACAAACTCCCGGCCCACACTCTTTATGGTGTTTCCCTCAATGACGTTATCCTGCGTGTACTGTGATTCCATCTGCGGGTGGCTGTCGATCGCACTTACCCCGCCGAGCTGAATCGCTGCAGCGGAGATGTCGGTGAACACATTGCTCTGCACGACGCTCTGTTGACTGCCCGTATCAAAATCAAGGCCCACTGCGCCAAGGTGCTGGAAGACGTTGCCTCGAAAGGTAATGTTATGCGCGTAACGAAAGCGAATGTTTCCTGGCGTGCGGATGACGTCTTGAACATGTCCTATAACATTAGGCTTGCGCCCTGTTCCCACAAGATGAAATCCACTCTGGTCACTCACATACCCATTGGCACTCCCAGGACTGAGCCAAGTGGCGTATGAAAAGGTCAGCCCCTCGAAGATCAGGTTAGAGAGTGGTTCATCCTCATCCCCTGCACCTTCGATGAGAGTTTCGATAACGGGTAGCTGCACGTCAGCCGAATAGATGTCTTCATCGGCAAGGGGAATGTAGTAGAGAAATCCGTCGCTACCATCAAAATACCACTCGCCAGGTTGATCGAGGAACTGATAGGCATTCTCAAAGCGAGTGACCTGCCAGAAACTCCAGAAACCCGGTTGACGCGTAGCTGCCTTCAGAAACGAATTGGCATTTGTCCAAGCCGGTTCCTGCAGTGTGATAAGGCCAGTTTGACCGCCAGCGGGCAGTAGCCAAAAGGGGAAAAACACGGGCGGTGTTGTATGCGATGGAAACGGTACCACCGTTTGCAGTGGCACTATCATCATTTTCCACTGTGTGATGAGAACCGCTTCAATGTCTTCGACGTTAGTCCAAGATGCAGGGTCGCTCCAGCGTGAACTGTTCAGCGCAGTTGGAACAAACTCAATACCTTCGGGCTGCGGTATACCCTCGGCATAATAGTAGGCGGGTCGGAATCCGGACGGGGAGGGCGATGTTTGTGCACGTGTCGCAC
>JBDNIE010000223.1:0-6596 GCA_041688425.1 Halioglobus sp. | reverse complement strand
GCGCCGATGATGGATTGGTCAGATCATAATTGCCGTTTTTTCTGGCGCTTGCTGACACGACAGGCGCTGCTGTACACAGAGATGGTAACCACCGGCGCACTCATTCACGGTGATCGGCAACGTTTTCTGCACTACAACACTGAGGAACACCCGGTTGCCCTGCAGCTCGGTGGTAGCGATCCGCAGGAGCTGGCACGCTGCGCACAATGGGCGCAGGAATGGGGCTATGACGAGGTCAACCTCAACTGTGGCTGCCCATCCGATCGTGTGCAGTCCGGCATGTTCGGTGCCTGCCTGATGGCCAATCCGCGGTTGGTAGCCGACTGTGTAAGGGCCATGCGCGACAGCTGCGATATTCCAGTGACGGTAAAACACCGTATTGGAATAGATCACATGGAAAGCTACGGAGAATTGCAGAGCTTCGTCGAGCCGGTGGCGGAAGCAGGCTGCTCGGTGTTCATCGTGCATGCGCGCAAAGCCTGGCTACAGGGCCTTTCTCCGAAACAAAACCGCGAAATTCCCCCACTTAACTACGCCTGGGTATATCAACTAAAAAGGGATTTTCCACAACTGACTATCGTGATCAATGGCGGCATCCAGACGCTCGCAGAATGCCAACTGCATCTGCAACATGTAGATGGCGTCATGCTCGGCCGAGAGGCGTACCAGAATCCCTGGATGCTGGCAGAGGTCGATTCTCTGCTGTTCGGTGTGGACAAACCGGCAGATTCTCGCGAAGATGTTATCACTGCCCTGCTACCCTATACGAAGCAGCAGATTGAGCGCGGCGCATCCCTGAATCACATCACCCGCCACATCCTGGGCTTGTACCAGGGAGTGCCCGGAGCGAGAAAGTTTCGCCGCCATTTGAGTGAGAATGCATATCGAAAAGGAGTGGGAATTGAAGTGCTAGAGCAAGCCTATGCACTGATAGGAGGAGGCGGCCATGCCCAGCAAACTTGACCAGTTAAAATCCATGTCTGACGTTGTAGCTGACACTGGCGATATTGAGGCGATCAAACGATTTTCTCCACTTGATGCCACCACCAATCCCTCGTTGCTGCTGAAGGCAGCCGCGCTTGTGCAGTATGAAGCACTACTTGAAAAAGCCAAACGATGGGCGAGTGAGCAAGGCGGCTCTGATAGCGAGCAACTCACCAACTGCAATGACCGCTTTGCCGTAGACCTGGGCGCCGAAATTCTAGGCATTATTCCGGGTCGCGTCTCCACAGAAGTAGACGCGCGCCTGTCCTTCAATACTTCAGCGTCAATGGAGCGGGCCAAAAAAATTGTTGGCATGTATGAGGATGCCGGCTTCGGCCCTGAACGCATATTGATCAAGCTGGCGTCGACGTGGGAGGGAATCTGTGCTGCACGTCAACTGGAACGACAAGGTATCCATTGCAACCTGACATTATTGTTCAGTTTTGGGCAAGCTGTGGCCTGCGCAGACGCGGGGGTATTTCTGGTGTCGCCCTTCGTTGGCCGCATACTGGATTGGCACAAAGCCAATACCGATCTGGTGGTCAACAAAGCCTCCGATGACCCAGGCGTCCAATCGGTGACCAGTATTTATAACTATTACAAACAGCATGACTACCAAACCGTCGTCATGGGTGCGAGTTTTCGCAATGCCGGCGAAATTGAGGCATTGGCAGGCTGCGATCGACTGACAATCAGTCCTGCGTTACTGGAAGAACTGGCCGCAGACGATGGTCCGCTGCCGCGACAGCTGTCTGTTGAAACTGCGCGCAGCGACGTGGAGAATACGCACCCCACAGAAGCAGAATTTCGCTTTGCATTGAACAGCGATGCAATGGCAACAGAGAAGCTGGCAGAAGGAATCCGTAACTTCGTTGCCGACCAAATCAAACTGGAAAAATTAATAGGCTCCCGATGATCCACGCACTGAAGACTCTATTTCAGCAAACCCCGCAGGACAACAAAGAATCGAAAGAACGCATCCTGCGCCTGGCCGCAGCGGCCCTGTTGGTTGAAACCGCGCGCGCGGATTTCACCGAGTGCAATCTGGAAATCAACAAGCTGAGTGAGTTGCTGACTGCCGCCCTTAAACTGCAGCAGTCTGAAGTAGATGATTTAGTCAGCGCAGCGCAGCAGCGAGTAGAAGGTGCGACATCGCTCTACGAATTTACTAAAGTGATCAATGACCATTGCAGCCTGGACCAGAAAGTACTTTTGATAAGTGCTATGTGGGCAGTCGCCTACGTTGATGGCGATGCCGACAAGTACGAGGAACACCTGATTCGAAACGTCGCGGACCTGATCTATGTGCCGCATTCAAACTACATTCACTGCAAGCTCGCCGCCAAACCCTGAATCAACCGCGCTCCAGCGCGGTTATCAGATCTTTGAACCGGTCGCGGTTTTCGTCTGATATACCCATCAGCACGCGATGGGCCTCAATCACTTTTTGCTTCACAGACTCCTCGCTTCCCAATACGGTGGGGATTTCCGCGATGTCATCCGGGTTACAGCAGAACTCTTCATGTAACTCGAACAAGCGGTGAAAATCCATGCTTCTCAGGAGGCGATTAATACTCGGATCACAGGAGTAAACTGCCGGGATAAAGCCAAACATTTCCTTTACCTTCAAGGCCAGCTTGGCCAGCAAACCCAAGGTTGTACTATCGAGCCCCTGAGTGTCACACAGGTCCACCCAGACACTGGCAAAATTGGGGTCTGCAAACATCTGCATCACATAGTCGTCAATAGTGGTGCATAAGGTGAGACGCACATCGCCTTCCAGCCGAATGACGTAGGCACCGTCCTGACTCGCTGCGAGTATACGCCCCTCTCCCATATCAGCCCCGCTTGCTCACGAACAGGGCTGCGATGTCATCCGGGGCGGTATCCACATGATCCAGACCCAGGTGAGTTGCCAACGCTGCGGGCGAATCAGCCGATTGCTCGAATACATTGAGGAAGTATTTCTCCTTATCGATCAAATTAGCGGGCGGCAGAATTTCGAGGATGCCGTCGGAAAAAAGTGCCAACATAAAGCTGTTGGGAAGTTCGATAAAATGGTCTTCATAAACGGCGTCTTCCATCAAGCCGACAGTGGACCCCTCACCCTGCAAATAGCAGGCGCCATCACCCGAGGCCAGCACCGGCAGAGGCAGGTGGCCGGCGACGCTATAGCGCAGCGTGTTTTGGCGCATATCGAGCACGCCAACCACCATGGTGGCGAACTTATCCACACGCAGATCCAGCAACTCTTTATTGGCATGCTGCAACATCGCCACCGGATTGAGGATGGTTTCATCGTCGCGGCGGGAATAATCCGACCGCTTGCGTGCAAACAGGTTCTTCAGCAGAACGGTTGCAAAAGCAGAAGAGCTACCATGGCCAGAAACATCCGCCATGAAAAATGTGACGTAACTGTCGCCCACCGTAAAATAGTCTGTGAAATCACCGCTGAGATAGAGTGAAGGAATAACGGTATGGCTGAAAACATAATCCTGCAGCACTAACGGTGTCACCGGCAGCATACGCAACTGCACCTGACGACCTGCCTGCTGGTCTTGTTCCAACATTTTCACGGTGCCGCGCAACTCAATATTCGCCGCTTCAAGACTTTGACGCGACTCCTGCAAGTCACGGCGCAGGTTCCTCTGACGAATGCAGCGTTCGATCGAGCGAACGAGGGCGCTCTTGTCTTCTATCGGCCGCACAAAGAAGTCGCTGGCACCAAGCCGCAGGGCCGTCATCATACTGTCGGAATCGGCAACATCGCTCAGCATAATCACCGGGACTTGCACATTCATCTCGCGCAAGGCCTGACGGGCATCACCCCAGGAAAAGCTCTGCAGGTCCATCTCACACAACATAACGTCCACCTCACTGTCGGCACCCAGGGAATACCTGTGTTCGCTGACATCTGTAACAACCTGAGTTTGATAACCGCAGGAGGCTAAAAGCGTCGCCATTGATGCAGCGCGCTCGGGGAGATCGTCAATAATAAGAACATTGCCGCTCGAAGCAGTCATAGAAAACTTTGATCGTGAGTTGGAAGTGACAGTACGCCCATCACGGGGTGCAGGCAACCTGCTCAATTGCGCTTTGGCAGGATTTTACAGTTTTACCGAAGCTCTAGGCAGCGGACCCTGCCAGCGCCGTTATTGTTGAATTAAAAATCGATGTATTCATCAGAAATTTCCTGTTCTGAAAAGCTGTCCTGAACTTTTCCGGTCAGAAAATATTCACGCCTTTGCAGGTAGGCATTACGCAGGAAAATGTAGCGATCCCCGGTAACCAGGTCATCCGCCTTGATCAAATTGGCACGCAGATCAATAACTTCGACGGTCCAGAACAGATACGCCCACTCCCGATCCTCAATAACGCCAGGCAAACCTGGAATAGAGGAGTAAGTATCGACAAAATAGCCGGCGGCGCTTCGCACTGTGCGCGGACCGAATAGAGGTAGCATCACGTAGGGCCCGGATTCGACTCCCCATTCAAAGAGTGTCTGCCCAAAGTCCGCCGGGTTGTGCTCAATCCCCATGGGGGAAGCGACGTCCAGAAAGCCTCCAAGCCCAATAGTAGTATTGACCAAAAAGCGCCCAGCACTTTGCATTGCGTTGCCAGGCCGCCCCTGGAGCAGTGAATTGATCACCGAATTAAACTCATAAATATTGGCGACAAAGTTGGAGACGCCTCGCTCAGCGGGCGCTGGCATCAGAAAACGGTAGCCCTTGGCGACAGGCAGCAGCGCGTACTGATCCAATGTTTCGTTGAACGCGAAAATCTTGCGATTCATCGGTTCCCAAGGATCAATATTGTGCTCAGCTTCTGCGGCGCTCGCATAATAGCCCGGAATCAGCATCAACAAGACGAGCAAATAACGCGATAAAACCATGTCAAAGATAAACCAATATTACAAGCGGGGAATGGTACGCGCAGGCTGCATGTGGATCAACTGATGAATAAGCCCGATCTCAGAGTCTTGCAACGAGTACGACGGCGTCGGCAACCAAGGGATTGAGTTGTTCCATGCCGTGGGCGAGCACAGAGTCTGGCTGCAGCCCCAATTCATCGGCCAGCACAGTCAGCAGTTCCCCCGCCACAACGCGCTCGTTATCTCTGATCAATTCGAGCAGCCTTGCTGTGGCAGCGTTGAGCTCGATAAATCGAACGTCGTCGGCGCGGTTCCTGTAGACCACCAGATAGGTCGGGTCCGCAGCCCTGGGAGGCCTGAAAGCAGCGCCAATGCGGTGCACAGGGAAACGGTAGCATAGCACCCAGGCCAGCGGCGATAGCCGCAGTACCGTTGACAATAAGTCCTCTGCCTCCAGCGGGTCTGGAAGTACCTCCTCAGAGATATCCAGCGCCAGCTCTACCCACTCATAGTGTGCGAGCTCCGCTAAAAACGGGGGATCGGTGTCACGCAGCGGGTAGTCGTTCATCACAAACTGCACGAACTCCTGGCTGATCTCCAGAAAATACGGGGTATGACAACGGTGTTGATCGATAAATACGCGCACCAGTGCGTGCCAGTCAGCAGCAGCATAAAGCGAGCGCAGCACCGGGAAGCCGCCACTGATAAACCCTTCGATATTGTTGTACACAAGCTCTTCGTAAATCTTCAAGCGCCGCGGCTCAATGCCCGCCGGAGCAGGCTGCGACCGGGGATTGCGTAAGTATCGAGCCATAGAAAGCTGGCTGGCTTTGAGTGCAGAGACTGTCATATCAGCCCAGCGCCTCTGCCGGGCTGCTCTGGCACTCCTGCTGGAGGCTGCGAATACGCTCGACCTCTTGCAGCAGCACAGGCAGGGGCGGCAGATTGAAATCGCGTTCCAGTAGGGTGGGAACCGGCCCCAGTCGACGGTACGCCGCCGCCAACAGTGCCCAGACCGGATCGATCACATCGGCGCCATGTGTATCCACCTTTAAGTCCGCAGCCTCGTTGTAGTGCCCCGCCACATGAATGTAGCGCACTCGTTCCAGCGACAGGGACTCCAGGAATTCATGAGAGTCGTAGCCATGATTAATGGCATTAACGTAAATATTGTTGACGTCCAGCAACAGGTCGCACCCGCTCTCCTGTTGCACTGCGTTGATAAACTCCGCTTCACTCAACTCGGTATGGGGCTGCGCATAGTAAGATGCGTTCTCAAGGGCAATAGGCCGCCCTATGATGTCCTGCACCTGACGCACGCGTTTTGTCACATGTAGCACAGCTTCCTCCGTAAACGGTATAGGTAGCAGGTCGTACAGATGCCCTTCGGCTGCACAGTAGGTCAGGTGCTCACTGTAAAGAGGCACATCGAACTCACGCATGAGTGCTGCCACCGCACTGACCAGCTCTGTGTCGATGGGGTCTGGCCCACCAATATCGAGTGAAAGTCCATGCAAAATGAGTGGATAGCGTTCGGCCAACGCGCGAAATTGTTTGCCCAGACGACCCCCAACACCAATCCAGTTCTCCGGCGCCGCTTCCATAAAATCGATCTCTGCGTGGTCCAGAGATAGCAGCGGACCCAAAAGAGCCCGCCGCAAACCGAGTCCCGCTCCTTGCAGCGCCCGGTCAGGCTGCAGCATTACTTACCGCCGCACTTGCCTTCGCCGCACTTACCTTC
>JBDNIE010000222.1:0-2679 GCA_041688425.1 Halioglobus sp. | reverse complement strand
GGCATCGTTGTTCGTAGGTCAGTTGTTGGTAAGTTCTCATCATCACTTAATCTCTTGCCGGAGAAAAAGGGTAAGAGCTTACCTTCAGCTGGCCCCTTCTTCTACCTGATTAGGTGATGCACTTCAGATTTGAATCCAAGCAGTTTTATCCAGTCGCGCCGGCGATATAGTGCGAGTAGAGCTGAAAAGCGGTAAAGCCTATAAATTGGCTCATCTGCAGGGTTATGTCCGTGGCATCTGGCAAACACATGATAACCTCTTCGTGGCGACAAGCGCGGAGCGGCTGCATTCCCGAAAGGAAGGTCCGGCTAAGGTTTACGTTGAAAGTTACGACGACTATTTCGGCAATTCAGAATTTCAAAGCAATCTCTACCAGCTCGATCAGTATGGCAATCAAAGTCGCGCAATCTCGCTCAGCGCACTCAACTTTGAAGTTTATGACCTATTGAGCGTAGCGCGAATGCCGGCTGCAACCCGCTTGACGGAGAACCCCGGTGCCATTAAAGCGCAATACTATCGCCGCAGCCTGCTTGCGCGAGATGAAGGCGAACCTGAACCCGCACGCCTTCTAAAGTCGAACACAAGAGCTGCTTTCGAATCGGATACATGGTGGGAATCGTTGAAGGCGCAGGGTTATATGCTCCTCTACCGCGATCACAAAGACAATTTTGTACGAGGTTGCTGGTACTTTTCTGACGCATGGCCACTGAATTTTTGGAACAACGTTGAGAAGCACAAAGTACGCCATGAATTGAAGAAAATTAAGAAGCTTGGCTTTAACAGTGTATTTATCGTCATTCCGTGGCGAGGTTTTCAACCAGATCCATGCCAGGCCGACGTGTCGCCTGCGCATATGCAAAGGGCTCGCTCTTTGCTTGCAATCTGCCTCAGTCTGAAGCTGCGTGTCTATGCAAGGGTAAGCTACGGTCACGCCATCTGTAACGATTCAGAAGAGTATGGCAATGGCCGCGTGCGCGCCTTGCTAACTGACCCCGCAGTACTGAAAAACTGGCTAGCCTATCTTTCAAGTTTAAATAGCCTTGCCAAAAACTCGTCTCTGGCCAGTTTTTTTCTCTGCTGGGAAGATTTTTGGGATACTTTTTCAGGCATGCAGAATTTCCTGCCGCTCGAGCGTCGGGACTTGGCGGAGCGTGTGGGCTACCAAAGTTGGTTGGAGGAAAATTATGGCCTGGACTACTACAACAGCGATGCTTTTAGTCACGAGGTTAGATACGGTTCAATCCACGATGTGGAAGTCCCTCTGGCTGACTCTGGTCGGCACCGCTACTTCATGCAGTTTCGCACTGCGCGTCTACGTGAGTTGTTCAAAAATGCACAGGACTACATAAGTCCGCTTTCCATGGAGTATCGAGTCGATCGTGATCGCTACCGTGACTCACAGGGCAAGATGGTCTCTTACCGTAACGACGACTATGCCGATGTCCAGATACCCGCCATGAGTTATTGGGCGCCTTTTATGAACACCTATAATCAGGGTGAATGTCTTTCTGCGCACGAAGCAATATACAACTTGAAGCATATGCTGGAATCAAATCCGGAAAGGGCGCCGACCTTTACTCCGATTATAAACCAATTCAATTTTATCGATAAAACACCAGAGTACATTGGTAAACATGCCACAATCGCTGAGGACGAGGTAAGCTCTTTTTTGGAAGAGTCCACGCATATATTGCTGGAACATACCAGCGGCTTTGGGATTTGGGCTCTACGGAGCTATTTTCAAAATCTTATTTACAATGCCAGCTTCGTCAATGGATCTGACGGTTGGGAAACCAGTGGCAGGTGTCGCTTTCGAAGAGTCCGTTCAGAACCCGTTGTGCAATTGTTCAAAGGGGCATCTATTTTTCAACGATTCACCCCGCTGGCAAGAGGGATGGACTGGATAAAGCAGTCGACGGAATTGAGTCTGACTGTCGATTTTGATGCGCGAAGTAACCGACAACTGGATATAGAGCTTTCTGGTCATGATCAAATATCTGTGGACGTACAGGGGCCACATGTAACGGTCAAACTAAATTTGAACGCTTCGACCAGCGATAAGGATGAACTGGTCCTGTCCGTGAAAAACTGTGGCGAACCAGTCGATATACGAAGAGTGTCACTTTACAGCTACGAGTTTGGAAGCGACATACAGGACGCATGGGGCGACTCCGCCAGATATGAGTCCGACCTGTGTCAACTCAACCAGCGTATCCGGGCGCAACGTCGCCGTGACTTTGCCAACCGCTTATTACAGTCATAGTGTCGTTCGGTACTAACACAAATTTAAACTGGTCGGCGCTGGACAAAAGAGGGTAACTGTCCGATCAAGTCTGAGAAGCTACAGGTAAGTACGCCGCCAGTTTCCCTTGGTAATGACACACTCACATTTTGGGACACATTCCTCCATTTTAAGGAGCTCTACCTGCGCATTTTGAATTCTGAGTCTCTTCTGATCCGTAGTTTTAGTGTGCCACTGCCTTGGAAGGCTTGGCCTTCATCTGGCCGCTTTGAAGACCCGACTCATGACGAGGAGCCTGGAATGGTCGCAATACCAGAGTCATTCTAGCCGCAGTATCAAGCTTATCTCGAAACAGCAGTTCAACTCAAAATGCTACAGAAAGTACGACGTGTCCCCAACGCCTTACCGCCGGGTGCTGGCATCTGATCACGTGAGTG
>JBDNIE010000221.1:0-7629 GCA_041688425.1 Halioglobus sp. | reverse complement strand
TGTGACGTAAAGCCCCACAACCGGCTCCATGGAAAAACTGCGCAATGGTAGCGGCTTGATCTCGAAGCCGGGCACATCGCACAGCACGGCACCCACCTGCTCCAGCGAGCGCTGTTCCAGGAAAAAGACGCTATGCTCCTTGCGCACCAGCGCGCAAAGCGGCCCCTGCGGCGTACTGAACCAGAATTCCAGCTCAATCCCGGCAGGCGTATCACGCCAGTTGCGCGTCAAGAGAAATCCGTCAAGAGTGTATGCTGTCAAACTCTACCTTCAGTTTTAGCGCAGGGGGCTGGGCTTGGCGGTCGTAGTGACTTAAGCTATCCTCCGGCATGTAGGCGCCTGCGGTGCCACATAAACCGGTCACTGCAGGGCCGGACAATTGAGAATAAGGTAATGCAATGGACAAGCCCGTCATCAAACAAGACCCGTTATACCAATTACTTCGCACTGAAAATATCAAGGACTTTAACGAACAGCGCGACCATCTGGACACCAGCGAATTGAAGAACGGCGACTATCGTGGGCGTGACTTGCGCAATATGAATGCCGGGGGACTGGACTTCAGTAATTCCTACTTTCGCAACACCGATCTCAGCGGCATTGACTTTCGCAACACCAATCTGCAAGGCGCCAGCCTGCTTGATGCGAAGCTGTCAGGTACGTATTTTCCGACGGCGCTGAGTGCTCAAGAGATCCGTCTCTCACTCGAGACAGGGACCCGATTGCGCTACAGCTGCGATTGACTAGCCCTGGGACAACAAGTCGCGCAGATCAATGATCGCCGAGTTGGCGCGACTGATATAAGACGCCATGACCAGGGAGTGGTTGGCCAGCGGCCCAAAACCACTGCCATTGAGGATCATTGGGCTCCACATCGCTTCCTGTGTGCCTTCCAACTCACGAATAATCTGTCTCAGGCTCACTTGGGCATTCTTTTTTCTTAGCACGTCAGCGAAATCAACCTCCACCGCTTTGAGAAATTGAATCAACGCCCAGGACGTGCCGCGTGCTTCAAAGAAAACATCATCGATCTCCGTCCAGGGAGTGCGCACTTCCTCCTCTTTCGGGGTTGAGGTCGACTGCGTTGCGGCCGCATCGCCGGCCAGGTTAGTGTCCAATCGCAACTGCCCTACGCTGGCGCTGAGCCGCTGGGAAAGACTGCCGAGGCGGCTATCGACCGTTCCCAACCAATAGCGCAGGTTGTCCGAACGCGCGTAAAACTGTGCGCCCGTGGCCTTCTGATCAGACAGGCGATAGAAATAGCGTTTGGCATACTTTAAACCTTCGCGGTATTCCGATTCCGAGGAGGGCAATATCCAGCTGTCCGAATTGAAATTGAAACGTGGCTCCATCTCTACCAGGTCGACATCCTCGGTAGATTGCGACTGCGAGCGACTGAACACCTCGCGCATAGCGCGCGATAAATCCCGCACCTGAATCAGCACCCCGTACTCCCAGTTCGGCATATTATCCAGCCAAACGCCAGGCGGAAACTTGTCGTTATGCGTATAGCCGCCGGGTTTATCCAGCAGCGTTTCCATCACACCAATAAGGGTGCCCATAGTGACCGCACCCGTGACCATTTTGCCCTTGGGGCCCACCTGAACATCCTCGCTCTGGGACAACTCCAGAGCATTGGCGCGCACGTCAAATGGCGCAGGCGTGCTGCTCCAATACATACCGAGCACGATACAGACCAGTAAGTACAAACCGATCACTATCAGCACGGGCTTGCCCCATCCATTGAGTGAGCTAGTGCCAGCCAGCGTTTCGCGCCACTGCGCAAATTTTTCCGCTACTTTGTTCATCGTTTTACTCTAATCAATGGTGGTGTTGGTGTTCTTTTGGGTCAGGAGCGTCTGCTGTCATGCGCACCTCCGCATCGGTACAGACTTCTTCTTCAGTAATCAACTGCAGACACAACTCAACGTCATCACCAGGAACCAGCCTGAACGCCAGCCCTAACAGCATCAAATGCTTGCCCCCGGAGACCAGTTCCACACGCTCACCCGGAGCGACCACCAGACCCTCTAACTTTTCCATGCGCAGCAACCCATCGACCTTGCGTGTGGTATGCAATTCCACAGAGTCCGATACATTGGAACTGGCGCCGACAATGGCAACGGCCACCTCGCCACGATTTGTAAGGGTAAAATAACCCGCTGAATTGGGCTGAAACGGCGGCATGGCCCTGACCCAGACGTTTTCAAACTCAAGAGCGGTATTTTGCTCAGCCACTGCGGCCGTTGCAAAAAAACTGGCTACCACAGCTACGATCCACATTTTACTCATGTTGGCCCTCCAATCGGGACACTATCACCCCATCTACTCATAGACGTAGTGTATCACTGGCGGCGACATTGATCCCACCCTACTTCGCCACACTCCAAAAGTATTGGTACACTCTCGCTCCGAAACTGCGCAGATACCGGTGTCAATACCGGTGTCAATAAATACGCCGCGAATACTGAGGAATACCCATGCGTGCAACGCTCGTCGGCCTGCTGATACTGTTCAGTGCAGTCTGCTCCGCACAGAACTTCAACACTACCGAGCGCAAATTGTCGGGGTTGTCGACGACGCCGGAATTTCTTCCGGTAGAGGAAGCATTCCAGCTTACCGTGGAGATCATTGATGCGCGGCATGTGCGCCTCAACTGGCAGATTACCCCTGGATACTATTTGTACAAACACCAGTTCGCCTTTGCTCTGGAAGATGCTGAAGGCACGATCGAACTGACCAGCGAGATGCGCGAGGGCCTGCACCACAACGACGAATACTTCGGCGATGTACAGATCTATTACAACGATGCCGATGTCATCCTGGCGCTGCAACGCGACGTCCAATACGACACGCAGCTCAGCACCCGGCGAGCAACACTGTCCGCCACCTCTCAGGGTTGCGCGGACGCCGGGCTGTGTTACCCACCCGAAAAGCAATTTTTCACTCTGGACTTCAGCAATGGCACGGCGATGCCTGCCTCGCCGCCCTTGGCGCCCCAGACCGCAGAGCAGGAAGGCGCTGCGACCTCTGATGGGTTGCTGTACATGCTGGCGCTGGCCTTTCTCGGCGGCGCCATCCTCAATCTGATGCCCTGTGTCTTTCCTATATTATCGTTAAAGGTGCTGAGCTTCGCGCGCAGCACTGACCACGACCGGCATCTGCACAGCTGGGTCTATACGGCAGGCGTGATATCCAGTTTCGTGTTGGTCGCGGCGCTGCTAATCGCGCTGCAGCAAGCGGGGCGGGCTATTGGCTGGGGCTTTCAGCTGCAGTCCCCCGGTTTCGTCATTACGCTGGCCTACCTCTTCATCGTCATGGGGCTGTCTTTATCGGGTGTCATCGCAATGGGCGGCAACCTGATGAATACCGGCAGCGGATTAGCCAATCGGGGTGGGCTCACCGGCAGCTTTTTCACCGGCGTGCTCGCGGTCGTGGTGGCCAGTCCGTGCACTGCACCGTTTATGGGCACGGCATTGGGCTTCGCCGCCGGCCAGCCCCCCCAAATCAGCTTGCTGGTATTCGCCGCACTGGGCGCAGGCATGGCCGCGCCGCTGTTGTTGTTCAGTTACAGCGGCGCGGCGCGCGCGCTGATGCCCAAGCCAGGCGCCTGGATGGACACCCTCAAGCAGTTTCTGGCCTTCCCCCTTTACGCCACCGCCCTCTGGCTATTGTGGGTTGCAGGGAGGCAGACGGGCGTCAATACCATGACTGCGGCACTGAGTGGGGCCCTGCTGCTAGCGCTCGGGCTCTGGTTGTGGAATGACCGTCGTTTACGGCAGGCACTGGCACTGGCTTGCCTGGTCGGCGCGGTCGCTCTGGGGTCGATGCGCGGCTTGGACGGCGGCAGCGACGACGTCGCAGCACTCTCAAAGGGGCACATTGTATGGTCCCAAGAGGCGGTTGCAGCGCAGCGCAATGCCGGCAATCCAGTCTTTGTGGATGTCACAGCGGACTGGTGTATCACCTGCTTAGCCAACGAAACAGCCGTGTTACTCACTGAGGATATGATGCAGGCCTTTGCCGATCATGGCGTCGTGTATATGGTGGCCGACTGGACCAAACAGGACGCTAACATTGCCGCCCTGCTGCTGCAGCACGGGCGCAACGGCATACCGCTGTACCTCATGTATCCGGCCGACATCGGGGCAGAGCCTCTGATACTGCCTCAGTTGCTGACCAAGAAAATCGTGCGCGAGGCTCTGCAGTCCGTTTCTGGCAAGAATGGCGATTTTGTTGCCTTTTTTTGAGGAGATTGGCGTATTTAGGGCATGTTAGCTGCCGCGCTCCCCAAACCCCGGCAGACCTCAAAACACCGCTCTGACACTGCAAAATCTAGCTAACTTCTGCAATATCGCCGCTATAAGTGGCCAAAATTCGAAAAAATACCAATATCCATAGACAGTTTCGGCAATTTGCGCCAGAATTCTCCGAAATCGTGCTCAAGCGCAGAGAACCTTCCAAATGGCGACCATTCTCGTCCTACATGGCCCCAACCTGAACCTCCTCGGCGAGCGCGAGCCCGACATCTATGGCCGCACCACACTGGCCGATATCGATCAGCGCCTGACACGCCTGGCGCAGGAGAGAGGGCATCATCTGCTCCACATGCAGAGCAACGCAGAATACGAACTGGTGGAGAGAGTGCAGGCCGCCCGACCCGAGGGCGTCAATTTCATTTTGATCAACCCCGCCGCTTTCACGCACACCAGCGTGGCGCTGCGCGACGCGCTCGCCGCCACCACAATACCCTTTATTGAGATTCACCTGTCCAATACGCATGCCAGAGAGGATTTCCGTCGGCACTCCTACTTCTCGGACCTCGCGCAGGGCGTCATCTGCGGACTCGGCGCGCAAGGCTACGAACTGGCCCTGCAAGCTGCGCTCAGCCAACTTGAAAAACCGTAATATCAACGACGAGGTCGTACTATGGACATTCGCAAAGTAAAAAAACTAATCGAATTGCTGGAAGAGTCCAACATCGACGAGATTGAGATCAAAGAAGGTGAGGAGTCAGTGCGCATCAGTCGCAACGGTGCACAGGCATTGTCAATGGCGGCGGCGCGAGCGGCGACTGTCTACGCTGCGCCCGTCGCACCGCCTCTGGCGCCCGCTCCTGCGGCGCCAGCAGTTCCTGCACCACCCGAGGCGGCGCACCCACCCGCGCATACGCTGCATTCGCCTATGGTGGGGACGTTTTATCGCTCGCCATCACCCAGTTCACCGATGTTTGTCGAAGTGGGGCAGACGGTGAAAGTCGGCGACATCATTTGCATTGTTGAGGCAATGAAAATGATGAACCAGATCGAAGCTGACAAGGCCGGTACCATCACGGCTATTCTGGTTGAAAACGGCCAAGCCGTCGAGTTCGATCAGCCGTTGTTCTCCATTGCATAAGCGCCGTTCAGCCAGAGACTCGCAGAGGAGCAACGCATGCCAATTCTAGAAAAAGTACTCATCGCCAACCGCGGTGAGATAGCGCTGCGTGTCCTGCGGGCCTGCAAAGAGCTCGACATCCCGACCGTTGCTGTGCACTCCAAGGCCGACAGGGAGCTCAAGCATGTCCTGCTCGCAGACGAGGCCGTCTGTATCGGTCCCGCGCCTTCCATCGACAGCTACCTCAATGTGCCCGCGATCATCAGCGCCGCAGAAGTCACACGAGCTACCGCCATACACCCGGGCTACGGTTTTTTGTCTGAGAATGCCGATTTCGCCGATCAGGTCGAAAAGAGCGGCTTTATTTTTATTGGCCCCACAGCGGATACGATCCGCCTGATGGGCGACAAGGTTTCTGCGATTCAGGCGATGAAGGCGGCGGGGGTGCCCACGGTACCCGGCTCCGACGGACCCATCACGGATGACGATCAACAAACGCGGGCAATAGCGCAGCGCATTGGCTACCCGGTGATCATTAAAGCGGCAGCCGGTGGCGGCGGCCGAGGCATGCGTGTCGTACACGAAGAAGCGTCGCTGCTGAGTTCGATTCAGGTAACCCAGTCAGAAGCCGCAGCCGCTTTTGGCTCGAATGTGGTTTATCTGGAAAAGTTTTTGCAAAAACCGCGCCATGTAGAAGTACAAGTACTGGCAGACGGCCAGGGCAACGCTATTCACCTTGGCGACCGCGACTGTTCGTTACAGCGTCGCCACCAGAAAGTCATTGAGGAGGCCCCCGCTCCCGGCATACCCCAAGAGGCACGCGATAAAGTCGCTGCGTCCTGCGTCAAGGCCTGCATTGAGCTTGGCTACCGCGGCGCGGGTACGTTTGAATTTTTGTATGAGGATGGCGGTTTTTACTTTATCGAGATGAACACGCGGGTGCAGGTAGAGCATCCAGTGACCGAGATGATCACCGGCATCGATATAGTCAAAGAGCAGTTGCGCATTGCCAGCGGCCTGCCGCTGTCTGTTACGCAAAGCGAGGTCACCTTTCGCGGGCATGCCTTTGAATGTCGCATCAATGCTGAAGACCACAAGACGTTCCTGCCCTGCCCCGGCAAAGTCACAACATTCCATGCCCCGGGCGGCCTGGGTGTGCGCGTGGACTCGCATCTATACGATGGCTATACCGTACCGCCCTACTACGACTCGCTTGTCGCCAAGATCATCTGCTATGGTGACGACCGGCCACAGGCGCTGGCGAGAATGCGACAGGCACTGGACGAACTGGTTGTAGAAGGGATTCGCACCAACACGCCCCTGCATCGGGATCTGGTCCGCGACACCGCGTTCATGAAGGGCGGCGTAAGCATTCACTATCTCGAAAAGCGCCTGAAACAATAGAGGCTCATGCGCAAGCGCCCTCCCCGATAAAATCTGCAATGGACGTCATTCTCCTTACTCTTTTCTTCACCATCGGGCGACTACTGCGATGACATGGTTGCAATTGCGCCTGGACACAGAGCGTTCAGCAATAAGTACCTGGGAAGACCGACTGCTGGCGAGCGGTGCCGTGGCCGTTACCCTTGAAGACAACGCCGACCAACCGCTGCTGGAACCGGGCGTGGGCGAAACACCACTGTGGAACCTGACACGCATCACCGGACTATACCCGGCCGATGCCGACATGCAGCGTGTATTGCAGGACATTCCCGAACATCTGCGACAAGCCGCCAACCCGCGCGTGGAAATTCTCGAAGACAAGGACTGGGAACGCGAGTGGATGCAGCACTATCGTCCCATGCAGTTTGGCGATCGGCTGTGGGTATGTCCGAGTTGGCTGGAGCCGCCGGACCCCGATGCAGTAAACCTGCTGCTCGACCCGGGGCTCGCCTTCGGCACGGGCACGCATCCCACCACGGCACTGTGCCTGGCGCAACTCGACGGCCTGCCGCTAGCGGGCCAGAGCATCGTCGATTACGGCTGCGGTTCAGGCATCCTCGCAGTGGCGGCATTAAAGTTGGGAGCGGCGCAGGCACTCGGCGTGGACAACGACCCGCAGGCACTGGCAGCGTGCCGCGATAATGCCACGCGCAATGACATCGCAGCGCAACAACTGACGGTGGTATTTCCACAGGATGTGGAACAGCAGAATTGGTCACACAGGGCCCACGTGGTCGTCGCCAATATCCTCGCCGGGCCGTTGATCGAATTGTCCGACGCGCTGATTCAATTCCTGCAGCCCAACGGCAC
>JBDNIE010000220.1:0-13280 GCA_041688425.1 Halioglobus sp. | reverse complement strand
CTATGGTGTCACCCTGGGTGTGGGATATGGCCAAGCGCAGCTATGCTGGTCGGTTCGGCACGCTGATACTGTCTATCGGCTTGGCCATCGGTATTGCAGGCTTTTTCCTTAAAGTAATCATCACTTACTTGCTGGAAAACGCGGGGACTACTTCTCTGCAATAATATTGGTACGCACTTGAAACTCGACGACTTCCTCGTTGTACACCTGAGAAAAGCCTTCCAATCGTGAACCCAGCGCCAAATGCTGTCGACGGTTCATCACACCGCACTCAATATAAACTTGTGCCTGCAACAGGTACTTTTCCGCCACCAATTGCGCACGGTACATTTCCTTTTCAGTGGCGACTGCACCATCGGGCATCAGCGGCAACTCTCCCGGCCTTTTTACAGGGCAAGCGTCAGAAGCAAAAGCAAAAGCATTGAATGTTAGACAGATCAGCACTGCCATCAGTAGAGCTTTCATCTGTATATCCTCATTTGTAACCTTAGGTAACATTACCGGAGGTATGTGTTACCTACTATCTACCCATACCCATCTTCCCGCAACTGTATTATTGTGAATTATTCATGAAATATAGGACATAAATATGCCTTCTAAAAAGTGATCCAAATGCCAAACCAATAGGCTAATGTGTCACATAAGGTAACATTTTGGTGCATAAGCAGGCGTTTACACGGGGGTATCAAAGCCACGCTATCCGGCAATACCACCTTATAAGACGATCTGCTGCCTATACTGCTGAGCCGCTAGACAAGCACACAGACATCACTAATACTGTATGCATGTACAGTATTAGTGACATTGTAGGGAGAATGCCCCCGCACGTTACTGGCTTCTTCCTGCAGAACGGCGACAGACCCCGAAAAAAGACCGTAAACACAGGAGATACCCTGTGAGCCTGTGGCTGTGTCTGCGTTTTGACCTGTTGCCACTGCAATGCCTGAGCCGCTGTGAACAGCAGCCGGTAGTGGTATTGGCCGCACAACGCGTATTGTGTGCCAATGATTGCGCCGCTGCCCTGGGAATATACCAGGGCATGGGCACCGCAACGGTGCGAACGCTGGTAGGCGATGAGCCGGTGCGACTGCTGGAGCGGGATGAACAAGCCGAACAAGACTGCTTGCAGCAACTGTGCTGCTGGGCCTATGGCCTCACCCCAACACTGTGTATCTGGCAGGCAGACAGCCTGCAACTGGAAATCGGCGGTTGTCTGAGCCTGTTTCAGGGTCTGGATGCGCTGCTGCTGGAAGTCATAAGTGGCATTAGCAGTCGTGGATACCGGGTACGCTACGCACTGGCACCTACACCCAAAGCCGCCTGGTTGCTGTCCTTTGCTGCGCGCGACATAGCCATGGCGATACAACAACCACTGGAGCAACGGATCAGTCCGCTGCCGCTTAATTTGCTAGTCCAATTCACCAGCACCGTGGACTCATTGCGCCGCGCCGGGCTACACACACTGGGCGATGTGCTAAAGCTTCCATCCGCAGCACTCGGCCGGCGTTGCGGCAAGAAATTCACCCTCTTCCTGCAGCAACTATTGGGCCAGCGGGAAGATCTACAGCTGGATTACCGTCCTCCGGAGACATTCCATGATGAGTACTGGTTTGGTTATGAGGTAAAAACCAACGACGAATTGCTACCCGCCGTGCAACGCCTGCTGCAATCACTGTGCGACTTTTTGCGCAACACTCAGTTACAAACAAGCGAGATCACCTGGCAGTTGGTTGGCATCGACCATAAATTACAGGATGTGTGCGTGCGCAGTACCAGTAGCCACAGCGATTGGAAAAACTGGTATCAGCTCACCCGCATTCGCTTTGAGCGCCTGCAACTGCGCGGCGGCGTGGAGGGCCTGGCTCTGGTCTGCCCGCAGTTGCGCGCCGGGCAACAGGACAGCATCGACCTGTTCAGCCCGCGCAACCAACGCGAACCCTTGGCCAGCCTGCTGGACAGACTGCGCAACCGCCTGGGCCTGCAAGCCATTGAAAAAATCGGCTGCCGGGATGAACACTTGCCGGAGTTTGCATTACGGGTCAGCAGCGACTCTGCCGGCGACGAGCACAGCAGCACAGCACACTGCGCCCAACGCCCCTTCTGGCTGCTGCCACAACCACAAGCGCTGCGCCAACACGGTGTGCGACTGTACTGGAAAGGTGCCTTGCAACTGGTGTACGGGCCGGAGCGCATCGAGGACAACTGGTGGCAGGACGCGGTGAGCCGTGACTACTATATCGCCGCAGACAGCAGCGGCCAGCACTATTGGATATTTCACGACCGCCTGGCCAGGCAATGGTATATCCACGGGGTATTCGCCTAAACTCGGGCAACTCTACTGCGTCACTCAAACAACACGACCTCGTCAAACCGGGGGAGTGTGCTAAACCGCATATCCGGATTTGCTGCTGCCTTGCTACGCAAAAACGAGAGGGTGCTCTCACGATCATCGGCGATCAGCGCCATCAATTTCACCTGACCAGTGAACGGCCCTGCCAGCGGCCCGGTGAGACTGTCGAAGTGAACGGGAATAACCCGCGAAGGCATAACTGTCGCCACCGTATCGCGCCAGAAGTTCTCCATGTAATCCGCTGTCTGCGAACCCAGGCCGCCGACACCGAGAAACACAGTATCCGCCGTAAAATCCTGCAAAGCGCCCTCTATATAGCCGGCACTACCCACAATCAACCAACTGCCCTTGGGATGACTGACATGCAACACATACGCCTTGCCTAGGCGGTAATCGAAAACGCGAACCGGCGGCACCAGCGGTGCGCTGATTTCCGGCTCAGCCAATGCGCGTTCGCGAATAGCGGGATCGGGAAACTGAAAGTGCTGCGACTCTATCGGCGTAATTACAAACTGCCCCAGCCGCACCGACTGGCGATTGCTCAGCACCTGAATCTGCGATTCCGGCAAACCCCAGCCACGACCAATATTGGCGGTAGACTCCGAGCCCAGCAACATTGCGCCGGTGCGCCGAGCGACCTCCGGCGCATCCATAGCATGATCGTAATGGGAGTGCAGAGGTAACACCGCCGCCAGACTAGTGACCTCATTGTCTGCCAGCCCCTGCTCAATCGCACCTATATCCGGGCCAATCTTGCCCAACAGCATGCGCAGCGGGCCAGGGCGCGAAAACCAGCCATCGGTCATCCACTGCGTCTCACCGTCGCTAAATAGCAGGGTCGCCGTGCCACTGAAACGCACCGTGACTGCGCCGGGAGGAATCTGCTCGCTCGCCTCGATGGCCCAGCCAGGATCGACCGGCACCTCGTCGTAGACCAATAAAGCGTACGCCAGGAACAAACTCAGCAGACTAAACAGAACAAGGAATGTGAGCAACAGCGCTCGCGGCAGCGCCTTACCTGACGAACTGGGTGGGCTTTTCGATTTCATAGATTGCCTCGGCGATATTCTCCAGACGAGTTTCCAGAATTGCCTGAGCGTCGTAAAGGCCACGATTGTAAAAATAGGGGCCAATCTCTTCGGCAAAAAAATCGAGCAGGAACCCCGCGTCGAACTGTCCGAGCTCATGGCCCAGTTCTTCCTGCATATACAGCTGTATTTTTCGACAAATGATCTCTCGTTCATCGCGGGTAAAAGTAATCTCTGCCATCAGTGCAACCTATAGAATTCCAGTGTCTTTATCGTTAAGGCTCTTCATATTCTTCTGCGCCCAATAATCCTGTATGCCCTCCTCGCCGCGACCATCCGCCCATTTTGTCAACGTGGGGCGCTCTCCCTTGAGTTCGTAATACGGCACCGCATAACCACAGGAGGTCTGTACCAGTTCCACCTGCAGGATGAAAATCTGGCGCGCTCCCGTATACGCCGGAAACAGCGCACTGAGCTCATCCCAACGCTCGTCACGAGAATGAATCGCAACCGCATCGCCATACAACCGCATAATTAACGGTTGCTTGTCGAAAGAACAGAACATCACCGTCATGCGGCCATTTTCCAGTACGTGCGCGGCTGTCTCATTACCGCTACCCGTCAGGTTTAGCCAGGCTGTGGTGGTATCGTCGAGAATACGAAAACTGTCCATGCCCTTTGGCGACACATTCACAAAGCCCTGTGCCCCTGCAGTGCCTACAAAAAAGAGATGCTGTTGACTGATAAAGGCCTTGTGCCTGGCATCGAGTTTTTCAAAGTGTTCGGCCACTCGTTAGCTCCTTGTGTCCTTGTGTCCTTGTGTCGCTGCCTCTTCGATATCGACATAAACGGATTCGGTAAACCGCGGAGAACAGATTGCCAAAAATACCAGATCATCTGTACCCGTGTTACGAATGCGCTGCCGCACTCCGGGCGGGATAAGGACAACAGCCCCGGCATCCACGCGATATGCTGGCAAGTCACCAATCTCCACCCGTCCTTCACCTTGCACTACAACGTAGCGCTCACTGGTGCCGCGCAGGCAATGCCAACGGGTGGCTTTGCCAGGCTCCAACCTGGCTCGAGCAATCGACATATCGGGATCATCGGCGGAGTTCGATAACTCCTTAATAAAACACCCCTCCGCAAAAAAATACTCCTGCGACTCATCACTGCCTTTAATACATGTCTTCATCGAATTCGCTGCTACTGCCATCACCAACTCCCTATTTTGTGTTGCCCACCTCTTACTCAGCACCATTCTATCTACAGACGCTTCCAAGCGCACTTCTATGCGCTTTTCTGCACAGGTTTAGATACATTTTCCTGCGCCATTTGCCAAACAGTGGCATATGCAATTCGCACCGCAATGCTGAATCGTGTGGCTATGCGCATTCAGTACTGAATGATAGGCGCCTTTCCTTGCCAAGTATCGTCTTCCAACATAGTGACCATGGCATGCGCACAATCGGCGAATGAAATACTGGATAATCCACTGAAGGCGTTATAGCCCAAACGGTAGTGGCATTTTCGCGGCCCTGCCTTCATTTGCAGCGGACGAATACCGATCCAGCAAAGATCAGTATTGTCATCCAGTAAAATTAACTGATGTTCTTTGTCAGTATGCCTGTGCTTGAGAAACATCCGTGAATACCATCGCACAAACCGTGCGCCAAAAGTAATCACATCATCAGGGCGAAGCGTACTGCCACCGCCACACCACACCAGTCTCGATATCTGCTGACGACGCATGGCGGCAAGAATATGCCGCGTAGCGTCGGTACACAGGTTGGGCGGCGAGGTCTTTTCATCAACACCAATGGCAAATATGATCGCATTGGTGCCCGCCGGGAGCGCGCGGGCAACATCATCAGCAATTAAACCGTCGCCTGTAATTACAGTAATTCTGTCGCGCAGCGAAGTAGGCAATTTATCGGGATTACGTACCAGCACGGTCACGGCATGGCCCGCATCAAGGCATTGCGACAGACACTCACAACCGAGACTCCCGGTAGATCCAAACAGCGTCACGTTCATAGTGGGAATCCAGTGTATGAAAAGTATTCTTAGGAGTAGCGGGCAGCAGACGCGGTTCTGAGCTTGTATAGTGCAAGCACCAGCCCGCAAATGCTATCTCAGTAACGCTATGCTTGAGCGCCGCGCAGGCAGCTGCTAGTGTCGCTACATTATTAGCGCCGGTTGCAATAGCGTGCCATAACAGCCAGCTTCCTGGTTCAGGAGAATAACAATGTCCTATTTTCGCGATTTGCAGCCTATGCTGTTTATTTCACCACTACTATTCGTGCTTGTCGCCTGCCAGGGAGAACCCACTGATGGCGCGCTTGGCCCTCAAGGCAATACGCCTGCGACAGAGCAAACAGCACGCGCAAATGCCAAGGTGAGTGAGGAACTGAATCTGGCCGAACAACAGGATTTTGACAATGCCAGCAGGGGCCTCATAGCGGCCGCACCCGCACTGCAAGTTGCAGGCCCTGACGGATCCCTGATCTGGGACATGCCGTCTTACGACTTCATACAGGGCGCCGCGCCCGACACCGTCAACCCCAGCCTCTGGCGGCAGGAAAAACTCAACAATCATCACGGTTTGTTCAAAGTGACTGAGGGCATCTACCAACTGCGCGGCTTTGACCTGTCTAATATGACTATCATTGAGGGCAAAACGGGCTGGATTATCGTCGACCCGCTGACCACCAGGGAAACGGCCGCTGCCGCCATTGCCTTTGCTAGAAAACATCTCGGCGACCAGCCGATATCCGCAATCATCTTTACGCATTCCCATATCGACCACTTTGGCGGCGTACAGTCAGCGCTGGGGGCCGGGCAAAACATCGAAATTGTTGCGCCAGTGGGGTTTATGGAGGAGGCCACCAGTGAAAACGTAATCGCCGGCACTACCATGAGCAGGCGCTCAATGTTCATGTATGGCAGCCAGCTAGAACACTCTGCACGCGGACATGTTGGATCCGGACTCGGTAAGGGCCCGGCATTCGGCAGTGTCGGCATCGCTGAACCCACCCGTATCATCGAGACCACAGGAGAAGCGGTGACCATCGATGGTATCGAATTCGTTTTCCAGAATGCACCCGGCTCCGAGGCTCCCGCCGAACTCACGTTCTACCTGCCAGAACTCAAAGCCTTCGGCGGCGCCGAGGTGGTCTCCAAGACCATGCACAACCTGTACACCCTGCGCGGCACCAAAGTACGCGATGCCCGCAAGTGGAGTCACTACATTGATGAGGCAATCAATCTGTTTCCGGATGCAGAGGTCTATTTCGGCAGCCACCATTGGCCTTTGTGGGGCAATGAAAACATTATCGATTTCCTGAAAAAGCAGCGCGACGGTTACAAGTACATTCACGACCAGACCCTCCGTCTGGCATCTCAGGGTTACACCCCGCGCGAGATTGCCGACATGCTGCAGATGCCAGAGTCGCTGCGCACCAATTTCCCCAATAGAGGCTATTACGGCACGCTCAAACATAACGCCAAAGCGGTCTACCAGATGTACTTTGGCTGGTACGACGGCAACCCCGCGAACCTCGACCCACTGCCCCCACAGGAGGCTGCCATTCGGTACGTCGATATGATGGGAGGTTCACAGGCAATTCTGGAGCGCGCACAGGCTGACTTCGACAAGGGCGAATACCGCTGGGTGGCGGAAGTCATGAATCACCTGGTTTTTGCACAGCCCGAGAATCAGGCCGCCAAAGCACTGCTGGCACAAACCTATGACCAGATGGGCTATATGGCCGAATCCGGACCGTGGCGGGATGTCTATCTCACCGGCGCTCTGGAGTTACGCCAGGGCCCGCCCAACGTCGGTCTCAGTATCGCCAATGCGGCCGACCTTATTAACGAGACCCCTCTCGATCAGTTCTTTGAGCTGATGGGCGCTATGCTGAACGGCCCCAAGGCAGAGGGTAAAACCTTCACTCTTAATATTGAGTTCACCGATCTGGGACAAGTGTACGTCCTGAACCTGGAAAACTCTGTGCTTCATCAGCGTGAGGGAGCACCGGCTATCGATGCAGATGCCACCGTTCGCATCACACACCCGCTGTTTGTGAAAATGCTGACCGGCGCGGCCGGTATTCGCGACATCCTTTTTTCTGACGATGTTTCTGTGGAAGGTAGCAAACTGGGTCTACTGCAGTTCTTCGCCCTCCTGGATCAACCCAGCGAAACATTTAACATCGTGACGCCCTAGCGCAAACACAGATGACCACTGGACGATTTGTACAGGACGCTTTGTACAGGACTATTTATGCAGGACTTTTGCACTGAGCGTTCTGCGCTGCGCTCTCAATCCGCGAGCGTCCCGCGAAATACCGATCCGGTTTTATACGCATTTACGCTATTCTCAAAGCCATCAATCTTCTCAATATCTAAAGCGCCCGTCGGACTTACCGACGAGGCCGCACCCAGAACCAACTCCCTACCACCAATGTTCCGAACACGGTGTAGCAAACGACGAACACCCAGGGTGGCGCGTGATAGTAAAGTAGATCGCTCAACCAATGCGTAATAAAGGAGCCTTCATAGACGGCCTGACCAGCACGCGCACGTAAATCCATCTCCCAGATAGTCAGTGGGCAGATCAGGCCAAACCAGGACTGCAAAACCACGATACCAATCGCGACCAGATGAGTCAGTCGAAACCAGTGGTTCCTGACCCAGCGCCAGGATAGAAACTTGCCCACGAAGATAGCAACCAAACCCAGAACAACAAAAACCACGAACAGCACATGCAAGACAAGCAAAGCATCAGCTGCCAATGCATAAAGCACCGGTGAGTTCATCGAAAGCTAGTACTCCTTTGTCCTTGGACAACCGCTGACGACCGCGTATTTCCTTAAGACTTCAAGATACCAATTCATTACTTTCTCCCTTCTTTCCAATTAGAAATGGCGGGACCGATTTTACATTCTTCGCCTGGCTTTGTAACACGAGCGGACCCCGTGCTTGTCATGGATTCTGCCTGTTCCGTGCGCTTAACTGCACGGGGCCTCACAGTGCCGCATTAACCCGGCCGACTTGTTAGCTGGACTCTCTTCGACTTCGCACATATAAGATAACGCCAAAGCACACCAGCAATAGTAGTAACAATAAGCCAACCACGCCCAATACAGTATTAGCTTTCTCATTACCCAACCATTGTAGGTAATGTATCTTATAGAGCGTATTTATGAGTTGGGTATCATTACCTTTCTGGGAAATACTCAATGTGTTCCAATCTAGATTTAGCTCAACCCCGGTTGAGGTAACGTAAATATTATCCGTGTGACCTTCAATATCTCCATACCTTTCACGATTACTACTAATAGCGTCAGACAGAAGTAGGATTTCCTGTTCCTCACCGGGCGCTGGCCGCAGCGTTAGACTCTCTGCATCCAAATGCTGCCACTCACCATCAACTTTTACTAAAAGATGATTACCCAAAATGGTCTTCAAGAAACGCATCTCCATCCACGACTTTTTTGCCAATATAGGCGCACTCTCGTCCATTGGGTATAGCATTGGACTAATCTGCTCGTATGCTCCCGCATACCCGGGCTTAACCAGAAAGATCACGCCAGTGCAGATCCACCCCAAGAGTGGTAGCAGTAGGATAAGACCGAGTACATGATGGATTTTTTTCGAATTCAAGCTATACCTTGACCAGTTGATTTGTGCAGAGGCCTAACGACGATGTAGAAAAAATAACGCCTTAACGTTCAAAGTCTCAGAAATTTGAACATACCTACAATTTCAAAATACCATTCCCCCGATAAAGACGTAGGCCCCGCGCCGATAGTGCTGGTTCCAGGAAAAATGCACCTCTCTTCATCGATTGGAATTTCGTCAACGAATTGTATGGCCGGGTCGTCGCAAAGGACGGACTGACCGCCCTCCCGCCCAAGCAGATCAAGCAGATCAAGCAGATCAAGCGTTGCTAGGTCTCGCCTTCATCGACAGTAGCAACATCTATTTTGTCAAACCTGAAGATTTCCAAGCGCTTCCTTTGCTTGTATACGCGCACTAGTGGGTAGCAACCGCATGACGCGGCCCATTTTACCTCTGAATATTGATTTAATTGCCCGGCCTTTTTGTTGTGTGCGCCACGCTACACGGCCTGATTAACCCAAACGCCACTGGTTACCTGGCAATCTATCGCGTCTAGCGCCATATGAATAGTTAAGCCTAGACCAATAAGTCGTGTCCTTGGAACAAAGCAGAGTGCAACGTAGACGAATATGGGCCACATCCGATGCATCGGATGGAAACCAATACTGCATCGTCCTGGGTCGTAAATGGGGTTAGCCAGCAGGTGATCGATATCGACAAGCATCGTCGCCATCATCAACAGCCATGCCATCTTCCAGCTCTTCCTAAAGAACAAGACCGCCAATAGTGCTGGCACCAAGAAATGTAAACCTATGTGTAACAAGAATTTTTGACCTCGGCCTTCAGGCACATAACGCCAATTTGGGTATGGTAGGAGCTCAGCGGTTTGCCAGCTGACGGGTGTTTCCCGAGGCGCTCCACCGCGGAGAATACTCTGTGAACTAGAGCACGCGCCACTTGAGCATTCTCAAGCGCAATATATTCTGCTATCTCATTTAGATCTGATAACTCCTGGTCCGGTCCAGACTGGCTCAGCCATTTCTTCATTTTAGTCTTGGCTTCGGTATGGCTCAAGGCCCTAGCTTCAAGTGCAGCAGACTCGCCACGAGCAATTTCCTCCAGACTATGCTTTCTTCGCTGGAGTGACTAAAATTCTTCAAAGTCAACGCGACAAGCAGACGGCTCTCCATGCTCGGCAATAAGCACAGGCTCTTTGGATTTGTGAAGCTCTGACAAAATCTTTGTCGCCTGACGCTTCAAGCAGGGACAGCGGTCACGCCGTCCGGGCGCAAAGCGCCCTTGCCGCCTCGACTTGTTAGGTAACACAAGCGCTATTTACCACAGTATTTTTCAAAGTTGCCCGGCGTGTTTTCGAAACCACCTTGTTTCGCGAGCTCCCATGATCTCTCGCATTTTTCTGTTCGAGCACACCAGGAGTAGCCAGCTGAACCAATACACCCCTGCGCATCCTTGTCGGAACCCACAATACTGGCTTCATTAGATTCTGTAGAATCCTGGCTGGAACAACCACCCAAAAGCATAGATAGAGTAAATACCACGATACATGTTCTCTTCATTTTTTTGCTCTCACTAGTGATCCACCTAACGCTTCCGGCACGGGCGAACGGAATGCAGTGCAACGGGTCCAGTGCACAAAGTGCGCGGCGTACCCAGGCTTGTTATGCGCTTGTGACGGACTTCTGCACACAGCCATAAACCAGCGCGACCAGACCCAAAGCTAACGCTGCAGCAAGTGCACCGCCGATCACGGTCGTGTCCTTGAAGGAAATCATAACCAGCCCTAGAACCCAAACCACCGATACTGCCCAGCAAATGACGGCTCGAGACGTTGCTCTTGTGGGGCGCCACAAAGTCCACGACAAATAAAGTGACGTAAATCCTAGCGGCGCGAGAATTGTCCAAAGAACGACCTCCCAATACCAGTAGCACAGGAAGGCAAATACGACCGCTCCCATAAGTGCCAACGAAGCACTTAGTACGCGAGCCAATACGAGCCACCCGCTACGGCGCATAACGCTTCAAGCTGAGCGCCGGTAACGGCGTCCTGTGCCGAAGGCGCCTTGCAGCCTTGACTTGTTATGCGCGAATAACGTATTGTACATAATTACGTACATGTACAGGATGAAAATCATGGAAAGCATAAGCTATACCGCTGCCCGAAGCAACCTTGCCAAAACGATGGAGCAAGTGTGCGATGACCATGCGCCTGTTGCGATAACGCGTAAGGGTGAGGGTGCCGTAGTAATGATGTCCATGGCGGACTATCAGGCACTGGAGGAGACTGCATATTTATTACGAAGCCCAAAGAATGCTCGCAGGCTGATCGAATCTATTACAGAACTTGAGGCTGGCAGAGGCAAAACTAGAGAACTGACAGAGTGAAGCTGATCTTTGCTGAAAATGCATGGGAAGACTACCTCTACTGGCAAAAGACAGACAAAAAACTGCTTAAACGAATAAATCTACTCATTCGGGACATTACGCGTGACCCCTTCGAGGGTATTGGCAAACCGGAGCCACTGAAACATGCTCTTTCCGGGTACTGGTCTCGTCGAATTAATGATGAACATCGAATCTTGTACAAAATGGACCAAGATTCATTACTCATTGCACAGCTTCGATTTCACTACTGAGTAGGCGCATAACGCTCTGCGCAGCGGTTTTTGTGTCCGGCCCCGCGAGGGGCGAACTGCCGCAACTTGTTAACGTGAACACGCGCCGGACTTCCACATATAACGATTAGGATCACTGACTGTTTGAAAACCATATTTGGCATATAGGCCATGTGCGTCTTTCGTGGCGAGTAGCCAATTAGTGGTTTGAAGGTCTTCGTGGGAAACCATAGCCTCCACTAGTCTCCGACTAACGCCTAAACCGCGATATTTGTCCAGGACAAACAGGCCAAGTACATACGCAAATGCCACTGCGTCTGTTACAACGCGTGTAAATCCAGAAAACACTCCATCGACATATGTGCCGAAGCATATTGAATTTCTTAGGGATATGCGCACTTGCTCAATTGTCCTTCACTGCACCCAATAAGAACGATTGGAAACAAAGTCGTGGATGGCCTCTATATCTAGTCTGTCGGTATCAGATGATATTTCATTTTCCACGCGCGATGACTCGAAGTTCACGTTAACGCCCGCAACAGCGGCGAGCGTTACCGAGTCCTGCAGCCGAAGGCTGCGAACTGCTTGGTTTTGTTACAAGTTGCCTCATTTGTGGCATGTTGCTACAATATGCGAAATTTGCCGCTGAGAGGAGAGTAACATGGCAACCACTAGTATACGCTTGGACCGGGAGCTCATAGATGACGCTACCATCATGGCGCGGGCGCTGAACCGTACACCGCCCAAACAAATTGAGCATTGGGCTAAAATTGGTAAAATTATGGAGGATAACCCTGATCTTCCCTATGAGTTCGTGCGGCAGGCAATAATAGCAGAAGCGGAAAGAGCAGCCGGGAAGCTTGAGAACTATGACTTTGGCTAAAGCAAAGAGTGTTTTACAGACACCTACATTCAAAAAAGTTGTAAAAAAGCTCAAACCGAGCCAGAAGAAGGAGCTTGATACTGTTGTTAAAGCACTGATGGCAAAACCAGATCTGGGCGATTTGAAAAAGGGAGACCTGAGGTTCTTGAGAGTATACAAATTTAAAATGAACAAGCAACTCACCCTAATAGGATATAGTTTTGGTGAGGGCACACTAATACTAAACTTGATGGCGCTTGGCTCCCACGAAAACTTTTACCGCGATATAAAACGCCGCACATAGACTTGTAACGCTGAGCACAGCGGCGGCACGTCAGTGGCGTTCGGCGGCCGCAGGCCGCGTACTGCTGCGACTGGTTATATGTCGAATTTCTGATTCAGGCGCTCGACTAACTTTCTGCATTTTTCCGTATCGATAGAAACAGAAGTGCTCACAGGGTGATAGATACCAAATTGCGCACGGACAGTTTCGGGTGAAATTCCTTCGCTTAGGAACTGAGCGGTCGACTTCCACTTGATTTCTAGCCTATGTCTGCAATCACCGCCCAGACAGTCTCCTTTATCGCCAACTGCTATTAATCGATATTTGGTTGGATCTGTTACGACTCCCCAACCAACCGCTCCAAATCCTTTTGCGTAAGCAACTATGACATCACCTGGAAGGTATCTCTTTAGAATTTTTTCACCTTGATCTCCAGGCAAATTCTCAAAGCAGGCCGGAATCTCCTGATTATCTACTAAAAATCTCCACCACTCTTGGT
>JBDNIE010000219.1:0-6358 GCA_041688425.1 Halioglobus sp. | reverse complement strand
TGCCCCGTTTGCCATTCAGCGATTGAGCGGGAGGAGGGCGAGGCGGCGTGGCGCTGCATGGGAGGTCTGGTTTGCGCTGCTCAGCAAAAGGCGGCGATAAAACATTTTGCCTCCCGCCGCGCTATGAACATAGAGGGTTTGGGAGACAAACTTGTAGAGCAACTGGTCGATGAGCAGCGGGTGGCCAATGTGGCGAGTCTGTATGCGCTGTCGAGCCAGCAATTGCTTGGCCTTGAACGTATGGGTGAGAAGTCAGCGGAGAACCTTTTAGCTGCTCTACAACACAGTAAGCAAACAAGCTTGCCGCGGTTTATTTTCGCGCTCGGTATCCGTGAAGTGGGAGAGGCAACTGCGCTTAATCTGGCTCGCCATTTTGGTAATTGGGCTGCACTGTCTGCGGCTTCCGAGTCGCAATTGCTGCAAGTTTCTGATGTCGGCCCCGTCGTTGCAGATCACCTGCTGCAGTTTTTCGATTCACCTTTGAGTCTTGAGGTGGTGCAGTCCCTGCAAGACGCTGGGGTGAAGTGGCCCGATATCGAGCGCTCGCGTGCGCAGCAGCAGCCCCTCGCTGGCCAGATATGGGTGGTGACGGGAAAACTTGAAGCGCTGGGACGTGACGATGCGAAGGCCTATTTGCAAACACTGGGCGCAAAAGTCGCCGGCAGCGTATCGGCAAAAACGACCTGTGTTGTAGCGGGTCCTGGCGGCGGCTCGAAGCTGACAAAAGCGGGCGAATTGGGCGTCAGTGTTATTGATGAGCAAGCGTTTATTGCGCTGCTTGCCGCGCACGGTGTGGACGTTTGAGCGCCGTCATTAAGCTTGGCTTCGTAATGGTTGCGTTGGTGATGCTAAGCGCTTGCACAACGAGTCCGCCCAGAGACGTCAACAACATCTGCGCGATGTTTGAGGAAAAAGACGACTGGTATGAAGATGCTGCGGACGCCAAAAATGAGTGGGGTAGCTCGATTCCTGTCATGATGGCCATCATCCATCAGGAGTCGCGCTTCCGGGCAGATGCCCAGCCGGCACGGCGCACGTTACTGGGTTTTATTCCCTGGACGCGACCGTCCAGTTCCTACGGTTACAGCCAGGCCAAAACGACCACATGGGCTGAGTACAAGGACGATGCCAGTAGTTTTGGCGCCGATCGGGATGACTTTGCCGATTCCATTGATTTTGTCGGTTGGTATAACTACCAGTCGAGTAAACGCAGTGGCCTGTCGTCGCAAAATACCTATGGCCTCTATCTCGCCTATCACGAGGGGCATGGTGGCTATAACCGCGCAACGTATCTTCAAAAGCCGTGGTTGATGGAGGTGGCGCGCAAGGTCGAAGGCCGGGCCAATACCTACCAGGCGCAGTTGGTTGTTTGCGAGGAGAAGCTCAAAAGTGGCGGTGGGTTTTTCGGTTGGTTCTAGCGTGTCGCGGGTGCCGCGCAGTTCAAGATGCGGCACCAGTCTCACTGTTAATCGCTAAGTGTTGGAAAAGTAACGTTATTTCATCCCCCCAGCGTAATGAAAAGATACTTGACATGTGACACACTTCTCTTATTCTGAGGGCGCCAAGCGGCGCACTTTTTTTAAAAATATACCAATAATGAGTAGGGCCAGTGAAACCAACCGACATCAAAAATCCCGAGTATTTCCACAAGGTGGTGGATTGCCAGTACGCGTGTCCGGCTCACACCCCCGTGCCGGAGTACATACGTCTCATAGCTGCTGAGCGCTACACAGACGCCTACATGGTCAACTGGCACTCTAATGTATTTCCTGGAATTCTGGGGCGCACCTGTGACCGGCCATGTGAACCTGCCTGCCGACGTGTGCGGGTGGAGGAGGAGCCGGTAGCGATTTGCCGCCTGAAGCGGGTTGCCGCCGACAACAAAGACGATATCTCGGACCGTCTGCCGATTATACCGACAACGAAAAACGGCAAGCGGATTGCGCTAATTGGCGCGGGCCCGGCTTCGCTGACGGTAGCGCGCGATCTCGCGCCGCTGGGATACATCATCGACATCTATGACAACCAGTTTGCGGGAGGGGGCATGATGCGCAGCCAGATTCCCTCCTTTCGACTGCCTATCGACGTGCTGGACGAGGAAGTTAACTACATCCTGAATATGGGTGTGCGCGCTACATTTGATATACAGGTCGAGAGTCTCAAAGAAGTACTCGCTAAGGATTACGATGCCGTCTTTGTGGGCACCGGCGCGCCGCGTGGTAAAGGACTTAACTTACCTGGACTGGAAGACGCTATGCCCCATGTGTATCTGGGTATCGACTGGTTGGCCAGCGTTGCCTTTGAGCATACCGCTGCCATCGGCAGGCGAGTGCTGGTGCTCGGCGGCGGCAATACGGCTATGGATTGCTGTCGAACCTCCCGGCGCATGGGAGGTGAGGATGTTCGGGTCGTGGTGCGCAGCCCCTTTGAGGAGATGAAGGCATCGCCTTGGGAAAAGAAAGACGCCGCCGGCGAAGGCATTCCGATCTACAACAACCACGTGCCGAAGGAGTTTGTGGTTGTAAACGGCCAACTCAAGGGTATGCATTTTGAGAAAGTCGAAGCGCAGTACGATGAAGACGGCAAGCGCACGCTGGTGCCCACGGGTGAGGGTCTGGTATTCATGGAAGCCGACGATGTACTGATGGCCATCGGGCAGGAAAATTCATTTCCCTGGATCGAAAGGGATCTGGGCATTGAGTTTGACAAGTGGGAGATGCCCGTCGTCGACAAGACGACATTTCAGTCTACCAACGAGCGTGTTTTTTTTGGTGGAGATTCTGCCTTCGGCCCTGAGAATATCATTACCGCTGTCGCTCACGGTCATCAGGCCGCGGTGAGTATCGACCTATTTTGCCGTGGCGAGGCTGTCGATAACCGCCCGCCACCCCATGTCACTCTGGCAAGCCAGAAAATGGGCGTGCATGAGTGGAGCTATGACAACGCTGTTGCCAATGACTTGCGCTATCCCGTGCCGCACGCGCCATTGGAAAAAACATTGAAAGATCGCAAGGTCGAAGTGGAGCTGGGTTTTGATGTGTCCACCGGGTTTAAGGAAGCGGAGCGCTGCCTCAATTGCGATGTGCAAACGGTGTTTGACGAGTTGCGCTGCATTGAGTGTGATGCCTGCGTAGATATTTGTCCGACCGATTGCATCACCTTTACTACCAATGGAGCAGAGGAGGATTTGCGCGCACGCCTTGAAGCACCTGCCAATGAGTTGAACCAGGATCTATATGTCTCTGCGGATTTGCCCACCATGCGGGTAATGGTCAAGGACGAAAACGTCTGCCTGCACTGTGGTCTCTGCGCAGAGCGCTGCCCAACCGCGGCGTGGGATATGCAGAAGTTCCTCTACAATGTTCGCCAGGCAGGAGAGTCAGCGTGAAGCGTATCGAATCGGTCAACGATTTCGTTATCAAGTTTGCCAACGTAAACGGTACGGGTTCTGCCAGTGCCAACAACCTGTTCGCTAAGGCTGTGTTTCGGATGGGTATACCTGTCTCACCCAAGAATATCTTCCCCTCCAATATCCAGGGCCTGCCCACATGGTACGAGGTTAGGGTGAACGACAAAGGGTATCTGGGTCGACGCGGCGGAATCGATATAGCATTGTCGGTCAATCCCCAGAGTATGGCGCAGGATATCAAAGAAGTACTGCCTGGCGGTTACTTCATTTATGACAACACCAAGCCGTTGGACCTGCGCCTGCATCGCAGCGATATCACTATTATCGGCGTGCCGCTTACCCGCATCTGCAATGAGCAATACGAAGATCCCAGGCAGCGACAGTTGTTCAAGAATGTGGTGTATGTGGGCGTTCTTGCAGCGCTGCTCGATATGGACTTTAAGGTGCTCTCTGGTCTGGTCGAGGATCAATTTAAAGCCAAGAAAAATCTGGTGCTGTCAAATATCCATGCCCTTGAACTCGGGCATCAGTATGTTCACAATAATCTTGAACACCCCATAGGCATAACAGTGCACAAGAGCGATCAGGTGGGAGACAAGATCCTGCTCGACGGCAATACTGCATTGGGTCTCGGTGCCCTTTATGGCGGCGCGACAGTGGCGGCCTGGTACCCGATCACCCCTTCTACCTCGGTTGTAGACGCGTTTGAGAAATACGCCAAGCGGGTCAGGATTGATCCGGGTACAGGGCAACATAATTACGCCATCGTGCAGGCAGAGGACGAGTTGGCTGCCATCGGTATGGCCATAGGAGCCAGTTGGAATGGCGCGCGCTCCTTTACCGCCACCTCTGGCCCTGGCGTATCACTGATGAGTGAGTTTCTTGGGTTGGCATATTTCGCTGAGATACCAACGGTATTGTTTAATGTGCAACGGGCCGGTCCTTCCACAGGTATGCCCACGCGAACCCAGCAGGCCGATATTCTGTCGTGTGCATATGCCTCCCATGGCGATACCAAACAGGTCTTGCTGTTTCCATCGACACCCAAGGAATGTTTCGACTTCGGTGCACTGTCCTTTGATCTGGCCGAACGCCTGCAGACCCCCATTATCCTGATGACCGATCTCGATCTGGGTATGAACGATAACATGTCAGAACCGCTGTCCTGGGATGACGAACGCAAGTATGACCGGGGTAAGGTGCTCACCGCCGAGCAGTTGGAGGACGGCGTTGAATTTGGTCGCTATCTGGACGTTGACGGCGATGCAATTTGTTATCGTACGTATCCCGGTACGCACCCGACCAAAGGTGCATTTTTCACCCGCGGCACCTCCCGCAATGAATACGCTGTATATACAGAGAAGGGTGAAGAGTACGAGGCAAATATGCTGCGCCTGCTGCGCAAATGGGACACCATAAACCAGTATGTGCCGGCTCCGATTACGGTTGATTGCGGGATGGAAACAGAGACGGCCGTGCTGTATTTCGGGACCAGCGAAGAGTCCTCAAGAGAGGCGCTAGACCATCTGGCGTCAGAGGGCATCTATCTCAATGCTATGAGAGTCCGGGCATTCCCGTTCAACAAGGAAGTTCAGGACTTTATCGAGCGGCACAAAGAAGTTTTTGTTATTGAGCAGAATCGGGATGCACAATTGCGCACGCTGTTGATGGCGGAATTTGAGTTTGGCCCGGATAAGCTAAAGTCAGTGCTCTGTTTTGACGGCACGCCCATTAGCGCGCGCAACATTCGTAAGCAAATCAAGACACATCTCAATGGTGACAATGTGTTGCCCTTACACCGCAATACAGCCTTGTTGCGCGCCGGAGAATCACGATGAGTTACCAACTGCCTAAATTTCGACACCCGGCGCTACCGGTCAATGATCTGGGCTATACCAAAGCAGATTATGAAGGTGCAATATCAACCCTGTGCGCCGGCTGTGGGCATGACTCTATCAGCGGGGCTATCGTGCGGGCCTGCCATGAATTGTCTATCGAGCCGCATAAGATAGCGAAGCTCTCGGGTATCGGCTGTTCTTCCAAAGCCCCCACCTACTTTCTCGGCAACTCTCACGGTTTTAACTCGGTCCATGGGCGCATGCCCTCAGTGGTCACAGGCGCTGCGCTCGCTAACCGCGACTTGCTGTACATGGGTGTTTCCGGTGACGGGGATACCGCTTCTATTGGCATGGGCCAGTTTGCACACGTGGCGAGGCGCAACCTCAATATGGTGTATATCGTGATGAATAATGGTTGCTACGGCCTGACCAAGGGCCAGGACTCTGCGACTGCGGACAGAGGCTCTGCGAGCAAAAAAGGCGAACCCAATATCTACAGCGCAATCGACCTCTGCGGAACGGCACTGCAGATGGGTGCTACCTTTGTGGCGCGCAGCTTCTCCGGAGACAAGGAGCAACTCGTGCCGCTGATCAAGGCTGCCATCTCCCACCGTGGCTTTGCCCTGATCGATGTCGTATCTCCTTGCGTCACCTTTAACAACAATCCCAAATCCACCAAAAGCTATGAGTTTGTTCGTGAGCATTCAGAGGCGACGGGGACGATTGACTTCGTACCCATGCAAAAAGAGATTACGACGCAGTACCAAGCCGGTCACAGTCATGAGGTGACCATGCACGATGGTTCTTCTATACGTTTGTACAAAATGGACGAATCCATGAATCCTTTTGAGCGTCGCTCGGCCATCAATGCGCTGGAGGAGCACCGCTCCTCGGGCAATATTCTGACGGGTCTGATCTACATGAACCTCGATTCACGCGACCTCCACGAGGTGCTGGAAACCTCCCGGCGTCCGCTGAATTCGCTCGATGAGACGGATTTGTGTCCCGGTAACAAGATGTTGCTGAACATCAACGCCAGCCTGCGATAGCGGTGCAGGACAGTGCAGCAATAGTGCAGCAATAGTGCAGTAATAGTGCAGTAATAGTGCAG
>JBDNIE010000218.1:0-1995 GCA_041688425.1 Halioglobus sp. | reverse complement strand
GTGTGGAACAACCCGACGACCTTTGGGAGCGCATTCGGCAAGACCTCAGTTGGCAACAAACCGACAGCGTAAGGATCGACAAGGCGCGCGAAAACTATCTCAGGCAATCCAATTACCTTCCTATGATGTCGGAGCGTGCCGACCAATACCTGTACTACATCGTGGAAGAAGTACAGAAACGCAATATGCCGATGGAGATCGCACTTATACCAATGATTGAGAGCACGCTGGATCCGTTTGCGAGAGGGCCTTCTGGAGCTGCGGGACTGTGGCAAATTATGCCCAAGACAGGCGCGCATCTAGGGTTGGAGCAGGACTCATGGTATGACGGTCGCCAGGCGGTGCGAGAGTCCACCAAAGTGGCGCTGGACTATCTCGAAAGCCTCTACTACGAGTTTGACGAGGACTGGTTTCTGGCTCTTGCCGCCTACAACGCCGGATCGGGCCGTGTCTCTCGTGCACAGGAGGCAAACAAGGCAAAAGGTCTCGATACTGATTACTGGTCTCTCAAACTGCCGCGTCATACGACTAACTATGTCCCAAAAGTGATCGCCCTGGCCCAGATTGTCGCGGAACCGGAGCGCTTTGAGGTCACGTTTCCTCAGGTCGAAAATGCACCTTCTTTCGAAGCAGTTGATACCGGCACACACCTGGAGCTCGCAAAAGCGGCAGAGTTGGCCGAAATAGATTTAGAGACGCTGCGCGCGCTCAATGCGGGCCAGTTGGGTGAAACAATTTCGCCGGGGCGGCCCTTTGAAATTCTCGTGCCGATCGACAGTGTAGATATATTTGAGTACAACATATCGCAACTCAGCCCGGAAGAACTGGTGCAATGGAAGACTTACAAAATCAAGCCCGGAGATAGCCTCGGCCGAATAGCGCAAAAGTTCGATATCGAGGTAGAGGTATTGCAGGATATCAACCGCATCAGGGGTAGCACCATTCAAGCGGGAGACATCCTGAAGATCCCAGGGGCTGGCGATTCTGGTTTGACACGTTCGCATACATCCAGCGAGGACCCTGCTTTCAAGGGTTACCGGGTGCGCGAAGGTGACTCACTGTACGGGATTGCAGGCCGGTTCAAAGTGTCGGTAGATGAAATTATCGCCTGGAATGCTCTTGATGGTCGTGCCTTTCTTAAACCTGGCCAGCAATTGAAGCTTTACCCCAAAGGCGGCTAGCTCGCGCATATTAACGGCGGAACACTTTGCCTTCCAACCCTACCTGTTTCCAATCGCCTTGCGGCTCGCTCAACCTCACTCGCTACCCCTCATATACGGGCGAGACACTCCTGGCGTGGTGCAGCGCTGATGTATTGTTGCTGGAGTATGTAAAACGCCATGACCTCACAGGGGCTACGGTAGTGGTTAATGACACATATGGTGCGCTCTGCATTGCGCTGCAGCCGCAAGCGCTGTGGACTGATTCAGCACTCGCAGTACTGGCCCTGCGTGACAATGAACGCGCTAACAGCCGGCTGCAGACACCAATAGTCCTGAGTACTGAAACACCCGCCGTTGTGCCTGAGCTGGTGATTATGCGTGTACCCAAGCAACGCACTTATTTTGAGTACCAACTATCGCGGATCGCAGCATGGTTGCCGCCCGGGGGCATCCTGCTTGCAGCAGGCATGGATAAACATCTTTCTCCTCACACAGCGCAGATTCTGGAACGCTATATCGGTACTACGCAGCGACTGCCCGGAGAGCGCAAGGCACGTCTATTTCGAGCCGTAAAGGAAGGCCGCGTCAGTGAAGACTCTCCGACCCAGGTGGCATACCAGGTCGAAGAGCTTAATACGCCACTGCAGGGTCTACCGAATGTCTTTAGTCGCGAAAAGCTTGATCTTGGCACCCGATTCCTGGTCGAGCACATGAACCGGCTGGAGCCTGTTGATACCGCAATGGATCTGGCCTGCGGCAATGGCGTGCTAGGGTTGATTGCAATGCAAAGGGGCCTGGCTCAAAAGCTGGTGTTCTGTGATGAGTCTGCTTT
>JBDNIE010000217.1:0-17951 GCA_041688425.1 Halioglobus sp. | reverse complement strand
TGCTGGTCGTTCTCGCTATGATTAACCCCTTACACCGCGTGGTCGAATTGCTACCCTAACGAAAACGGCCATTCGACTATGATTTAGCGGCGAGTGGCCCTTAAGTGAGCACAGAAGTGGCACTGAGGCGGTGAATTGACTGCCTTGGGTTGGTGCCGCTGCCTCGCTGTAGAAACTACAGCGCGCACGCTACCTGCATACCCTCGTCAGTTGCCTTGCGAATTAAACCCAGCCCGGTGCAATCGCCGATCGCATGCACCTGGGGTGCCAGGTTCTTTACTTGCTCATACAATTCTGTAGACGCCACCGGCTCTCCAGCAAGAATAATTGAGTCTGCAACCAGTGTGCGCTGCACTCCCAGCGCCGTACGGTACTGAACTGAACGCCCGGATATTGCCTCACACACCGCCTCTGTGTTGATCGTGACGCCCAGCCTGTCCAAGCGATCCATATGTTCCGTCAGACGTTTTGGCCCCACTTCCGGCGCGATAAAGGCGCCCGCTTCCAACACATGTACCTTGCGTCCACGCACAGTCAGAAATTCCGCCAGCTCGATGGCCGCGAGATCGGCGCCGACAATGACAACGCGTCGGCCCAGCGGCAACCACAGTCGTGTGACACGCCGCAGCAGCGCCGGAGTCAGGTGGGGGCTAAGCGCTTTCAGAACCCATTCAGCGAGGCCACGCAAGGCTGTGGGCACTGCCGTCAAATCTGCCGCGTCGGCCTGCCCCTGCAACATCCTGCGCAACTGCGCGCCACTCAATACATTGTTTTGCTGCGCACCGGGAATATCCGGTGTCAGCACGCGCGCGCCAGTGGCCACCACAATGGCATCAGGCTGCAGCTGCTGCAGCAACTGGGGGCTCGCTTCCTGATGCAATCGCAGGTCGATGCCAGACTCCTGCACCTGTTGCACTAGCCACTTGAGAAACAATTCGTTGTCTGCATGCACGGTGGATGCCAGTAGCAAGGAACCGCCGAGGCGCCCCTGGCGTTCCAGCAGTGTGACATCGTGTCCACGCAGATGGGCCACGCGCGCTGCTTCCATGCCTGCCGGCCCCCCGCCGATGACGACCACTTTTTTACGCTGCGCCGCCGGCGTCAGAACATTGTTCAACTCGCGCCCGGCGGCAGCGTTCACCGCACAGCTGAGGTTCTGCGATCCGATCATGGTATCGATGCAATTTTCGCAGGAGATGCAGCGTCGAATCTGCCGCGACTGTCCAGCGCGCGCCTTGTTGGGCCACTGGGGATCGGCAAGAAATGGACGTCCCATCCCGATAAGATCGGCTCGCCCGTCGGCGAGGATGCGCTCGGCGTGTTCCGGCGTATGGATGCGGCCCACCACGATCACCGGCACATCCACAACCTGCTTGATCGCCTCGGCCTGCGTGACGTTAATATCGTCGGGAAAGTCAGAGCTCATGACCATCGATGTCACCAGCCTGTCGGTGGTGCCCCCGCTGACGCGAAATGCATCTACACCGGCCTCCACCAGCATCTGCGCCAGCCGCTGCGTCTCGTTAACAGCGCGCCCGCCAGGGTAGCGCTCGTAGCCAGAGAGACTGACCGTGATCGGAAAATCTGGCCCCACCGCTGCTCGCACAGCCGTCAGCGTCTCCAGCAGCAGTCGCGCGCGCTTGCGCAGACCCTTGCCGCCGTATTCATCGCGCCGCACATTGCGCAGGGGCGAGAGGAAGGAACCGAGCAACATATAAGCGTGGGCGGCGTGCAGCTCAATCCCATCGTAGCCGGCTTCTTTGGCGCGCACAGCAGCAGCAGCGTACTGCGCGATAACACCGGGAATCTCGTCCAACTCCAGGGGCCGACAGGATTGCATACCCGCCGGATTAACGCAGACGCTGGGACCAATGCCAGGCTTGTGCTCGATGAACGGTGCCAGAGACTCCGGGCCCGGATGCGTGATCTGCGGCTGAATTTTTGCGCCGTGGCGATGTACCATTTCCACCAGCTTGCGATGCAATGGAATAAAACGATCCTCTGCCATGCTGAGAGAGTTCGCCAGATAGCGGTGATCCAGAGCCACCGAGCAGACTTCCAGCGTGATGAGACCAACACCACCCGCTGCACGGGCTTCGATGTAGGCCATAAGACGTTCGGAAGGCTCCTGTTCAAACGTCCCGTAGTCCGTGGTCATGGGCGACATCACTACGCGGTTGGGCAACCGCATACGGCCGATGCTGATCGGTGAGAACAATGTGTCAAAAGGCATAAGACTGAGTACCTTGGCCAGAATATTTCACCACCCTTGCGCTACATGGCATCGCCCTAGAGGGCATCCGCCAAAGACAGCGCATCGCGCACTTCACGCTTGACGAACTTACCGTTAGCATTGCGCGGCAGCGGCGCACCTACCAACCAGATATAGCGCGGTATTTTGTAGGAAGCTATTTGCTCTTTCAGCGATTCGCGCAGCTTGCCAACATTTATAGTTGCGCGCTCCTTGGGATAAATCGCTGCGGCGACTTCCTCTCCAAGACGCTCATCTTCTACCCCAAACACGACACATTCCAACACCTCGTCATGCGCAAAAATAGCGCTCTCAACTTCCGCGCAGTAAACGTTTTCACCCCCGCGGAGCACCATCTCCTTGGCACGGTCAACCAGATGAATAAATCCGTCGGCATCCATAAAAGCGATATCGCCAGTATGCAGCCACCCTTCGACGATGGTCTCGGCCGTAGCCTCCGGTCGGTTGAGGTAACCCTTAATGACGCAGGCGCCACGCACCAGTAACTCCCCGGGCTCTCCGGTCGGCATCGTCGTGCCGTTGCCGTCCACACACTTGGCCTCGAAGGTGGGCATCGCGCGCCCGACACTGGTCGGGCGATCCACCAGGTAGCAGCCTCCCAAAGCCGAAATAATGCCACAGGTTTCAGTCATACCATAACCAGCATTGGGCGCTGCATTCTTCATAGTTTCATGCAGCTTTTTGGTGAGATCAGGCTGTACTGCCGCACCGCCGCCGCCCATGCTTTTCAGGCTGGAGGTATCGCGTGTGGAAAAATCAGGGTGCAACATCATCTCCCGTGACATCATGGGTACCGCAGTGAAAGTCGTGACCTTTTCTTCCTCTACGATGCGCAAGGCCTCCCCTGCATCCCACTTGTACATGTGTATCAGCTTGCCGCCGGTCGCGGCGATCCCTTGCGCCACACAGTTGTTGCCCGTCACATGAAAGAGCGGCGTGGCGACCAGCGCGACATTGACCTCACCGGGTGCCATTGCGCCCTTGGATGTTAGCCCCGCCTTGGCCAGCGCGGCCTTGTGTAACGCTTGGCTGAAACCAATATTCATCAGATTTGATACGCAGCCACGATGCGTCAACTGCGCACCCTTGGGCGTTCCAGTGGTGCCCGACGTGTAAAAAATACAGACATCGTCATCCGGATCGATAGACGCTTCCGGCATTTCTGGCTTAGTGTTAATGACCTCAGCCCACGCCACCACGCCGTCCGGTGCATCTCCCTCCAGACGAACGCCAACCACTTTCATCGCGGGAAAGTCATCGCGGATTTCCAGAAATTGTGCCATACGCTCCCGATCGCAAATCAATACGCTGGGGGTGGAATCTGTCAAGGCATAATGCATTTCCTTCGTCACCCACCATGCGTTCATGCCGACCACAACAGCACCCATCGATACCGCAGCCCAGTAGGCCAGCATCCACTCGGGGTAATTGCGCATCGCAATCGCGACTCTGTCACCGGGCTTCACGCCTTGCTGTGATAACCACTGAGCGATGGATGAGGTGAACTCATGGGACTGCTTATAGGTATGTCGTTCGTCCTGGAAGATCAGGTATTCCTTATCCCCATGAGCGGCTGTGCCCATCCAGATATCGCGCAGAGAACCCGGTGCATGCTTGTAAGTGCGCATGGGAGCGCCGCGCACCTCCAGGGTATCGATCTCGAACAATTGTCCGGCGCCTGTAAGCTCATCCCAGGTATTCTTTAGCTCTTCATACATATAACTCACCTCTTAAAACAACTATTATTGTTATTTGCAGGATAACGGCGCTGGCGTCCTACCTCAAGACAAACTGCACCGCTTGAGGGCGGCGGCGCCTTTCACACTAATCGACCCGATCCCAGGCGACCTATGACAGATATCACAGCAGAGCATCCGAGTATCGACAGCGCCAGTATTGACCACTGGGAAGCCGCAACCGACGTCCTTATCGTTGGCGGTGGTGGCGCTGGCATCTGCGCGGCTATTGAAGCCGCAGATGCCGGCGCCCGGGTTATCGTACTGGAAGTAGCGAGCGACGCAGGAGGCACTACAGCGATGGCCGGAGGCCTCATTTACATGGGTGGCGGCACACCCACACAGCTGGCCTGCGGGTTCGAGGATGACATTGAGGAGATGTACCAGTATCTCTTACAGGCATCAGGCCCTAATGCCGACAGCGCCAAGGTACGCCTTTACTGTGACCGCACACTGGAACACTACGACTGGCTAACGCGCCAGGGTGTGGTGTTCAAGCCAGAATACTACCCGCACAAACACACCAACACGCCCAATGAAGCGGCATTGATGATCACCGGCAATGAGGAAGCGTGGCCTTATATCAACGTTGCCAGACCGGCACCGCGCGGCCATAAGCCGCAAATCAAGGGTGATCATGGCGGTATTCCCCTGATGCAGAACCTGTTGCGCAGGGCCCGCGAAAAAGGTGTCGACATCATCTGCGATGCCCGCGCACTGTCGCTCATAAAGAAAGATGATGAAGTCGTGGGGCTGGCTGTACGAATCGATATGCAAGTGAAGTACTTTCGGGCACGCCTTGGCGTGGTGCTGGCCGCCGGTGGGTTTATCATGAACCGCGAGATGGTTCAGGACTACGCACCGCGCCTGGCGCGCGGCAACTACCCCAACGGCAATCCCAACGACACCGGCGAAGGCATTCGAATGGGTCTCGCAGCGGGTGGCGCCGTCAGCAATATGGACGAGGGATTTATCTGCACACCCTTCTATCCGCCGGGGCAGTTTCTTGAATCGATCATCGTGGATGAAACCGGCAAGCGCTTTATCAATGAAGACGTTTACCACGGACGACTGGGCAGTGCGATCCTGGACAGGCCGGACGGGCGCTATTTCCTGATTATCGACAGCCGTCATTTTGAGGTACTCAAAAAGCCGCCGATGGGGGGCTATCCCGTGGCTGGCACGGGCGACAGCATCTCTGAACTGGAGGCCGAACTCAATCTTATGCAGGGCACGCTGGCCGCTACACTTGAACAATACAACAGCCATGCGCGCAACGGGGAAGATCCCACATTTCACAAGCATGCAAAGTACCTGCTGCCACTGGATCAGCCGCCCTACGCTGCTTTCGACCTCACGCTGGGCAATGGCGCAATTTTTGCGACCATGACTTTCGGCGGTCTGGATACGCTGCCAACCGGGGAAGTACTTACCGCTAAAAAGACCGTCATTGCAGGGTTGTATGCCGCCGGCAGAAACAGCGCTGGAATGCCAAGTTGCGCGGACGGCTATTCAAGTGGCATGAGCATTGGCGATGCGACCTTTTTTGGGCGCCTCGCTGGATTGAGTGCAGCGCAGAGGGCATCTCGCACCCCACCGGTGCGTTAGCAGCAATTCGGATCTTGCATGCGTCGCAGCTCGCAACGGCAAATGAGTCGAACGGCTTGAATTCATTTAACTTTTTCAGCTCGCCGCAAAGCTGGCACCGCTTTTGCAGGGCCCTGTCTAGCCGGATTCTTGACCTCGCCAGCAGCCGACTGATGGAGGAAAAAATGACGGCTTCAGCACCTCAACTGGCTATTACATTGCCAGACGGCTCAGTTGCGAACTTTGAGGAAATACAGGCCTATGGCCAGGTTCTTCAACGCTTTATTCTAGAACAGGAAGCGGCACTGCCTGCAGTAAAAGATGCAAATCGCCACAACGAGATCATCGACTACCTGCGGCTACTGGCTCGCAGCTACAATGCGCAGTTGCGGCGATTCAAAGCAGCACAAGCACAGCGCCAGAAAGCCATTCTGGTGGTTTTGATACGCACGGGGCCGGACGGTTTAACCTAGCAATGCCCCTCTCAACCCACTTCTGAGCGGCAAGCATAGCCACAACGCAGGGTCGGACTAATCCGACAGATCGACGGCGAACTTCAATAACAGATTCTTCAGGATTAACTGCTGATCGGGAAATCGCCATTCGTAGTCATCAAATCGATCAGCGGGTAAATAGAATACCGCGCGAACTTCAAAGCGCGGCGGTGGGTCGATCTCCCGGGACTCCCTGTCACTCTCACAGCGGTACAAGTGAAAACCGGTGTCGAATACCTGCAGCAACTTGCCCGGTTGCAAGTGCAGGCCAGTCTCCTCCCAAGTCTCTCTGAACGCGGTGCATCGCGCCGATTCTCCAGATTCGCTACTCCCGCCCGGCGGGCTGAGTTTGCCATTGAAAGCCTGCACAAGAAGCAGCCCTTGGCTGGACGCAGCAAAACATCCCGCGCTTGGGGCGGTGTGCGCTGCCCCTGTGAAAGGACAGGGAGGGGCGCTGTCGGCACATCCGCCAGCACTGATGAGTACTGCCAGCAACAGCAAGTGACGATACATTGTGCCCCCGTGTGTGAATGCTTGTTACACTTCAAAAAAGCAAAGAGTTCGCACCAAGAGAGTAGCGCATGAATAACCCGCAACACTACAAGTGTATCATCGTGGGCAGTGGTTTTTCCGGTATCTGCCTGGCGATAAAACTGAAGCAACAGGGCATCGACGACTTCCTACTTCTGGAGAAGGCCAGTGAGCTCGGCGGTACCTGGCGTGATAATCACTATCCCGGTGCTGAGTGCGATGTCCCCTCCGCGCTCTACAGCTATTCGTTTGAGACAAAAACCGACTGGGATTACCAGTGGTCGGAGCAACCACAGATACTTGAGTACATCCAGAAAACTGCCCGCAAGCACGGTGTTGTTGATCGGATTGAATTCAACAGTGAGCTTCTTTCAGCTTCCTACCATGAGAGTCAGGGGGAATGGACGCTGGCGCTGACCAACGGCAAAACGATAAGTACGCAGTTTTGGATCAGCGCCGTCGGTCAGTTACACAAACCTCGAATACCCGAGGTCAAAGGTGCCGACTTGTTTCGGGGTCCCAGCTTTCATTCGGCGAACTGGAATCATGAAATCGACTTGTGCAACAAGTCGGTCGCTGTTATCGGCAACGCTGCCAGCGCCGTGCAGTTTGTTCCGATGGTGGCTCAACAGGCCCGCCAGTTGCGGATTTTCCAGCGCAGCGCGAACTGGGTGTCTAAGAAGCGCGACCAACGCTACACCGACGGCCAAAAGAGGCTGCTTCGACTGCTCCCTATTCTAAAGCGTCTTACCCGACTGAGAATTTACCTGAGGAATGAGTTACTCGTTTACCCGGCATTCAAGGGCTATCGACTGAACCGCTGGCTAGTCAAAATGGCCTGCTTGAGTTACCTGAACGAAACCGTCACAGATGACTCTTTGCGCGAGAAACTGATGCCTGACTACCCTGTGGGGGCCAAGAGGGTACTGGTCGTCAACGGCTATTACGAAGCGCTGATGCGCGAAAACGTCGACGTCATCACTGATCCGATCGATGCGATGGACGAGACGGGCGTCATCACGCGAGGTGGGCAGCACTACCCTAACGACGTGATAATTTACGCTACCGGTTTTGTCACCAATCCCTTTCTTGACGGTATCAGCATCCGCGGCAAGTCGGGAACACTACTGACTGACCACTGGTCTAGTGGTGCCCGAGCCTATCTGGGTATCGCTACCAGCGCGTTCCCCAATCTGTTTTTTATGTACGGCCCGAATACCAACCTGGGACATAACTCCATCCTGTTGATGGCCGAGTCGCAGGCCGACTATATCGTGCAGGCAATAAAAGCGGTTGCAGCGGCAGACGCTGACGCACTGGAAGTGCGCGACGAGATAGAAGAGCAATACAACAGCGATATCCAAACTCGCTTGCAGGGCATGGTGTGGAACAATGTAGCAGCCAGCTGGTACAAAAGCGGAGGACGGATTACCAATAACTGGCCGGGCAGTGTTGCCGAGTACCGCCGCGTGACGAGGAACTTCAAAATAACCGACTATCAGGTATTAGCACTCAAATAGCCCGACGTTTGCGCACGCCCAATCACCTCTTTTCGCCACACGCCGCAGCCCGTCGAACTGTGCGTTTTGGGGATGTCAGTCCCCCTGTATCTGGCGTATTAAAGCCGGTATCTCGCTGGGATGCAGCACAGTATGCTCGGGGTTGATGCCCAGTTCGGCATCCAGTGGCTGCTGATGCTGAATCCAGACAGCCGAAATCCCCGTAGCGTTGGCGCCTGCGATATCTGCCCTAAGACTGTCGCCGATATGGATAGCTTCGTGCGCTTCGCAGTTGGCCAGCCGCAAAGCTTTTTCAAATATTGACCGAGCAGGTTTTTGCTCTGGTTCCTGACCGCCGATGATGATGTGATCGACGTGCTCAGCCAAATTCACTGCCTCAACCTTGGGCACTTGTGAGAATTCGGGTCCATTGGTGATTACCACCAGGGTAAAGAGCTTTCGTGCATCGGTCAGGAACTCCATAATCCCGGGGTAGAACTCAAATGCGTCCAGCCGATCACTGTCAAACTTGGCCAGCAGCATGTGCACCGTCTGTTCATTGACATCATCAATACTCTGCGCAGCCAACAGGTCGTGCAGCAGCTGCGCCCGAAAAGCACCCTCACCACGCTGCTCGATGATTGGCATATAACGCGCGCGCTGGCTAGCGTCCCAATTGCGATACATACTGGACACATAGGCTGAGGCAAGCTCCTTTGCTTTGAGCGCCACACCAAACAGCGCGCTCAATTGTTCTGCCATCAATTTCGTAGCTTGTCGGTTCGCGCTCTGCGTATCACAGAGCGTTTCGTCCATGTCGAGGAAAATGGCCTTAAGCATTCCTGTCTCCGATGACCGGCAAGCGACCTGACTGGCGGCGGCTGCATTTAATTCGTTTGCGCATAGTAAATGTCCAGATCCAGCGCGTCAGTGTGCAACAACGCCCGAATTGGCATAGCTGCAGTATTTTGGGGCTCTTCGCAGGCCTGCTGTAATACCTCACGCTTGGCAGGCCCCACGATGTGCAGATAAGCATGTTGAGCGCGCAATAAAGCCGCCAGCGACAGAGTCATTCTATCGTGTGCCGCGGCCGGTGGATGCACCGCAACACACAATTGGGTAGTAGCGAGATTCATGGCCCGAGCCAGGGTCTGCGCCCCCGGGAAAAAGGACGCCGTATGACCGTCTTCTCCCATGCCGAGTACGACCACATCTATGCCGGACGCATACGGCGAGAGTTTCGCGCTAGCCGCCACCTCGGCCTGAAACGGCGAATCTGATGGCGTTTTCATGCTGATAAACTGCGCAGCTTTAGCGCTGTTCTGCAGTAAAAACTGGTTAATCAGCCGCGCGTTCGAGTCGACATGAGTCTCCTCGACCCAGCGCTCATCCACCGAAGTAATGATAATGCGCGACCAGTCCAGAGGCTTACGCGACAGCATTTCAAACAGTGGCTGCGGAGTAGACCCACCAGATACCGCCAGTGTTGCATGAGCACGCCGCTTAAGTGCCGCGGCCAAATTCGAGGCGATGCAACTCGCCAGTTGATTCGACAACTCGGCGTTGCTTTCAAAGGAGCTAACCAGACGCTCAATCCTATGCACGCGCTGGCCGCAACAAGCCATCGGGGGTTATCCATGAAAGGCAGGGCATTATATATCGCTATCCTCTTGACTGGGACAAACTCGCCAGACGATATAGGATACGCTGATTGTTGGCGCAATTCCTCTCGTTCCAACGCTCGAACACAGAGATGACATTGCACCGGATACATTTGCCCTGACGCCAATACCTACTCACATTCAGGACTACCGCGATGCTGCAAACACCGGACACGCTCTCACAAGACAGTACAGCGCAGGTCGCGAAAATGACTCTCAAGGAAAAGGTCGGCCTGATGACAGGCCGCAGCCTCACCAAGCTTTTGCTGCCGATCCACTTCGTATTTTTCAAGCACTACAACCGTACACCCTATCCCAATAATCCTGTTCCGCGGCTGGGCGTGCCCACCATGAAGTTTTGTGACGGCCCGCGCGGCGTGGTGAGTCAACACTCCACGTGCTTCCCTGTGCCGATGGCGCGCGGGGCAACCTTTGATGTCGATCTGGAGCGACGAGTCGGTGATGTCATCGCCAAGGAAGTGATCGCCGCACAGGGTAACTTTTTCGCCGGTGTCTGTATCAACCTGCTGCGTCACCCGGCCTGGGGCCGCGCCCAGGAAGTCTATGGTGAGGATCCTCACCTGCTGGGAGCGATGGGCAGCGCCGTAATCGAGGGCGTGCAGGCACTGGGTGTCATGGCCTGTGTCAAACACTTTGCCATGAACAGTATGGAGAATGCGCGTTTCAAGGTAGATGTCCAATGCTCTGAACGCACCCTGCGAGAAGTCTATTTACCTCACTTCAAAATGTGTATCGACGCCGGGGCCGCCAGTGTGATGAGCGCGTATAACAAGGTGCAGGGAGAGTACTGCGGCCAGAACAAAAAACTGCTGCGCACCATACTCAAGGAAGAATGGGGATTCGAAGGCTTTGTGATCAGCGATTTTATCTGGGGCGTGCATGACACGGTGGCTTCAGCAGAGAACGGTCTCGATATTGAGATGCCATGGCCGAAGTATTTTGGCCGCAGACTGCTGAAGGCAGTCACAGCGGGAAACGTGGATGTAAAGCATGTGGACGAAGCGGCGCGGCGCATCGCCGGCACCACGCTACGTTTTGCCGAGACACTGAAAAAACAGACCGTTGATCCAGGCATTGTCGCGTGTGAAAAGCATCGGCGACTCGCACTGCTGGTCGCAGAAAAATCTATGACCTTGCTGAAAAACGAGAATGCCACCCTGCCGCTGAATCGCAGCGCAATCAAACGCCTCGCTGTGTTGGGCAAGTTAGCCAAACAGCCGAATATCGGCGACAACGGATCGAGCAAGGTAAAACCCCCTTACGTGGTAACCCCTCTGGAAGGCCTGCGAACGCTGCTGGGCGAGGATGTTGTGATCGACTATTGCGCCGGCACGGGGACAGAGACAGAAACCGCTGCGCAGGTCTGCACAGCAGCAGATGCAGTAGTTATCGTGGTGGGCAATCACAGTTCCGACGAGGGCGAATACCTCACCAACAGCGCAGTCTCACTCGGCGGGGATCGCGATCATTTGGGACTGCGACCGCAAGATATCGCACTGATAGAAACAGCCTCAGGCGCAAACCAACACTGTACCGTGGTGTTAATCGGCGGCAGCGCCATTACCGTCTCGGAGTGGCGCGACCAAGTCGCCAGCATTCTATACGCCTACTACCCGGGGATGGAAGGCGGCACTGCCATCGCCAATACGCTCTTTGGTCTGGCGGTGCCCGGCGGCAAATTGCCCTTCTCAATACCGACCGATGCCGCGCACCTGCCGTTCTACGACAAAAACGCCAAGACAATCGAGTACGGCTACTACCATGGCTACGCATTACTGGAGAGCCAGAACAGGAAACCGGCGTACGCCTTCGGTTTTGGACTGTCCTACAGCACATTCCAGTTATCCGATGCGCGCTTCTCCAATAGCGATCGAGAATTTATTGCCGAGGTTGGCGTCACTAATACCGGCGCGAGGGCTGCAGACGAGGTGGTGCAACTGTATATCGGCTGCAGTCAGTCCAGCGTTGATCGACCCATAAAGATCCTCCGGGCCTTTGCGCGCATCTCGCTGCGAGTTGGCCAATCAGAGCGCGTCAGGCTGACAGCGGATCTGGACTCTATGCGCTACTTTGATGAAGGCATCCCGGGCTGGCGCTTTGAGGCACTGGTGTATGAACTGTATATCGGTACCAGCAGTCGCGAGCAGGACTTGATGGCAGGGCATGTGGATCTTTCGGATATCGCCCTGCATTAAGCTACCACTCCGTAGGTTGTTGGTTGCAAACTAAAGAGCAGTGTCTTGAGGTGCGGCAATTTCGCACTTACAAGCCTTGTTGAGCGAACGGCGGGTTTCCTGCGCGGATTACGTATGCGCAATCTCTTTTTCAGTGAACAGGTAGTCCTTCAATTCGCTGTCGAACTTGGGATCCTGCCGCCGAATCCATTCCAACACCATGGCCGCGTGCTCTTTTTCCTCGTCACGGTTGTGCGCCAGTATGGCTCTGAGCGCCGGGTCCTTGCAGGCATCCACACGCTGGTTGTACCAATCAACGGCCTCCAACTCCTCCATCAGCGAGGTGATCGCGCGGTGCATATCGCGGGTGGCGTCCGATAGTTCTTGGATGGGTTCGTGATAACCTTCATTTGCCATATTCAAATTCTCCTTTGCGTTGATTACGCCTGCGATGACAGTGACAGCCTACTGTAGAAGTAGCAGACAATAAAGAGGCCCAGCAACGGCCGCTTTTCGCTGTGCTAAGATTCCACGATGCGACTACTTCTGATCCTCATTCTGTGCTTCTTTACAACGACCGCACTGGCGCAGCGGGAGCTAACTTCTATTACCGTAAACTACGCCTCCGCTGAGCAAATGCTGGCTGTGATCAAACCTCATCTTTCGGAGGGCAGTTCGATCAGCCTGTTCCGCAACCAGCTAGTACTCAATGTCACGCCAGACGAACTGGCGAAGACCCGTGAATTGCTCGCAAGCCTGGACATAGCGGGACGCCAGTTGCTGATATCACTGCGCAGTGATGGCACCAGCAGCGACAGTCGGCGCGGTGTGGACGTAGAGGGGGGCATCCGATCCGGCGATACCATCATCACGAATAGCCCCGGGCGGCGCACCACCGAAACCCGCACCGTCATTCGGGGACAAAGCTCCAACGATGCCAGTGCGAGCGGAGGCAATCAAGCAGTACGGGCTACCGAGGGCACGCGCGCCTATATCGCGGCGGGCGTGACAGCACCAGTGCAGAGCTACACCATAGGGCCGGATGGCAGTCGCTACTATCAGCAAGACTATGTGAATGCCGTAGCCGGATTCTATGCCACTACCTGGCTCAATGACCGAACGGTGCGCATCAGCATCGACCAAAATAATGACCAGTTCGCAGGGCAGGCTATCTCAACACAACAACTGCGGTCAGAGGTCAGTGGTGCGCTGGGAGAATGGCTTCCTATCGGCGTCATCGGTAATTCGTCAAGCCGGCGTGTGAGTGGGATTGGGTCGCGCGAGCAGTCTAATAATGCGAGTTCGACCCAGTTGTATATTAAAGTAGAGACTCTGGACTAACGGCATCTGCCGACTAGGGACGCAAGTCAAAACATAGAGAATGTGCTGAATGTCGTCGCGAGAGACCACACTGGCAGTGAGAATGTTACGACGGGTCTTTTCTCCTTTCGCACGCCGGTGGCGGATAGCGTACTATCCGCAGGTTAGGACGCAAGGAAATGACCATGTCGGCGCTGATTTACCCCAACACTAACCTCAAGGCGACCGAGCAACTGCTAATAGATCGCGGTGAGGGTGTTTACGTTTACGACAAAAATGGCAAGCCATATCTTGAAGGAATGTCCGGGCTATGGTGCACCGGCCTGGGGTACGGCAACAAAGAGCTGATCGGCGCGATCACCAAACAACTTGAGCATATGTCTTTTACCCACATGTTCGGAGGCAAGACACACCAGCCGGGCATCGACCTGGCCGATAAACTTGCGGCCATGGTGCCCGTAGAGAATGCCCGAATCTTTTTTGGCAACTCGGGATCAGATGCTAACGACACCCATATCAAGCTGTTGCGCTACTACTTCAACGCGACAGGGAAACCGGAGAAGCGCAAGATCATCACACGGGAGCGGGCCTATCACGGTGTGACGGTAGCAGCAGCGGCGCTGACTAGCTTGCCAGCCAACCTGACCCACTTTGATACACCGCTTGACGCTCTGGGCATCCTGCGGACTGACCATCCGCATTACTATCGCGGTGCTATGGGCATCGAAACCGAAGCGGATTTTGTACAGCGCATCACCACCAACCTGGAAGCGTTGATACTGCGCGAGGGCCCTGAAACCATCGCTGCATTTGTGGCCGAACCCATTACCGGGGCCAGCGGAGTGATCGTACCACCGCCGGGGTACTACGAACGCGTGCAAGCCATTCTAGACGAGCATGACATTCTATTCTGGGCAGACGAAGTGATCACTGGCTTCGGGCGCACCGGCAATCTTTGGGGCTGCGAAACTATGAACATCCAGCGCCCTGCTCAAATGACATTTGCCAAACAATTGTCATCCGCCTACTACCCAATCAGTGCCGCAGTAATTCGCGGTGATATGTATGAGCACATGGTGGAACCCAGCGCCGAGGTGGGGATATTTGGCCACGGCTATACGTACTCCGGTCACCCGGTTGCATGTGCAGCGGCGCTTAAAACACTCGAAATTTACGAGCGGGACGGTCTCTACGCAAACGCTGCCGATATGGGTACCTACCTACAGTCACGTTTGCAGTCTTTGCAGGACCATGAGCACGTGGGAGAAGTGCGCGGCGCAGGATTGATTGCGGCAGTTGAACTGGTAGATGACAAAACAACACGGACGCCAGCTGTAGAGCGCGCAAAACGTGTGACACAGTTGTGTCAGGACAATGGACTGATAGTGCGCAACGTGGCCGGCTGCGCGCTGGCGGTGTGCCCGCCGCTAATTATCAGCCGCGCGCAAGTGGATGAGCTCGTCGATAAGCTCACGTTGTCGATCAATCAGGCCGTTTAGGATTGTGCGCTGGGCAGCCAGACGAGGCCCGACATCAGCGGCACCCACATAATGGGCGACAGAACTATCGACAGAACTATCGACAGAACCACCGCAAGAAACAGGCCGGACGCAAGAAACAGGCCGGGCGCAAGAAACAGGCCGGGCACGAAGATGCTGTCGGCCCGCGCGCGCTTCGCGATAGTAGTCGCGGGTAGCCTTCAGTGAGAGCAGGATGCTTCCCGGACCCCCAGAGGTGAACGAGCCAGTGGCATCGGGGGACTGGCCCTGCTGAGGAAACTTCATAGACTCGCATCAAAGTGGCGTGGCATCACAAACGATCACTACACCTATAATTCCAATTGTCTTCTTCTTATGGTTTGCGTTTTCCGATCGAGGCTATACTTTGTACGTTTGTACGTTTGTACGTTTGTGCAATTGCGTTTAGACGCGGGTAAACCCGAGAATAGCGGCGAGACATTTCTCACCGCATGCCCAAGGTCATTCGTCGCTCATGAAGCCTATCAGGTGCAGCAGGCTGGTGAACAGGTTGAAGATCGCCACATACAGGGTCACTGTCGCCATAATGTAATTGGTCTCACCACCGTGGATGATGTTACTTGTTTGCCAGAGTATCAACCCGGCCATCAGCAACACGAACATGGAGGACACTGCCAGAGACAGGGCGGGCATCTCGAAGAATACCGCACCGAGCGCGGCCAGAAACCCAACCAGTATGCCCACCATCAAAAAACCGCCCATAAAACTGAAGTCCTTGCGGGTGGTCAGCGCATAGCCTGACAATCCAAAAAACATAGCGCCGGTGGCACCCATCGCCGTCATCACCATTTGGCCGCCGTTCGGCAAGGCGAGATAAGCATTCAGCATCGGCCCCAGTGTAAAGCCCATAAAGCCGGTCAAGGCAAATACGAATGCAAGACCCGCGACACTGTTACGAAATTTCGCGGTCAGGAACAGCAGGCCGAAGTAGCCTACTAGTGTGATAAGTAAGCCGGGATGAGGCAGATTCATCGCCATCGAAATCGACGCCGTCAATGCGCTGAACAGCAACGTCATCGACAGCAACACATACGTGTTGCGAATCACCTTGTTGGTGGCCAGCACAGCGTCCTGAGAACCGGCGAGGGGATTTCTTACTGAAGTGTTCATACTGTGTAGTCTCCTGAGACGTACATTACGATGTTGCCAGTTGAGTGGCCGATGCGTTGTCCTGAATTGAAGTAATCAGGGAGTCGGGCAGCTTCAGCCCCCGGCCTAACTGCGCCATAAACTCTTTCGCCACAAGACAATTCATGTCCAGTGTCAAAACAGCCGCTGTATACATTTCGATGGCCACTACCGGATCGCTGGCCTGCGCGGCCAACTCATCGCACGACAGCGGGTTGCGCAGTTCATCAAACAACAAACTGCGCTCCTGCGTGTCCAGGTGGTCCAGTTGCTTGAAGATGTGTTTTTGCTCCTCGGGGCCAAGATGACCATCGGCCATCGCCGCAGAGATCATTGTGCGCATCACCAGCAAGCCCTGAGACTGCGATTCTGTGGTCGCCAGCGTATCGAACCGCTCCTGAGGGAGTCGCTGCCAGACCTCAGCAGAAGGGCCAGCCTGCTGAGACTGTGGCGCAGTGACGTCCTGCGGCGCGACATTTGCCGGTGAATTGCCCTGAAACTTCTTGTAGGCAGTCCAAGCAAGCGCCCCGACCGCGGCCAGGCCACCAATCTGGGCAACGGATTTAGCCGCTTTTCGACCGGACTTACTCGTCAGCGCGCTCACCAGCGCGCCGCCTGCTACACCACCAGCCAACCCTGTGCCGAGACCGCCACTCAAAAAAGAACCTGCCAGTTTGTTAATATCGACCACGTATCAGCACCCTTGGGGAATCACACGCCCTAATTGCGACCTAATTGTTGCTTGTCTCTATATTAACCTCCCCGCCAGTCAGGTCTATTCGAATATTACTTGCAGCCAGAACGTTTTTATCGAATAGTTATAGTTCGGGATATACGGGGATAAGCTAAGCAGAAATCGACTTTTATAGAATACGTAATGGACTCAAACTACCATTGGAACCATACAATTATTCCACTCGGAGCAACGGCGATGATTATTTTTGCACTTACACTGGCCACGCTATTGATGAGCTACCTTGCCCTAACGCATTGGAGAGATCAAAAACGCGCAGCCAAGCTTCAGCCGATACCGATAAAAATTGAATCCGCAGGTACAACACACAAGAAGTCACGCTAAGCCGATGCGGCACCTGAACTACAACCACCTGTTGTATTTCTGGACGGTGGCGCGTGAAGGCAGTATCACGAAGGCATCCCACAGTCTGCACCTGACGCCACAGACGATCAGCGGTCAGCTCAAGCTTCTGGAGGAATCGGTCGGGGAACCGCTGTTCAACAGGGTGGGCCGAGGCCTCGTCATGACTGAAACAGGTCATCTGGTATTTCAGTACGCCGACGAGATTTTCACGCTCGGCGCGGAACTCACGTCACGGATGAAGACCGGGCGCGTCGTTGTGCCGGCGATACTCGCTGTAGGCGTGGTCAATTCGATTCCAAAGCTGATCGCATCACGGATACTGCAGCCGGTATTGGAGTCCGATATCCCGATCAGGCTGGTTTGCCGTGAGGGTGGACTCGAAAACCTGCTTAGTGATCTGTCCGTCCATCAACTGGACATAATCTTATCTGACCGCGCCATTCCTTCGGGCCTGGCCGTGAAAGCATTTAGTCATGCGCTGGGGTCCAGCGACATCGCATTTTTTGCGAAAAAGGGGACCACCAGGCAATACGAAAATAATTTTCCCCAGTGCCTCGACCAGGCGCCGATGCTGCTGCCCACAATGGACAACCCTATAAGACGTGCTCTGGACGACTGGTTTGACCGGGAAGACGTATCTCCGACACTGGTCGCTGAGTTTGAAGACAGCGCGCTGATGAAGGTGTTTGGCGAAGCGGGGAGCGGCATTTTCCCTGCACCTGCTGCGATCAGCGCTGAAGTCGAGCGAATGTATCAATGTCAACGCATCGGCCCTGACATCGATGTACAGGAAAAGTACTACGCCATTTCACCGGAGCGAAAACTAAAACATCCCTCCGTCGTGAAAATCATCGAGAACGCCAGAACCAAGTTGCTGTTGTGACTATTATT
>JBDNIE010000216.1:0-6790 GCA_041688425.1 Halioglobus sp. | reverse complement strand
GAATTGTATTAACTTTCTCTGCTAGCCCGCGGCCAAGCCGAGTAGAATTTTTTGGAACACGCCGTGAATATATCCATATAGGCCGCCCCGCGGATGGCCGCCCCACGGATGGCCGCCCCACGGATGGCCGCCCCACCGATGGCCGCCCCACCGATACATGGTCCCAGCCCGATGCCATTTCATTTATCGCCGGCCTAACAGGTTATACAAGCACCATTCATGTTTTAACTGCAATATAGACCGTTGAGTTACCTAAATTTTCACGCGCCCACGCTGAGACTTGAGCTGCCCGTGCTTGGTCTTACTGTCCATTCGCTTCGCCTGACTGTTGCGACTGGGCTTGGTCGGTTTGCGTCGTTTACGGGTGGCGCCGGCCGCTTTTACTAAGTCGGCCAAGCGACTTAGGGCATCCTCACGATTCTTGTCCTGGCTGCGAAAACGCTGCGCTTTAATAATGACAGTGCCATCATCAGTAATCCGCTGATCACTGACCTTGCGCAGGCCCTCCTTGTAAATATCCGGCAGAGAGGAAGCGTTAATATCAAAGCGCAAGTGAACCGCGGAGGAGACCTTGTTAACATTTTGTCCACCGGCACCCTGAGCCCGTATAGCCTGAAATTGAATTTCCGACAGTGGAATGCTCACAGAATTTGATATTTTCAGGCTCATTGTGCGATTTTATAAGAATTCAACAGTATCCGGCGCCTAGCGGTTGCGTCCGAGGCGTTCGTGGGCATCCACCCACTCATTGGTGCGTGTTTCTTTATCGATCTTGGCGGCAGCACCCAGGGAGATTTCTCCTGCGAGCACTAGTCCCGCGGCAATTTCGGCGAGCTTCATCGCCTTGCCGGGTCCAAAGCAGTCCATGATCTGGAGGCATTCGCGCTGCGTCGGCAGCGCGGTTCCGCCGCCATAGGTGGCCACGATAAGTGCCGGCAGTGTAATGGAATAATAGTAATCGCCGCCGCGCGTGACTTTGTTGTAGGTTGTGCACTGGTTGGACTCGCCGATGTTGGCGATATCCTGTCCGGTCGCCAAATACAACGCTGCCAGACCATTCGCTGGGTGATTCGCGTTGTTTGAGGAATTGGAGAGAAACGCACTCAGTGTGCTGATTCCCTGTCCGTAATGCATCTGCTGTGGTGAAATGCGCAGACGCTGGAGCATCACCTCTTTGGGAATGGTGATCTCGGCTGTGACGCGCCTGCCGCGCCCCTTGAGTAGGTTGACGGAAGATGTTTTCTTTTCGGTATCGAAATTGCCCGATAGCAAGTAATGAGAGATACCCTTGAATTCTTTGTTTATCCACTCGCAGGCAACAAAGGTGGCCTTGCTAGTCATGTTCTGCCCGGCAGCGTCGCCGGTGCTGTAGTCGAAACGGGAGAAGACCATATTGTGCGCATGATAATGCTCTATCTCGTTGAGCTTGCCCACGGATGTCGTGCCCTCGGCCACCGCTTTGATGCGGGCGAAATTGTCGTCTAGCCAGAGTCCAAAATCCCGCGCCTCCCTCGCGCTCGGGAAAACAAAGACGGGCGCACGTTGCATGGCCTCGCCAGAGACCGTGGTGATCACCCCGCCGCATTCCCGAATGACGCTCATGCCGCGGTTGTAACTGGCCAGCATGGTGCCCTCAACAGTGGCCATGGGAACGTAGAACTCGCCCTGGGCATGTTCGCCGTTGACCAGTAACGGCCCTGCGAGACCGATGGGGACCTGTGCGACACCAAACAGATTTTCGATGTTGCCGGACATTTCTACGGGGTCGAACGAGAAATGTCGAGTATGGTGTAGTTTAGCAGGGGTGTTTTCTTCGATAAATGTCTGGCGCTGCTGGATGATATCCAGACTGTAGTCGTTGTCATTGGAGCGCGGAATTTTTTTGCTCACAGAGAGTTCCTCACAAATAATGAGGTCACAAAATTACGCGCTTAGCGCGCTCGGGTCAATTGGATGGTCATTTGAATTCACGATAGAGCAGGTGTTCTACTCATGGTCATTGATGACGCGTAAAAATGCAGAGCCATACTTGTCCATTTTGCGTTCACCCACGCCCGTGATATTGCCAAACTGCGCGGGTGTGCGGGGCAGCGTGGCACACATTTCCTTCAGGCTGCGGTCATGAAAAATGACATAGGGCGGAACACCCTGTTCCTCGGCCAGTAGGCGTCTGCATTCTCGCAAGGCCTCCCACAGGCCGATATCAATATCAGCGGGCAAGGCGGTTTTGGTCTGTTTCCTGCTGGTTTTAGCGCCGGTATCGCGGCGCAGTTGAATATCCTGTTCGCCGCGTAAAAGCGGGCGACACTTTTCTTCCAGTCGCAAAGCGCCAAAGTGCTCCAGATCTACGCTCAAGTGCCCGCGTGCTACCAATTGCCGGAATATTGATCGCCACTGTGTGTTGTCCAACTCTTTACCAACGCCATAGGTGGGCAGGTGCTGATGGTCGAACTGAAAAATCTTGTCGGTACTGGCACCGCGCAATACATCAATTAAATGATTGACGCCAAAACGTTGGCCGGTGCGGTAGACTGCACTCAGCGCTTTGCGCACGGGTTCAGTGGCATCCCACGTGTCCACCGGCTCCAGGCAGGTGTCGCAGTTGCCGCAGGGTTGCAGTTGTGTTTCGCCAAAGTAGTTTAGTAAGCTCTCACGGCGGCAGGTGGTGATTTCGCACAATCCCAGCATTGCGTTGAGGCGGTGCTGCTCCGCTCGCTTATGTTCTTCGTTGCCATCGGAACCCGCCATCATTTGGCGTAACTTGATCACATCCTGCAGCCCGTAAACCATCCATGCGTCCGCGGGTTCCCCGTCGCGCCCAGCGCGGCCCGTCTCCTGATAATAGGATTCTATAGTTTTTGGCATATCCAGATGCGCTACGAAGCGCACGTCCGGCTTGTCTATTCCCATACCAAACGCAATCGTAGCAACGACGATCACGCTTTCCTCGCGCAAAAATCGCGCCTGATGCTCGGCGCGCAAGGCGGAGGGGAGTCCCGCGTGGTAAGGCAGGGCATTAAAGCCCTGCTCGCGCAGCCAGTTGGCGGTTTCCTCTGTTTTTTTACGCGACAGGCAGTACACAATGCCCGCGTCTTGCGCGTGTTCATCCCGCAAGTAACGCAACAGTTGTGTTCTCGGATTGGTTTTCAGAGCGATCCGATAACGGATATTGGGGCGGTCGAAACCGGCGATGAACTGCTGCGCCCTGTGCAGGTCCAGTCGGTGGATGATTTCGGTGCGGGTGCGCTCGTCAGCCGTGGCAGTGAGGGCGATGCGCGGAATAGACGGAAAACGTTGGTGTAAGATGTCCAGCTGCAAGTAGTTAGCGCGAAAGTCATGGCCCCATTGGGAGACGCAATGCGCTTCATCAATAGCAAACAGCGCGATGGATGCCTGCTCCAGCAGGACCAGGCAGCGCTCCTGTGTCAGTCGCTCGGGGGCAATATAAAGCAGGTCGAGATCCCCGGACAGCAGTTGGCTCTCCACGGCTCGCGCTGCGGCTGGATCCAGGCTTGAGTTCAGGAAGCTTGCCCGCACCCCCAGCTGCCGCATCGCGCTGACCTGGTCCTGCATCAACGCGATCAAAGGTGAAATGACGATACCGCAGCCGGGGCGGACGAGGGCGGGTATCTGGTAGCAAAGCGATTTGCCGCCGCCGGTTGGCATTAGAACGAGTGCGTCACCGCCATCGATGACCGTCTGGATAATAGCGTCCTGCGGTTCTCGAAAGGATTCGTATCCGAATACAGATTGTAAGACTTGGCGGGCATTGTTCATGGCGAAGCAGTATACCCCAGCAGATGCAGTGCACCCTTATATTTGGCTGCAACTGACGGCAAACATTGGGTATTGCCCGCGGTGGCCGCTTTGTTAGCGCGTGTTAAGCTCTGTGACTTGTTGTTTGAAGTAGCCTGGCGCCAGCAGGGGTTTCAACTCCTCAAACGGTACCGGCTTGCTGAACAGATACCCCTGAATAACGCTCGCGCCTTTGCTGCGCAGGAAGTGGTATTGCTCACTTGTTTCAACCCCTTCTGCTACGATTTCAAGGCGCAGGCTTTTACCCATCGCAATAATGGCGATTACCAGGCTGGCATCGTTCTGGCTTTTGTCAAAATCGACCACGAAGCTGCGGTCAATCTTGAGTTCATCCAGGGGAAATCGACTGAGGTAACTCAGGGACGAGTAGCCCGTACCGAAATCATCGATGGAGAGTTGCAGGCCCATGTCCTTAAGATGAGACAAGGCGTTAATGGTGTCCGCCTTGTCATCCATCATAATACCCTCCGTTAATTCCAGTTGCAGGCGCGTCGGGCGCAGCCCGGTTGACGCCAGGACCTCCGAAACTCGTTTAATAAAGGATTGGTTGAACTGCAGCGCGGAGACGTTGACGGATACCTTGGGCAGTTCAATGCCCTGGATTTGTAGATCGACCATATCTCGACAGGCCTGCTCCAGTCCCCAGTCCCCCAAAGCACGGATCAACCCCATATCCTCTGCCAAAGGGATGAATTTAACCGGCGGAACCATCCCGAGCTTCGCATGTGGCCAGCGCATGAGGGCTTCTGCGCCTGTCACCACACCGGTCATGCTGTTGATCTGTGGTTGGTAGTAAAGCTGCAGATCATTATTTTCTATCGCTCGGCGCAGCTCATTTTCCAGTTCCAGTCGCTCGGCCGCGGCTGCATCCATGCTGCTGTTGTAGAACATATATTTATTGCGGCCGGATGTTTTGGCATGGTACATGGCGGTGTCGGCCGCCTTGAGCAGGCCCTCTACTGTTGCGGTTTCAGCCTGTGCAATAGCTATCCCGATGCTGGGAGTAACCACAAGATCATTGCCTTCAATAGGTATAGCGCGGGCAAACATATCCAGCAGTCGTTGAGCCACGACCGCAGCAGATTCGACGCACTCGATTTGATTGAGCACCACTGTAAATTCATCGCCCCCAAGCCGCGAGACATCGATTCGTGAACTGGGCTCACCACTATGTGCAACAACGTCACTGTCCCTCACGCAACTGGTAAGGCGTTTGGCCACCTCGCGCAGTAGCAGGTCGCCGGAGCTGTGCCCAAGTGAGTCGTTGATGCGTTTGAAGTTGTCCAGGTCGATGAAAAGCAGCGCCAGAATTTCCTTATTCCGTCTCGAAAGGCGCAGCAGCAGGTCGAGTTGTTCCGTAAACAGGCGCCGGTTGGGTAGGCCTGTGAGGCTGTCGTAATAGGCCAGATGGCGCAGACGATTCTTGGTTTTAGTGACCTCCTTCACCGCCCGGTTCAGTTCTTCATTGCGCTTGGATAGTTGGGAGGTGCGTTCCTCCACCTTCATGCTCAGCAAGCGGTGGTCAACGTCCATCCGCGTTTTGTAGGTGTTCAGGTCGCCGATGATACCGTTAAGAAGGGTCGCGATTTCCTTGAACTCTCCGCGGTTCTCGAGTCCCTTTGCCTGTACCGCAGATCCGGATGAAATATCATCTGCCATGCGTTTGATTATCGAAAACGGCGCAGTGATTCTGCGCGTCATATGCCGGGCAAAAATGCCGCACAAAAGGATGAAGCCCAGGGCAATGGTCACAACGGGCATGAGAGCAGGGAAGGTTTCCTCAATTAATAGCCAGCGGCTTATGCCGAACTGCACATAGCCGATAACATGCAGACTGGTGGCTGTGCGTGAACTGGCCAGTGCTGCGCCGAACTCCTCGCGAGTGACATTGGTGTCCAATGGGTTGACGACAGATAAGACCGGTATCGCAAGATCCCATATGAACTCTCCTGCAGGTGGCGCGCTAGACTGCTCTGCGCCTGCGCTGGTGAGAAAGCCTCGATGAGAAGTCAGAGTTATCTCCACGACCGACGTGTTACCCCGCATCTGATCGAACGGTGGCAGTGGATAGAGGTCTGTGTTGCTGCGCTGCACCCGTGTCAGCTCGAGCCCTTCCTGGTTGCGAACAACGGCGTACAGTAGGGGCGGGGAGGACAACAGAAAGTCCGCAAGGGTTGCCTGCAGTTCAGCACTGTCCTGCAGGTAGATGGCGACCTGCAACTGCGGTTGGCTTTGCACGAAGTCATTCGACTGTTTGATAAGGGTGTCGTGGGTCGACGAATACTCGCGCTGCCACACGATCGCAATCAAGATGCAGGCTGCCGTAACCGCTATGGACAGCACCAGCGCATAAATTTTGCCGGCAATCGTCAAATGCTGCAGATTCCAGTCCCGGCGAGTTGCGCCGCGACGCTGGCCTCAATTGATCGCATAGAGTTACATCCCGGATGGCAGAAGTCGCGTTTTAGATACGGTCTACCGCATGATCGTATGTGGCTACAGTGCGGGTAGTTTTTATTAAAAACAAGTGCTTACGCAGAAAATAGCATGACTGGGTTGAGGAGTGCAATTGTGCGGGCGCCGCATTGACCCACGGCGACGGACACGCCCAATGGTGACTAAATCAGGTCAGTTGTCGCCGGTCGTAGAGAGAGCGTCGATCATTGGTAATCAGGATGCTGTTCACTGTCAGTGGAAATGTTACGAATCGACCAGTGCGCCTGTCGACAAAATTGCGGTCAACCCGCTCGCGCGACGCCTGCTTGGGGTCGGAAAATCGGGAGCGCGGGCGCCGGTCGTCGTCAGATACGTAATTTCGTGCGGCGACAATGAATACGAAGGCCGATATTGCTATCGCGCCCAACCCCAATATGCCAAGGGTGATCAGTATCACATCCATTAAAATCACAGCCCCATTACCTGCTAGTGTGGAAAATACAAATGGTATGCAATTTCCGCGCCGCTTTTGTTAATG
>JBDNIE010000215.1:0-7975 GCA_041688425.1 Halioglobus sp. | reverse complement strand
CTGTAATTTAAGGGTGTGTGTCCTTTGCACGCAATGCGTGCAAAGGACCGCCCGGCCAGGACGTATCTGGTCGGCGTGCCGAAGTCGCGTTCAGGATGCGTGCTGTGACGCGCTCTGCAGGTAGTTCTGAATGCCTACCTTTTCAAGCAAGCTCAGTTGGGTCTCCAGCCAGTCAACGTGTTCCTCCTCCGACTCGAGTATGCTTTTAAACAGCTCACGCGTGACGTAATCCTGAACTGAGTCACAGTGCGCAATGGCCTCCCGTAGATCAGGGATGGCCTTCATCTCAAGTGTCAGGTCACATTTGAGTATTTCCTGCGTATTTTCACCGATCATGAGCTTGCCCAAATCCTGAAGATTAGGTAGCCCTTCCAGAAACAGAATGCGCTCGATGAGCTGGTCGGCGTGTTTCATCTCATCGATGGACTCGGCGTATTCATGGTCTGCCAACTCCTTGAGACCCCAATCTTTGTACATGCGTGAGTGCAAAAAATACTGATTAATGGCGACCAGCTCGTTGCCCAGTACCTTATTAAGAAATTGAATGACAATTGCGTCGCCTTTCACGGGACAGCTCCTTCTGAGTAAGAAAGAGTATTATGCCGTTGTTGGCATCGGTTCGTCAATCGTAAGTCATTGATTAATAGAGCTAAAAATGAATGTAAGTACGAAAGATTCGCAGTCGTATTCCAGGTGGGATTTTTTCAGCAGGCCTATAAAGTGCGATGAGATTTCGCCGCCTAAAGTCAACTGAGCGCGTAGAACAGCTCCTCTTGCTGCGTACTATCCAGCAGTGTTTCGCGGAGTATTTCGCGCGTCAGGATGCCGCATTTGCCACATTGGCTGCCAACGCCCAGAGTGTTGCGAACGTCTTTAAAGGAATTCGCACCGTCGGCGATAGCGGCGCGGATTTGCGTGTCGGTGATGCCTTTACAAAGACAGACGTACATGGCTCTTACTGATCTCAAATAGTTAATGAAAGAAGGCTAATCTTAATGAGAATGATTGTCAATCAGGTTAAATGTAATTTTCGATGCTATATGGTTGACCGGGTTGGGGCCTCTCCCTATAATGCACAGCCTCGAAATTGAGCACGAAAGACGAGTTAGGGTTCAAGTAAAATTGCCGAGGGGCATTTTACAGTCGAGATAGTTTTGATGCGGGGTGGAGCAGTCTGGTAGCTCGTCGGGCTCATAACCCGAAGGTCGTCGGTTCAAATCCGGCCCCCGCTACCAATTAACACTGTTAGCTTGAAGCGAGGCAGTGTGCAGATGGAAAAGCCCCTTTTTAGGGGCTTTTTCGTATACGGAGTAAAGAAAACGCCTGTGGCGAGTAAAGATCAGCAGATTACGGATATTCTGCAACCCACGGTGGCCGCACTTGGCTATACCTTGTGGGGTGTGGAGCATATTGCACAAGGCAGGCACAGCCTGGTCCGTGTGTATATAGACAGTCCCGCCGGTATTACAGTGGATGATTGCGCTGTTGTCAGCAGCCAAGTGGGTGCTGTGCTCGATGTTGAGGATCCGATCACCGGGGAATATACCCTGGAAGTATCCTCTCCCGGCATGGACCGCCTGTTGTTTGCGCTGGCACAATACGATGCCTATGTAGGCGAAGTAGTGGAACTACGCTTGCGCAGTGCCTTTGAGGGGCGGCGTAGGTTTAAGGGTATTTTGAAAGGTGTTGAGGGTGAGGATATTGTGATCCAGATTGATGATCACGAGTTTCTATTGCCTTATGACGCGATCGAGAAGGCGCGTGTGCATCCCTCTGTTTAGACGCAGCAAAAGAACTGATGAGGCTTGAGATGACGAAAGAAATTCTGTTGGTGGCTGAGGCTGTCTCTAATGAAAAGGGAGTGTCTGAGGACATAATTTTCGAAGCGATAGAGCTTGCGCTGGCAACGGCGACCAAAAAGCGCTACGACGAAGACGCTGATATTCATGTCACTATCGACCGAAAAACTGGAGACTACTTAACTGTGAGGCGCTGGCTGGTGGTGCCGGACGACGAAATGGCTCTTTTGGGTACCCAGTTTACGACCGAGGAAGCTATCGAGCAGAATCCGGACCTGAAGCCCGGTGATATTCACGAAGAAGCGGTAGATAACGTCGGGTTTGGTCGTATCGCCGCGCAAACGGCCAAGCAAGTTATTGTGCAACGCGTGCGTGACGCAGAGCGTGCACAGGTCGTCGATCAGTATCTGAGTCGCGTAGGTGAACTGATTGCGGGCACTGTCAAAAAGGTAACGCGTGACAATGTTATTGTTGATCTTGGTAATAACGCGGAAGGGTTACTGCCCCGTGATCAATTGGTAGGTCGTGAAACGTTCCGAGTCAACGACCGTGTTCGCGCCATTCTTAAAGAAATCAGCACAGAAGCTCGTGGGCCGCAGTTGATATTGAGCCGTTCTTGCACGGAAATGCTGATAGAACTGTTTAAGATTGAAGTTCCCGAGATCGCGGAAGAAGTTATCCAGATACGGGCTGCGGCGCGCGACCCGGGGTCGCGTGCCAAGATTGCTGTGAAGACCAACGACCAGCGCATCGACCCTGTTGGGGCCTGCGTGGGTATGCGCGGTTCACGCGTTCAAGCGGTCTCCAACGAACTGGATAACGAGCGCGTCGATATCGTGTTGTGGGACGACAACCCCGCGCAACTGGTCATTAACGCGATGGCGCCCGCTGAAGTTGAGTCGATTGTTGTCGATGAAGACAGTGGCACCATGGATGTTGCGGTATCACAGGACAATCTGGCCCAGGCAATCGGTCGCAATGGGCAGAATGTGCGGTTAGCCGCGCAGTTGACCAACTGGACTATCAATGTCATGAGCCTGGAAGATGCCGCAGAGAAACATGAGGCAGAGGCCGGGCAGGTCATCAAGGTGTTCGTCGATAACCTCGATATCGATGAAGATGTGGCGGGGATACTGGTTGATGAAGGTTTTACCACGCTGGAAGAAGTCGCTTATGTGCCGCTGGAAGAAATGACGGCGATTGAGGGCTTCGATGAAGATATTGCTGAGGAATTACGCGCTCGAGCCAAAGACGCATTGCTGACTATGGCCATTGCCTCGGAAGAGCAGTTAGGTGCCCGTGAGCCGGCAGAAGACTTGTTGACGATGGACGGCATGGACCGCCATTTGGCTTACCTACTGGCAAGTCGCGCGATTGTTACGATGGAAGACCTTGCGGAGCAGGCCGTAGAGGACCTTATGGATATCCCTGATATGACTGAAGAGCGCGCCGGCGAGCTAATTATGACCGCCAGGGCACCCTGGTTTGCCGAGGCAGGTGAATAACCTGAAACGGCAACGCTTAATCACACTATGACAGGGTACCAAGGAGATTATTGAATGGGTCAGGTGACAGTAGAGCAACTCGCGGAAGTTGTAGGCGCATCTTCGGAACGTCTGCTGACGCAGATGAAAGATGCAGGGTTGCCTCATAAGAAAGCAGAAGAGGCTGTTTCTGATGAAGACAAACAGACGCTGCTGCAGTATCTGAAACGTAGTCATGGAGAATCAACCGACGCTCCAAAGCGTATAACGCTGAAGCGTAAAACGATCACTACGTTGCGGACTAATGCTTCCCAAGGCAGAAAAACGGTCAATGTAGAAGTGCGTAAAAAGCGCACCTATGTCAAGCGTGATTCAGACGAGCTCGAGGATGGTGAGGCTCTGGTTGAGGAAGAGCTGGTAGCGCTCGAACCGGAGCGGGTGCAGGAAGCGGAACAGGAACCGGAAAAGGTAATGCCGGAGGTGCAGGAAGTTGCTGCGCAAGATACGGCAGCTGCGGTGGCCAGAGCTGCAGCAGCGGCTGAGCGGGAGCAGTTGGTTGCCGCAGTGTCGGAATTAGAGGCTGCGGCGGCGGATAATGATCCAGCCAATGTAGACCCTGAGATTTTGCGCCAGCGAGCCGCCGCGCGCCGTAAACTTATGGAAGCCGACGAGGCTGCGGCGCGACAAGCTGCCGCCGATGCGCGCAAGCTGGCTGAGGAGCAGGTTAAGGCTGACGCTCTGGTCAAGACCAAGACGCAAGAGAAAGTGCAGGAAACCACCAAGCGGCCCAAGCGACTGCATGAAGTTCCCTCTACGGGACGTGCTGCTGAGGAAGACGCGCGCAAGCCGCGCAGCCGGTTGGCTCGCAATGCGCCGTCAGGCCGTGGTAAACAACGCAATCACAATTTATCGCTGGCAGACCTGGAGTCGGAATCCGGGGTTAGTCGACGTCGTGGTGGCCGCAAGAAACTCAAATCGGCGCACTCGGAACACTCAAAGCACGGTTTTGAAATGCCCACAGAGCGGAAAATTCGGGAAGTCGGAATTTTGGATATGATTTCTGTTGCGGATCTGGCGCAGCAAATGTCGGTCAAGTCTGGCGAAGTGATTAAGGAGCTCATGAAGCTGGGCGTTATGGCAACGATCAACCAGATGATTGATCGCGACACGGCGACTCTGGTGGTTGAAGAGTTCGGTCATGGTGTTAAGCACCTTAGCCTGGATGCACTCGAGGAGCGACTTGAGGAGGCCTTGTCACAGCACGGCGGATCGGAAGAGCCCAGAGCGCCAGTTGTAACGGTAATGGGCCATGTAGACCACGGCAAAACCTCTCTTCTGGATTACATTCGCAAGAGCAAGGTAGCCTCGGGCGAAGCGGGCGGTATTACGCAGCATATCGGCGCCTACCATGTGGAAACTGATCGCGGCATGATTTCGTTTCTCGACACTCCCGGACACGCAGCGTTCACTGCGATGCGCGCGCGCGGGGCAAAGAGCACCGATATCGTGATACTGGTCGTAGCCGCCGACGACGGCGTAATGCCGCAAACCGAAGAAGCCGTGAAGCATGCCAAGGCGGCCAACGTGCCGATCATCGTGGCCGTCAACAAAATGGATAAAGCCGGAGCAGACCCGGAGCGGGTTAAAAGCGAGCTCGCAGCTAGAGATGTCATCCCCGAAGACTGGGGTGGTGATACCCAGTTTATTCAGGTCTCTGCGCATACCGGTGAGGGCGTTGATGATCTGCTTGATGCGATATTGCTGCAGGCGGAAGTTCTGGAACTGACGGCGGCGCGAGATGTGCCGGCGCAGGGCATCGTGCTCGAGTCACGTTTGGACAAGGGGCGTGGTCCGATTGCCTCACTGTTGATTCAGAGTGGCACCTTGCGCAAAGGTGACATTGTGCTGGCAGGGCTGCAGTTCGGCCGAGTTAGAGCCATGCTTGATGAGAACGGTAAGTCCATCGATGAGGCCGGCCCCAGCATTCCGGTGGAGATTCTGGGCCTCGACTCTACTCCCGCAGCCGGCGACATATTCGCCGTAGTCGAGAGTGAAAAACGCGCCCGTGAAGTCGCAGATTTCCGTCAGGAAAAGACCCGCGAGATGAAAATGCAGCGCCAGCAAGCCGCCAAGCTGGATAATATGTTTGAGAGTATGACAGCAGGTGATCGTCAAACGCTCAATGTTGTCGTTAAAGCCGATGTGCGCGGTTCGCTTGAGGCGCTTCAGTCCTCGCTCATGGAGATTGGCAACGAGGAAGTGCAGGTCAATATAGTCACTGGCGGCGTCGGTGGCATCACTGAAACGGATGTCAATCTGGCGGTGACCTCAGGTGCTGTTGTTTTTGGATTCAACGTGCGTGCGGATAATGCAGCGCGCAGATTGGTCGAGTCTGAAGGCGTTGACCTACGGTATTACAACGTCATTTATGATGTGATCGACGATGTGAAAGCAGCACTGACAGGTATGTTGGCGCCAGAGTTGAGAGAAGATATCGTTGGTATCGCTGAAGTGCGTGACGTATTCCGTTCGCCAAAGTTTGGCCAAGTTGCGGGTTGTATGGTGATAGAGGGTACGGTTCATCGCTCCAAACCAATCCGCGTGCTGCGTGACAGTATTGTGATCTATCAGGGCGAACTGGAGTCATTGCGTCGATTTAAAGATGATGCAAGCGAGGTGCGCAACGGTGTCGAGTGCGGAATCGGTGTCAAGAATTACACCGATGTGAAAGTAGGGGACCTCATAGAGGTATACGAAGTCAAAGAGATTGCGCGCACTCTGTAAGCGGCGTCTCAAAGAGCATTACCGATGGCAAAAGAATATGCCAGAACCCAGCGCGTTGCGGATTATCTGCAGCGTGAGGTGGCTGCCCTGATCCAGCATGAGGTGCGAGATCCCAGGGTCGGCATGGTTAGCATCACCGGAGTAGAAGTGAGTCGTGATCTTGGTCATGCGCGCGTCTACGTCACGGTCATGGGCATTGATTCGAGCGAAGACGCTGGCGAGACTATTGAAGCCTTGAACAAGGCGGGCGGTTTTTTGCGCAGTCAACTGTCGCGCGGCAGCAATATGCGCAGCGTGCCGCAGTTGCGTTTCTATTTCGACGCCAGTGTTGGTCGTGGCCGTGATCTGGAGGACCTGATCAAACGCGCTGCCGATGCAGATCGTGAATTGGGCCTGCGCGATGACGACGGTTCAGAGAGTTAGGGTGGCGAGGCGTCGCAAGGGACGGTCTTTGGATGGCATTCTGGTATTGGATAAGCCTATAGGGGTGAGTTCCAATCATGCATTGCAGCGCGTAAAGCGTCTTTACGAGGCAGCCAAAGCGGGCCATACGGGCAGTCTTGATCCGCTGGCCACCGGGGTGCTGCCACTGTGCCTGGGGGAGGCTACCAAGTTTTCGCAGTTTCTGTTGGATGCAGATAAGGCCTACCAGAGCACATTTGTACTTGGCACAGTCACTGATACCGGTGACGCTGAAGGCAAGGTGCTGGAGGTGCGCGATGCGCGTAGCATTACAGAAACGGATGTGATTGAGGCGCTTAAGCAGTTTGAGGGTGAAATCGAGCAAATACCCTCTATGTTTTCGGCGATCAAAAAAGACGGACAGCCACTTTACAAATTGGCCCGAAAGGGGCTGGAGGTGGAGCGCAAGGCGCGCAAGGTGGTTATCAAAGAACTGCAACTGCGCGCTTTTCGCAGTGGCGAGCACCCCGAGATCGATATCTACATGGAGTGCACTAAAGGCACTTATGTGAGATCACTGGCGGAAGATCTCGGCCGGGTTTTGGGATGCGGTGCATTCGTTGGAGCGTTGCGCCGGACGAAGGCGGGGCCTTTCAGCCTTGAGCAAAGCGTGGCAGTGGATACGCTTGAGATGCTCAAGTCCGTCGATGACTTTGAGGCGCTTGATCGGCTTTTGTTACCCGCAGATGCTGCCTTGGGCGCCTTGCCGCTGGTTTGTCTCAGTGAATCCGGAGGGTTTTATATACGCCAGGGCCAGCCAGTCATGGTGCCAAACGCGCCGCGTGGTGGTATTGTGCGCGTCGCGCTCCACAGTGGTGAGTTTTTGGGCGTTGGAGAAATGTTGGACGACGGGCGCGTAGCGCCGCGTCGCCTGATTGTCACTGGAAAGTGACGCGAACCTGTCTGTAAATCTGCACGGACAGGCTCTTTTATTAACGAAGGGCGGTACGCCTCCTAGCAAAGAGAGGCGCGCCGCCTGACGCAGATTAAGTGAGAGGAAGAGATAATGGCTTTATCAGTAGAAAAGAAAGCAGAAATCGTAAGAGAGTACCAGGTAGGCGCAGGCGACACTGGGTCCCCGGAAGTGCAGGTAGCACTGCTGACCGCGAACATTGGGCAGTTGCAGGGGCACTTTCAGTCGCACTCGCACGACCACCACTCTCGCCGAGGTTTGATCCGCATGGTAAACCAGCGACGCAAACTGCTGGATTACCTGAAACGCAAAAATACGCAGCGTTACAGTGATCTGATCAAGCGACTTGGTCTGCGCAGATAAGCTGCATCCCTGCCGGGGCGCTCATGGGAGCGCCCCGGTGCCATATTGAGAATCGGAGAAATAATGTGAATCCAGTAACTAAAACATTTCAGTACGGCGGCCAGACCGTCAGTCTGGAAACCGGACGCATAGCTCGGCAAGCGAGTGGTGCAGTTCTGGTGACCATCGAG
>JBDNIE010000214.1:0-2639 GCA_041688425.1 Halioglobus sp. | reverse complement strand
TGTGTCACTAGTTTCACAGATAACACCTAGAGTGGGTAACTCATTCTTGGGGACGCAATACAGGAATCGCCAATCTCCACCTGCCATTGAGAGCTGAAGGGGAGTAAGTGACAACGACCCGGCAAGTTCTATAAGCTCCGGGTGAATGGGTATTTGTTCTTCATTCAACTCAACGCCGAGATGGGTTCCTTCGATCATATTTCGACAGGCAGCCGGTAAGCCGTCGCTAATATCTGTACAGGCATTGGCTATACGCGCTTCACTCATCGCCAAGCCCAAGCGATAAGGTGGTCGCTGGTGTATCAGTGCTTGGTCAATAATCTGCTGAGCTAGCTTCGATACATGATGACCTCGTTTATGAACAACAGAGCCGAGCAACATTGAGCCAAGCATTCCTGACACAACCAATTGATCTCCAACTTGGGGCGTATTTCGAAATAGGAGTCGGTTCTCTGGCGCTCTACCAAGCGCAGTGACGACCAGCGAGAGAGTTTCTGCCTTTTTAGTGTCGCCTCCAGTAATGGTCACACCAAAGTCCGCACATGCCCGTTGAATCCCATCGACTATCTCATCAACTAAGCGAACGGTTGTCTCTCCCGGCAATAGCATTGCCACAGACACTGCAAAAGGGATACCTCCAGTCGCGAGGATATCGCTAATGGCATGTGAAACCGCGAAATCACCAATACACTCTCCACCAGCGAGACCTAATTTATATGCCTTGCTCACCCCAGATCTATCGGTATTTACGAGCAGTGTATCCTCGGGTTCGAGAGGGTTTCTTAGCACACCTGCATCGTGCCCCAAGCCGCCAACCAACTCATGGCCCGCTTTCGAGGATTTTTGTAGACGAGAGAGGATTCGTTTCTTTATGAAGCGCTCTCCAACCACTTGCAGCGTTCTGGTATCACCTTGTTGTTCAACTATTTCCATTCGTATTGACCACACTGTTTCATAATTATCTATGATGTGAAGGTGTAAGCCTTAATGGACCTGCGGAAACAAATAGAGAGCTATACTATAGTGCACCTTCCACTAGCACTACGTAACTCCACCCCCGCTGTCGCACCTGCTCAACTAGACTGCCGAAGTACTGATTATCATTAACCTGTGTATATCTATATATCTCTGCCACTCGAAGTCGAGAGTTTTCCCCGCCGATGAACTGCTTTTGTAACTGACCAATTTTACGCTCGGTTCCATTATATGTATGCCAAAGCTGGGACCCGTTCACCAGTAAAGTGTCCCCCTTGGCCACGTATCTCTCTATATAGCTCTGGAGATCGAGACCTCCATTTCTAGACTGAGCAGCCCAACTAATGGAGACCTCCCCTGGGCTACCTTCGAGTACCTTATTCCGACCGTTGGCGCCCTCAAATGCTTCTCCATTCCACCACGCATGTTCGCGTTCTCCAAAGGCGAATGTAAGCTCATGCTTGGCACGCGTCATTGCAACATAGAATAGCCGCGCTTGATCGGCGGCGTGAGCTTTGAGACTGTCACCTGCGCCTGCAAAAAAACTGCTTTTTGACGGCACTATCACCACCTCGTCGTACTCTAGCCCTTTAACCTTATGTATCGTGGAGACTATTAGCTCGTTGCCAACTCCGTCAATGCCTAGCATCCTGTCAAGTTCTGATCTACGGAGTCTCATCAGCATGCCGATGTGATCTCGAATATGGGGATAGGATTTTTCTGTAAGTGTAAGATTCCAGAGCCGCTCAACTAGTTCGAATCCAGAATCGCCTCGCTGTGATTCTTGAACGCTGCTTGAACTCCATCGTTGATAGCATTCTTCCCATAGACTGCGATCCATTAAGGCATTGCCTAGCTCTGCCAAAACGTTCTCACATACTTCAATCCAGAAACCATAGCTACGCAGCCGACTTAGGGCATAATCTGAGTTGGACTGAAGCCGTAACGCGGAAAACTGCTCCGTTAGCCCAAGATATAGTTCAACAACCTCTGCATTCGTGTAGCAGAGAACCGCTAAGGACCTACCTTCCGATACAGCTTTGCTTAATTTAGATGGCAGGGTTGATATTACCCAGTCTCTTACCTGAGCTCTTTCACAGTCCACTGGCTTTGAGATGATCCGGCCATCTCCTGCGTCAATCCTGGCGGTAAGTGAGTCATTAGCTTTGAGTCGAAGCGCTTCGGATTCATTGAAGAATGAAGCGATCATGCCCTGTGAACGATCCACGATACTCCTATCGGATCTAAAGTTGGTCTTAAGCTCAATGACCCCTGTTCCAGTATCTAGGTAGTTTTCCCGAAAATTGTCAAAATAGTAAGTGGACGCAACATTATTGCCCTTTCTATCCCACCTGAGAATGTCCTGGTCATCATCACCAATAACGAATAGGCCCGCGCCGGAAGCCCGTTGTAATAGTTCCAGAACTTCAAATCGAGCATCATTCATATCTTGGAACTCATCGACAAGAATCGCCTTGAAGCTTTGAGCGACTTCCGCTGCATTGGCTGTATTTCTGAGCCATGCCTGCAGTTCGCTAATGTAGTCATCACCCATTTCATTGCTGCGGTCGAGATCATTCGAGAGGCAGGTTAATGCGAAACCATGAAAAGTGTGCACACGTACTCGACGTACATACGCACCATATCCGATATCAGTGAAGAGC
>JBDNIE010000213.1:0-5398 GCA_041688425.1 Halioglobus sp. | reverse complement strand
CCTTGCTTTCTTGAACACGGTGACCGCTTGCAGTACCTCAGTTTCGTTTCAGATGCAGCTCTAAAGCATCGGGTAGATATTCACGCGTATGTTCTAATGACCAATCACGTGCACTTCCTCGTGTCGCCGGAAACTGCTGAGTCTACTGGGCGAATGATGCAATCGCTGGGCAGACGCTATGTTAGATTTTTTAACGACCGATATCACAGAACCGGGACGCTGTGGGAAGGCAGGTACAAATCTACGCTCGTAGATACAGATACATATTTTTTTATGGTGGCGACTTATATAGAGATGAACCCCGTACGCGCAAGGATGGTGGCTCATCCCGAAGAATACCCCTGGTCCAGTTTTGCTGCTAATGCATTGGGGCGTTCAAATCCGCTACTCACCCCACATGAGCTGTACCTAGCCCTCGCCCGTAATCACGAGGAACGCCAGCAGATCTATCGGCAGCTCTTCATACACAAACCTGAACCTCATTTAGTGGCGTGCCTGAGAAGCGCGACAAATAAGGGGTGGGCTTTTGGCTCAGATGCTTTCAAAGCAAGCCTGCACGAGGTGGCCAATCGTGCCCCGCAATCTGCTGGCTGGGGTGGTGATAGAAAGTCGAGGAAAGGAGATCAAGGACACTGCCCCCTTGCTTTTGACCCCTTGCTTTGCCAGGAGTTTCTGCCCGCTCAAGGGAAGTTCGCTATCAGCGATAATTAAGTGGAAGCGTCAATCGGGCTTTGCTACGCTGGGAGATAAAATTTTTGGCGGACAACAGACGTGCATCGAAAGCAGGCCCTTACAGTAGCACCATTGACACTTTGCATCCTCGCGATACTTGCGGTTATGGGGTGTTCGTCATCACAAAACGAGTCCACTCAGCCGGCTGCAGACACGGTAGAAATCACGGGGCGAGTGCAAAGTGGAGGCGCAGCCAGTTTCGAGGGATTAGCCGGTGCGAAAGTACAACTCTTTCTGCTTAACGGTGGTGCCAGCCCGCAGCTTCTCGCCGAAACGAACTCTGATGTCGACGGTACTTTCTCGGCCGCCATAGCGCCGCTGGGTGATGGAGTTTTGCTCGCCACTGCGAGCCTTGGCAACGGAGTCGAACTCCTTTCCCTGGTCGGCGAGCAGATTCCCGCCAATATCGTCATCAATGAGTTAACCACGGTTGCGGGAGCCTACGCCGGGGCACAACTTTATCGAAATGGCGTGATTCAGGGTGGGCTCCTGCCAGTGAGAATAGCCGCCGGGTGGAGCGCAAACCTCGCGAACCCGACGACAGGTCAACCGTCCGAGCTCCTCTTGGGGTCTCCAAATGCAGACCAGACGAACTGTCTGCGCTCTACACGAAACCTGGCTAACGTGTTGGCCGCGTGTGTGGAGAGTCCTGAGAATTGCGCAACTCTCTTTACTCTAACGACCCCGACGGGCGGAATCGCGCCCACAAATACGGTCGAAGCGTTGATCAATGTGGCGCGAAACCCTGCCAACAACGTGGCCGACATTTTCGCCCAATCAAAACTTGTGGAACGTTATCAGCCTGGTCTTGAGCTTCAGCCCGACGCTTGGACCCTCGCTGTAAAAATCAACCAAACAGGCAGTGATGCGATGCCGTTTGGCGGTCCTGCTAACACTGTGTTTGATGACAGAGGTTATGCTTGGATCAACAATAACGTCGTCCAGGGAGATACCATTTCCGCCAGACACATTGTGGTACTCAAGCCCGACGGCAGTCCATCAGACGGAACGAACGGCACTCCGGTTTCTCCAGTAGCCGCCGGCGGTATCTTGGGTGTCGGATTCGGCATCACTCGAAACCCTATTGATGGCCACATCTGGGTCGGGAACTACGGCTGGGGCGAAGTGAATCCGGACGCTGTCAACTCTGGTCCCGACGCAAATGGGAGCGTTTCTGAGATTCAACCCGACGGCACCCCCGTTTCGTCTAACCAAGGTTACTTCGGCGGCACCGACAGGGTACAAGGCATGGTGGTCGACCCGGAAGGCAACATCTGGATCGCCAGCACAGGAAACAACACGCTCGTTGTTTTCCTCGGCGGCGACCCGGATCAGAGCGTTATAGCCGATCTGTCGTGTCATCCGTTTGGTCTAGCTCTCGCGGCAGACGGCACGGTTTGGGCCTCCACGGCGGGGACAACTCTGCCAAACGCGAGTAATCCATGCCCGCCCAACAACAAGGACAGCGTATCTCACTGGCGTCTCAATGGTCTGTACCTCGAGATGCTCTCACAAACATTCGTCGATGGTGGCATAAAAGGCATCGATATCGACCTTGAAGGTTTCGTTTGGACCGCCAGTCAGGGGGAAAACATCGTGCAAAGATTTGCTCCAGACGGAACGCCGGCAGGCGATTTTACCGGCGGTGGCATCATTGGGCCTTGGGATGTCAGTGTCGACGGGATCGGCAACGTATGGGTAGCAAACTTTGGATTCCAAGATATTCTCCCCGGCGGTAACGTCTTTAGAAGGTCTCGAATCTCCGTGCTTGCCGGACCAAACTCACCTTCAGGACTCCCCGTGGGAACTCCGCTTTCGCCGGATACCGGCTACACGCTGCCGTCAGCGGGCGAGCCCGTTTTGCTTAGTGATGGAACTCGACTCGATCAAACCGCGCCCGGGCAGCCGACCTTTACCCCAATGATGCGCCAAGTGTCCATCGTGCCTGATAGAGCGGGAAATCTCTGGGTTACCAACAACTGGAAACCGAATTTTGCAGACAACCTCATCATGAATCCGGGTGGTGATGGGCTTGTCATATTCGTAGGACTGGGCGCTCCCACGGAACCGGGGAGAACGCAGTAAGGGGCTGATACCCGGTGCGCGACCGGCTGGGTCAGCGCCGCCAACTGTGCGATGAAATCCAGCGTGCGGGGGCAGCCATAAATAGAGAGCGATTCAATAGCGGGGGTTCACCTGCTATGGCTACGAAACTTTTTGCTGGGCTTTCCTCAGCACTCTATTCGCCGTATATTAAAAGATTGAAAGATTGAAAGATTGAAAGATTGAAAGAGCGAAATAATAAACTATGAAAGTCTGCTATCTGTTCATATTGTCCCTGATTCTCGCCACTTCGGTCGCATGCTCGAACAGCAGCGATGACGGCGATCAACCGGTCGTTGAGCAGAAGCCCAATATCATCTTCATAATCCTGGATGACTGGGGAATGGATCAGTCTACCCACTTCGGCTACGGCGGCCTCACCCCCCCGCAAGTACCCAACCTGAATGCGCTCGCACAGAGCGGTGTTAGCTTCCGCAATGTGTGGGCGACGCCGGAGTGTTCGTCTAGCCGTGTGTCTATGTTCACGGGCCGCTACCCGCTGCGAACCGGTGTCTATGCTGCGATTTTGGACGAAGATATCGCGAATAGCCTGTTGTCGGACTTTGAAACAACTACGCCCACGGTGATGCGCGCAGCAGGTTATACGAGTGGCCTGTTCGGCAAGTATCACCTCGGCGGCCCCAGCAACAATCCCTTCGGAAACCTCGCGCCCGGGTTCGCCGGATGGGACTACTACGACGGGAACCTTTATGCAGCTCCGCCTTCTATCGATGTAACGGCGGGCGGCGCGACGACGGCAAATGAACCCTTCTCCTGCGGTTTCGATCCTGCGGAGCGCGCGGGTGCCTGCTATGTCATGGATGCCGCGCGCCCCGGGGAGGCTCTTTGCTCGGTGCTTGTGCCGGGTTCGGAGCATCCGGCACCCGGCAGAAAGTGTATGGAGAGCGGGGGACTGTTCCTGCGGGATGAAAATTGCCAGGCCGAGTTGCCGAGTCAGCTCCATTTTGAAAACGAAAACGCGTACTACGTTTGGCCGCATACCGTCATCGATAGCACCGAGTACTACGCCGGGACTGCAGAAACTCCTGCCTTGGTTACTTCAGATACCCAGAGGAATTACGCCACGATCCAGACGACCGACGCCGCCATCGGCTGGATTAAGAAACAGCAGGAGGGGACGAAGCCCTGGATGGCGACAGTGAGCTACAACGCGATCCATACGCCCTATCAGCAGGCACCCGATGTGCTCCTGCCTAGGCCGAATTCTCTGTTCAATAGCGCGCTGGACTGCGCCGGCGACAACAGCCTATTAGATCAACGCATTCTCGGAAATCAGATGGCTGAGGCGATGGATAACGAAATCGGGCGTTTGTTGGTGGAAACAGGCATAGCCACCCGTGGCGCCAACGGCAATTTGGCTTATGACCCCGGCAGCTCCGACACGATGATCGTCTGGATCGGCGACAATGGCACGTTCTTTCCCAGCGTGAAGTTGCCGTTCGACCTGACCCATTCGAAGGGGACTCCTTACCAGACCGGTGTCTGGGTAGGGATGGCGGCAACCGGGCCCCTCGTCCATAGCGATAACCGGGGAACCATGGCCAACCACATGGTAAATGTGGTCGATCTGTTCGAGCTCTGGGGCGAGATCGGAGGGATCGATGTGCGGAACGTCGTGCCGGATACGCAGATTCTCGACTCTCAATCCCTGCTGCCCTATCTGACCGAACCCTTGCACCCGGAGATCCGGAAATCGAATTTCAGCCAGGTCGGGATTTCATTGAAACCTCCGGGAGTAGAGTTGTCGCCCTGTGTCCTTGACCTGGGAGTGGAGTTTGCGTGCACCGATATTCTCTTCACCAGTAAAGCCATTTGTGAGACGGAAAGTGGGCTTTGGTATGGGCCAGGAAGCGATCTGGCGGGCGTTCCTCCGGAGGGGTATAGCAGCTGCTGTGCCGTTGCTGCCAAGGCATCACCGGCCACGCCGGACAAGGACATGGCGATCGTGGATCAAGCGGCTTGGACGACCCGCAATGACGACTATAAACTGAACCGTCTACTCGTAAAGAGCTGCACTGCGGATGGGGTAACTACAGGAGAGACTGTCAACTGGGAGTTTTACCAGATCGATCAGAAGCCACTGCTGCCCCGACTCGACCGCCCTGCAGGCTCGTCGGCTGAGAACGTCCTACCGTTTGACGCGTTGAGCCCGGAGCAGCAACAGAACTGCACCGAGCTCTTCAATGAGATGGAGACCATTCTCAATTCGCAGGTTGGCGATAAGACGGCAGAGAACGGTCAGGTCTACTGCGAGGGCGATGGGACGCTCGACAGCATTGTGAACGATGAGGATCGGGCATGCGTCGAGAGATTTGCCTCCAGTGCTGCGGGCGGTAGCTTGGCCGGCCAGTCAAGTTGGTGTGACATGGATTTCGACGGCAAGACGGACGAACATGATATGGCGATCGTGGAAGAGAACTTCGGCAAGGATTGCCGCGAGGTCCAAAGAGTCGTTATCTCCGATCAGTCGCCTTGTCGGTAGGAGCTTTGGGTTGTGCGGGAGCGCTGGTATCGTGCCGTATCGATCACTACTCCTATTCAT
>JBDNIE010000020.1:0-1434 GCA_041688425.1 Halioglobus sp. | reverse complement strand
GAAACGCGCTCCAATGTTCCTGCATACCAACCGGATCTATCTGGCATCCTTGAGCCAATAGATGCTTTTACTTGCTGCACTGGCGAGTCAGACACAGCCTGCGCTGTGGCGCTGCCGGCGAGTAGTAAAGACAATCCCATAATCACAAAGAAAACGGAGTGTGCCGCCGTTCGCAGGTTTCGTAGCATGATGACATCCTTGTCAATTTCACGTTTTTAAAATCCTTGATAAATGCGCTCGATAATGACCAGGTCACCGACGTCCAGCCTCCCGTTGAGATTGACGTCACCATGCCCCGGCAACCGCTGACCCGGCTCGGCAGCAAGTAGATCGGAGAGTATTGCCTGCAGAAGAACCACGTCCCCCGCATCCACCCGCGCGTCGGCATTCAAATCGCCATGTTTATGGTTGATGTCGGAGCCCAGCAGATACTCCGCTAAATTGCTAATGCCATCACCATCGAGATCCAGTGCGGCATCATCACCATTGAACGGATCGAGATTGCTGTTCAGCTCTACCGAGTCCGGTATCTGGTCATTGTCGTCGTCATCGTCAACAAAGTCCGCCAACAGATCACCGTCAAAATCAGCGCTATTGGCAATAGTCCGCGACGTAATATTGCTGACCTCATCGTAGGTGTAGTCCACTAAAGGCCCATCGGCCCGCCCCATCATTGTCAGCCTATCGAGATCGTCATAAGAATAGTCGATCACAACCAGCGTCGAGGCGGATGCGGGCATCCCCTGTGACAGCATGAGTACCAGTGCTGCGCCGGCAGCACTGCTGTGGATGCCTAACTTCGCCACCCAGTCCTGCGAGTAGAACGACATACTGACTCCCTGGCCTTCAGCGAAAAATTTAGCCGTTTAGGCGCACTAACGCTCGTTGAATGTGCCCTCCAGCAACCAAGCCTGGTGACAAACCTGGTGCCGGAAATGATCTAAAATTGAGTCCCAAGCGATATCACTCTTCACAACATTGGCTAATGAAATAACTATAGGACAAAAAGACCCACAGCCGTAGTTTCCTATCTAATCTAATCTGGCCAGCCGATATCACTCGGCCAAAAAGCTTTGCTGAATAGCGAAAGTACCTATCCGAAAATACAGTCACAACGAACGCACATACCTCTTACATCACAAACCTCGCTCATATTTGTTACCCTCAAACAGCTGATCGCCTTCGCCGGGGCGCGCCAGCGTCAAACTAGCGAGTACAAATTGGTTTAACTTGTCCTGCTTTGCCTGCACAGTAGCGAAAGCGCGAATCGTCTTCGCAAACGACTGAGAACCCACTGATTGGTGATGCCATGAACGACCACCCGTATTCTTCTCTAACACACAATGTCAGTATGCTTGGGCGCGTTCTGGGTGAGACCATGAGCGAAGCTGCGGGCCCCGAATTTCTCGACAAAATCGAGCAAATACGCACGCT